>RHFB01000042.1 GCA_003724285.1 Nitrosopumilus sp. H13 | reverse complement strand
GACGACGGCTGCCCGGAAGACTCTGAGGCGATCCCGGACTCTGATTCAGACGGAATCCCAGATGCAGTGGATCAGTGCCCGAACCAGCCCGAAGTCTACAACGGACTTGATGATTCAGACGGCTGTCCCGACAAGACACAGACTGCACTGTCCCAGTTCACATTTCCCGATACTGACGGTGACGGAATAGAGGACAGGCGGGATGTATGCATTGACGAGGCAGAAAACTATAACGACTATCTTGACCGCGACGGCTGCCCCGACGTAATGGGAACCAGCGCAGGCGACAAGCCTGATGCCGACTTTGACGGAATATCAGACGACAGAGACTCTTGCCCGCTAGAGCGCGAAAACTATAACAAGTTTGAGGATTCAGACGGCTGTCCGGATACACTAAGACTCTTGATAGTACATGACATTGATGCAGATGGAATACCAGATCCAGACGACGCCTGTCCGTACAGCTCGGAGACGTACAACGGCCTTGATGATTCAGACGGTTGCCCCGATGTGGTGGCAGACAACAAGCTAGAGGCCGACTCTGACGGCGACGCGATCGCAGACAGCGTTGATCTATGCCCAGGCCAGCCCGAAGTCTACAACGGATTCCAGGACGACGACGGCTGCCCGGAAGACTCTGAGGCGATCCCGGACTCTGATTCAGACGGAATCCCAGATGCAGTGGATCAGTGCCCCGCAGAGCCTGAAAACTATAACAAGTTTGAGGATTCAGACGGGTGTCCAGACGTGGCAGAGATTGTAACAAAGCAATACGAGTTCCCAGATACGGACAATGACGGAATAGAGGACAGGCGGGATGTATGCATTGACGAGGCAGAAAACTATAACGACTATCTTGACTGGGACGGCTGCCCCGACGTAAAAGGCATATCTGCCAATGTGAACATTGATGCCGATTATGACGGCATCCTCGATTCACTTGACCAATGCCCTGACACTGCAGAAATACACAACGGATTCCAGGACGAGGACGGCTGCCCCGACAGCGTAGAGCACAGCATAATAAGAGACAGCGACGGTGACGGACTGTTTGATAACGTGGATGCATGTCCCGCGCTAAAAGAGACATACAACTTTTTCCAGGACGCAGACGGCTGCCCCGACGTGGTGGCAGACAACAAGCTAGAGGCCGACTCTGACGGCGACGCGATCGCAGACAGCGTCGATCTGTGCCCAGGCCAGCCCGAAGTCTACAACGGCCTTGATGATTCAGACGGCTGCCCGGACAGCACACTCACCTCTAGGGATGCAGATTCAGACGGAATCTCCGACCCGCTAGATGCGTGCCCGAACCAGCCCGAAGTCTACAACGGACTTGATGATTCAGACGGCTGCCCCGACAAGACGCAGACTGCACTGCCCCAGTTTGCGTTTCCCGATACTGACGGCGACGGAATAGAGGACAGGCGGGATGTATGCATTGACAAGCCTGAGAACCACAACGGCTATCTTGACTGGGACGGCTGCCCCGACACAAGAGGTGCAGAGCCGTCTATTCCCACATACGCCGACTCTGACAGGGATGGCTACCCAGACGCGGAAGACTCGTGCCCGACAAGCCCCGAGACATGGAACAAGTACTTTGACTCTGACGGCTGCCCCGACATCGCTCCCGAACAGCAACGCTTTGTGCATGACTCTGATCTTGACGGCCTGCTCAACAACAACGACTTGTGTCCTACAGAGCCGGAGGACTTTGACGGGGATGCCGACGAGGACGGCTGTCCGGAT
The DNA here is from genome assembly GCA_003724285.1 of Nitrosopumilus sp. H13. Classification (GTDB taxonomy): domain Archaea; phylum Thermoproteota; class Nitrososphaeria; order Nitrososphaerales; family Nitrosopumilaceae; genus Nitrosopumilus. The sequence continues at coordinate 30,649 of RHFB01000042.1, read as the reverse complement.
CCATAAAGACGGTGATGACGTGAAGTTTAATAGATACTTTGCTCCAGCTGGATCAGAGATGAGACGATACCGCATTCTAGGCATGATGCTCCTGATAGCCACAGTAGGCATGATGCAGGGCGCGCATGCAGCAGAGGTGCTTGATTCTGACGGCGACGGGGTTCCAAACGGCATGGACCGCTGCCCCCACCTGCTCGAGGATTATGATCCCCAGTACGGTAACAACATAGACGGCTGTCCCGCCGACTTTGTCCCGTGGTATGACACTGACTTTGACGGGATTCAGGACCACATAGATGACTGCCCCACCGTAAAGGAGACTTACAACCGCGTAGACGACGAGGACGGCTGCCCGGATGTTTCTGCCGCAGACGGCAAGGGCATTGCAGACTCTGACGCCGATGGGTACCCGGACTATCTTGACTTGTGCCCCGGCCAGCCAGAGACATTCAACGGCGTAGATGACAAGGACGGCTGCCCCGATGACATCAACTCGATTCCGGACGTCGACCGGGACGGCATATCTGATGGTGCAGATACATGCCCGCTTGAATCAGAGACGTACAACAGATATCTTGACTCTGACGGCTGCCCCGACACGCCGCCAGTCGATGTACGGCAGTTTACGTTCCCTGATACGGACAATGACGGAATTGATGACAGGTGGGATGTGTGCATTGACGAGGCAGAAAACTTTAACGGCTATCTTGACTGGGACGGCTGCCCCGACACGGCAGGTGTTAAATCCAGCGAGATAGACACCGACTATGACTCGATAATTGACTCTGTTGATGAGTGCCCTCTAGAGCGCGAGAACTATAACAAGTTTGAGGACTCTGACGGCTGCCCGGACGTGGCCCGTGTACTGCCTTCCACAGTGTCTGACTCTGACTCTGATGGTATCACGGATCTGCTTGACGTGTGTCCCAACTCAAAGGAGACCTATAACAAATTCCAGGACGAGGACGGCTGTCCGGATCAAATATCTGTCAACAAACTTGCATTTGACTCTGACGGCGACGGAATCAGAGACGACATTGATTCTTGCCCCGGCCAGCCAGAGACGCCCAACGGAATCGACGACAAAGACGGCTGCCCCGATGACGCATACACCCTAAAGGACGTGGACCAGGACGGAATCCCCGATAATGCCGACCAGTGTCCGTTAGAGCCTGAAAAATACAACGGCCTCCATGACCGCGACGGCTGCCCCGATGCCACAGAGACCCTGCTGACCCAGTTCGCGTTCCCCGATGCAGACGGCGACGGAATAGAGGACAGGCGCGACTCGTGCATTGACGAGGCAGAAAACTATAACGAGTATCTTGACTGGGACGGCTGCCCCGACGTGAAAGGCGTGACGACTCCAGCCGCGCCAGACGCCGATTTTGACGGTGTGCCAGACCACAATGACGAATGTCCGTTAATTGCAGAAGTACACAACGGATTCCATGACGAGGACGGCTGCCCGGACCGTCAGGTATATGACTCGTTTGGAGACGCCGATTTTGACGGCGTGATTGACAACGTAGACGAGTGCCCCTTTGCAAGGGAGACATACAACAGAATCCAGGACGAGGACGGCTGCCCGGACTATGCGGCAGCCAACCGGCCTGCGTTTGACTCTGACTCTGACGGCATCGCTGACAACGTGGATCTGTGTCCCGGCCAGCCGGAGACATTCAACGGAGTAGATGACAAGGACGGCTGCCCGGACGGCTTTAAATCCACACTTGACTCTGACTCTGACGGCATAATCGATGATCTTGACTCCTGCCCGCTTGAATCCGAGGTGTACAACGGGCTTGAGGACTCTGACGGCTGCCCCGACACGCAGCCAGTCGATGTGCGGCAGTTTACGTTCCCTGATACTGACAATGACGGAATTGATGACAGGCGCGACATATGCATTGACGAGGCAGAAAACTTTAACGGCTATCTTGACTGGGACGGCTGCCCTGATGTAAAGGGCGCAGAGCCGACTGCTCCCACCAGGTTTGATGCCGACGGCGACGGCCACTACGACCACGAGGATTCGTGCCCGACAAGCCCCGAGACATGGAACAAGTTCAGGGATACTGACGGCTGTCCCGACACGATTCCAGAGCAGCGCAGATTCATACATGATAGCGACCTAGACGGCATCCTCGACAGCGCAGATCTGTGTCCTGCAGAGCCAGAAGACTATGACGGCGATGCAGATACTGACGGCTGCCCGGACAGCTAGGACATGCTTCCAAAATTTTCAAGCAGGGCGTTTCTTGCCCCTATGGCAGGCGTAAGTGATCCGGCCCTGAGGCTCCAGTGCAGGCAAAAGGGGGCGGGACTGGTAGTCACCGAGTTTACCAGCATTCACAGCATCATTGCAAAGGAGCGGCAGCTTTGCGAGGCCTCTGCCACCATACAGGAGTTCATCGAGTTCTCTGAAATGGAAAGGCCGCTGTCAGTCCAGCTGTTCGGCTCTGATCTTGACGCGCTCAAAAAGGCGGCCCGGATAGTAGAGCCGTACTTTGACGTGATCGACTACAACATGGGCTGCCCGGCGCCGCACATCACCAGCCAGATGGCGGGGGGCGCGCTGCTCCAAGAGGTGGATCTTACCAGGCAGATATTCTCCACGCTTGTAAGCTCTGTCAGAAAACCCGTCACGCTCAAGATCAGGGCGGGCGTCACCAGCTCTGAGAGGCGCCTGTTCTTGGACGTGGCAGAGGTTGCAGAGTCCGAGGGAATAGAGATGATCACGCTTCATCCAAGGACGGTAAGCCAGGGATACTCTGGGAGCGCCGACTGGGATCTGATACGCGAGCTAAAGGAGGTTGCAGGCATCCCCATAGTAGGAAACGGGGACATTCTGTCCCCCGAGGACGCGGCCCGGATGCTCGAGCAAACAGGATGCGACTATGTCATGATAGGACGCGGCGCAATGGGAAACCCGTTTCTCTTTGAGCAGATAAACGACTATCTCAAGACCGGCTCGTACTCCGAGTACTCGTTTTCTGACAGGCTTGATGCGTTCTTTGAGTACCTGCATCTTACGACCGGGTACAGGATCAAATTTGCCAACATAAAGACGCAGGCAGTCCGGTTCATCCGCGGGATTAGGGGTGCCCCAAGGCTGCGCGCGCAGATAAGCTCCTCGCAGGATGTGGGGCAGCTCGAAAAGATAATGCGCCAGGCATACACATGTTCATGATTGTGCGGGCATGGCGAGCCAAATCGTCGCGCATTCCGGGCCATTCTTATATATCTGCAGGCCCAGTCTAGCGCATGGATGGAGATCAATGGCTGCCGCATACGTCCTCATAAACTGCGAGCTTGGATCTGAAGAGGCGGTAATTGCCGAACTAAAGTCGATCGAGGGGGTAGGCGAGGTGCACGGCACGTTTGGAGCCTATGACATACTTGCAAAGGTAGAATCAGCCCAGGTCGAGACGCTCCGCGAGATCATCACATGGAAGATAAGAAAAATTCCAAAGATAAGGTCCACTCTTACCCTCATGGGTATCGAGGGACAGCACTAGCCAATTTTAATGTCCGGACCGCCCCGGCAGATCGTATCCCACCTTTGGCTACAGCGCCTCTGATCCGCTCTTTCCTGATGCAATATTTAGCATGCTGCCTACCTCTGACACGGTTATTATCCCATCACCGCTTCTGCCCGTGTATGCCGCCTCTATTATTGCGGCAGTCACCGCGTCTACATCCGAGTCCTTTACTACGGAGGTAATGACTGCCACCCTGTTGTACTCGGCAATAACGGTGTCTGTCCCCCTTCCGGCCCTGATCTTGCGCCTCTGTCCCGAGCCCCTTCCATTGCCATCTGTTATGGTAAACCCGCTGACCATGTCGCTGATTGCAGCAGAGACGGCGCCAATCTTGCCTGCCTGTATGGTCGCCTCGATTCGCTTCATACTGCTCGGTTTTACAGGGCCGCTTAAAAAAGATCGTATGGATTCGTCCGCGTTTTCAGGACGTGGTTATATCATAATACCTCTCTCTTTTTTAACCCCGGAATGCCACGGTACGTATGAAAAACGACGAGAGGCGATCCCACAGACTCAACTATCTCCTCAAATACTATCTGAGCAACCCAAGACGCGGCGATCTCTACCTGCGTGCAAAGCAGATGGGAGTATCTGATTCCACTGCACGCGACTATATCCGGACTGTGATACTTCAGGCTCAAAAGATCTGCTCAGGATAGGCCTCCGTGCCCGGCTGTCAAGCTATTCATAAATATTCATGGCAGATAGACAGACACATGGCTGACTCGATAATAGACGACGTAAAGACCCTGCTTGAGGGGGACTATGGGGATGACCGCATCCTAAAGCAGATCCACAGGGCGTGCAAGAACGGCGAGATAATCAGCAACTATGAGAGAAACTATGTCCGGGATCTGACAGAAAAGCACATGGGACAAAGAAAAGCAGAGCCCGTCCCAGAGGCCCCTCACATACCGGACGTCGTGATCCCCGTATCCAGGCCGCAGGCGCTCCGACCGCAGGCGCACCGCCCCCGGGCAAAGAGGCGCAAGCCAAACTCCAAGATGATACTATTAATCATCGTGGCGCTTGCCGTGATAATTCCGGCCGCCGCCTTTTTTGGATCCTACGAGCCGGGAGTAGCCCCTGCACCCACGGGCCCGTACGTCAAGACAGAGTTTTCCTCGTATGGCGCAAACGAGCTCATCAGGATCGACGGCATCTCCGGCGGATCCGGCCAGATAGCCGTCTCGATTACAGACGGGGATGGAAAGACCGTGTGGAGCGATGACGTGGATATAAAGGGTGATAGGAGCTACTCTGCAGTGACGGCGACTGCCGAGATACGTGCAAGCCCCGGCACATACACCGTTTCAGCCGATGACGGAACCACAAGGGAATCTGCCACATTCTCGTTTGTGCAGTGACCTACTGGTCGTAGATCATCAGGCTTTTCTCCTCTAGCAGGGAGTGCAGGTTGTGCACGGAGCGGTACACGTCTGACTCTTTTTTTGCCCCGGTGCATACGAGCTTGCCTGATGCAAACAACAGTATCACGGTCTTTGGATCAAGCATCCTGTGTATGAGTCCCGGAAACTGCTCTGGCTCGTACATGCTTCTTGGAAGCGTTCTTGCCGCCTTTTCCAGGTGGATTTTTCCGCCAAGGTTGATTGCCGCCACTATGTTCTGGACCGTAATCACGGCGTCGTTTTTTATCTTGATCTTGCCCTTTCTGAGCTTTTGAACCACGGTGTTTACCGCCTTTATGGCCATCTCCTCTGACTTTGCCCCTGTACAGACCATCTTGCCCGTACGAAATATCAGGGTCGCCGTGCGCGGTGTCTTTAGCCTAAAGACGAGTCCGGGAAACTGCTCTGGATGGTACTCTGTGTCTGGAAACTTTCTAGTGATCTCGTTCAGGTCGATCTTTTGTTCCACAGATGCAGACGCCACCACGTTTTCAACGCTAACTATGGGCTTTGTTTGAGGCATTATGACCCCTTTAAATACGCCTTTATATATACTAGATCCACTCTTCTCACTTGTTGGAATCAGTCAGGCGTGACACATTGCGCGCCAGTTTCCAGTACCGGCGTTCCGGGATGCAGACATTGCATGTGCTAGTGGCGCCCGATCCACTGGTACCTGTACTCTTCATCTATAATGTCTGCAACCAGACTGCTTGTCTTGATCCTAGTCTTTGGCATCTCCACATCAAACAGCCCCAGCCTGCCCTTGCACGGAACCGGAACCTCGAATGCCTTGTGGTTCTTTAGCACAAACCCGTACCTCTTGCCAAAAAACTCCCTTGATGCAAAATGCCGCCCCTTGTCTGCTGCCACCTCTCTTGCAGACCCGTACTTCTTTACATCGCATATCTCCGCCCTGCCCACTATGGCTCCTGTCACATGCCCGCCCCCGAGCCGCAGCCGCCTGCAGTCCCTGGTCCTGATCCTCTGCGGCGCGTGCACTAGAAACTCCCCGCGAAAGCCCGTGTTCCAGCTGCGCAGCTCTATGGTCTTTCTGCCGGAGACTATGAGGTCTGCAAACGGCTGTGCCACGGAAAGGCACTTCATCACTCTGTTGCCTGTCTTATCAGCTCGCCCGGATTCGTGCTGCCTGCAAGCTCCATTATGCCCCCGTTGAGGCTCTCTGCCATGATCCCCTTTCCCGCAAGCACCTTTGCAGTCATCAGCGACGTGTTGCCTGCCATGCAGACAAGCAGGGGCTTTTTTGACCCCTCCAGATCGCCTTGCAGCTCGTCGGGAACCTGCTGTGTCGCAAGCAGCTTTGCTATCGTGCTTGCCTTTGGAACGTGTATCCTTGATTCGTCGACTCCGAGCGACTTTGCAATGGCCTTTATGCCCTCCTCGCGCGGCGTGTACTGGGCGTGCACCCATATTATCCTGTCATAGCCTCCGGCTGCCGCCTCTTGAAGCGACACCTGCATCCGTGGCTGCTCCTCCAGGCTCTTTTTGTACTTTGCAATCCCGTCTGCCACAATCACCACGAACTCGCCCCCGTCTGCTGCCATCTGCATCGCGCAGTACAGCGCAAGCGCCGAACTCTCGCCTATGTCGTGCCCTCTTTTCACAAGGAACCTCAAGAGCTGCCTTGCCTTTCCAAAATCCACCTCGTGCTCTGCCGCATACAGCTCTGGCCTGTACATGCTCAGCCCTGATGCAGTAGCCTTTGTCCTGATTCCTGCCACGTCCTGTCCCGCGGGCGGGAACACCACGTGGACTGTTTTTTTGCCGTACTTTGCAGACGCATACCTGCTCAGGCCCCCGGACGTGCCGCCGGTACCAAAGGCGCACACGACGTCTGCATTCCCGAGTGATGTGCCCATCCCTTTGAGCTGCGAGTCGATCTCCGGTGCAGTCACGGCGCTGTGGGCATCAATGTTAAGCTCGTTATCGTACTGTTCCGGACAAAAGAACCCGTACGTCCTTGCAAGCAGCTTTGCCAGGTTTATGACGTCCTGCTTTCCCAGCAGCGACTCGATCTCCTGCGCCGCCCCGTCAAAGGGTCCGGTGTCAAACCCGAGCCCTGCAATCTGTGATCGTATGTTTGCAGCGGCCGCCTTTGCAGCCATTGCATCCGCGTCGCCCTTCATGCCCGGCGCGGGGCACACGTCCATGTCCAAGTCCATCACCTTTATCTCCCCGTTTCGCAGCTCGGCAAACACCCCCTCTTGCAGCTTTCTTGATACGAGCGATACCACCACGAGTCCCAGCCTTGAGATGCGTCCCAGCGCTATCCCAAAGTTGCCAGAGGTGGCCTCTATTACCACCTGTCCTCCGCGGAGCTTGCCTGACTTTATCGCCTCGTGCAGTATGTGCACTGCCGGCCTGGCCTTTATCGAGCCCGTCATCAGCTCCGAGTCAAACTTTGCAAATATCCTGGCAGAGCCGCCAAGCTCCATGTTGTAGAGCCGCGCACACTCTTTGATGTCTGCGGTAATGTCAGAGAGCGACGTCGCATTTACAATGCTTCCCCCCTCCTCGTGCGGCATTTTACACCATATCTCCTGCTCGAATCTTGCCAGCAGGTCAGTATCTACATTCATTTTACAAACCACATCTGCGGCAATCTCTTATATCTCATTGCTCATACCTGCAGGATTCCCATGACCCTTCCCGGTATGTCCCCTAGCCTGCCTGCCGCGACTGTCCTCTCGTATCCAAGATGCCTGAGGTTTCCCGCAATGGCAGTGGCCCTGAGCGTGTTTGGCCCCAGCCCGAGCGCCGCCATGCTGATGCCCAGCCGTTTTAGGGACTTTACCATGGCCCGCACCGCGTCAGGATCAGACGGCTCGCCGTCAGTAAGGGTGAGAAATATGTCCGGCCTGCCAGACTGCAGTATCGGAAACATCTTGTCATACACCTCTGCTAGCGGAGTCGAGCCGTTTGCGACCACCCTTGCAAGCCGCCTCGCGGCGGTCCTGTTCCACTTTGCACCGGCCGGCTTTATCGACCAGCAGACCACCTCCCTGCCCTGCGTGCTAAACGCGTACACTGCAAACCGCACCTTGAGAAACGCAAGCACCTCGCAGAGGGCAAGCGTCGCCTTTTTGTACTCGAGCGCGTCTGATGCAATGCTTGAAGAGTGGTCAAGAAGTATCACTATCTTTGTCCTGATCGACTTTTTGACGTCGACTAGGAACGGCCCGTACCCCTCGATGTATCCCTCCCCGTCAAACTCGTCGCCTGACGCAGAGTGTGTCTCCTTCCATCCGGACTTCCATTCCTTGAACTTTAGCTTGAGACCGTTGATCAGGCCCATGTCATATATGGCCGCCTCGCTTGCATCCCCTGCAGACGGCGTCCTCACGCCAACAGGCTCTGGCGCAAGCCCCTTGTTCTCCGCCTTTTTGTCCTCCTCTAGCAGCACCATGTACTCGCCGTAGACGTCCTCTCCGCCCCGGACAGAGTCCGCGTTGACTTTGCCAAAGTCGGCCTCTTTGTTTTTTGACACCGTCCCTAGCGTCCTTTGCAGCTCTTTCTGGTCTGCTGCCATGCCCGCCCTTGAAAACGGCAGCGATACGGGTATGGTAAGAAGCGAGTCTATCTCCAGAATTTTTACAATCTCTGCTGCCCTCTCCTCCAGCCACTCCGTGCCAGAGCCGTCCCTTACCGCCCTGAATACGGCCTCTTCTGCGAGCGCAGACGCCTTTTTCACCCTCTCAAAGTGGCTTGACTGTATCTCGCCTTTTATCGCGCCAAACATAAAGTGCTGGTAGAACGCCTCTACGATCCTGGCCCTGCCATATACCGTGCCAAGCTGCGGCCTGGACAGAAACATGAACGCATAGTTGAATATGATCTCTGCGTCCATCCCCCTCCATACCTGCCTGCCGAGCCGCTCGATGCGGCGGGTCTCCATCGAGTTTAGTATGAACCCAAACGCGTGGTCGTTGCTGAGGATCTTTTTGCAAAGCGAGGCCCGCATGGACTCGTACCAGAGAGACGTCCGGAACTGCCTGTACCTCTCAAAACCGCCGCCCATCCTCTTGCCGGGAGGCGCGATGATTATCTTCTCGCCCAGCCTCGTCTTGGTCTCTGACCTCTCTGAGATCTCCACTGCAATCATGCCTTCCCCAGACCACCTTCTTGCAAGAAACGTGGCAATCTCTGCAAGCGACTCGTCTTGAAGCTGCATCAGCCGCCAAACATCGAAGTGATGATGTCTCCAACCTTTTGATGCTCAATGCTGCCCCACTGTGTGTACACGTTCCCAAACACGCAGTCGGCAGCCTCCCTTGGCGCCATGCCCCCATCAAGCAGCTTTGCAAACGCAATCGTCTCCCTCAAACTAGGCGAGTAGAACAGCTCTTCTACTGCGGCTGCCTGCCTCAGCGTGTTTGCAAGCCTTACTGCCTGCCTTGTCTCCTCCTCGTGTCCTGTAACGTGCCTCTTTACAATCTCCATCTCTATGTCCTCTGGCGGGTACTCTAGCTTGATGCGCACGGGAAACCTGCTCAGCAGCTGGGGGGGCAGCTCCTTTGTGCCGCTGTGGGTCAGCGGGTTTATCGTGGCTATTACAAACCAGCCGTCCCGGGCCTTTATTGTCTCGCCGCTTGACTCCTTGAGTGCCAGCTGCCTCCTGTCGTCGAGCGCCTCGTCAAGCCGCAGCAGCACGTCTGGCTCTGCCGCGTTTACCTCGTCCAGGTAGAGTATGCCGCCGTTTTTCATGGATCTCACCAGCAGTCCCTCGTCAAAGCTCACCGTCCCGTCCCGCATCGTCTTTGTGCCTACCAGGTGGCTCTCGCGCGTCCTCAGGCTAAAGTTGATCGACTCGAGCTCGGCGCCCTTTTTTTGGGCAAAGTCGCGCACAAGTGATGTCTTGCCTGTCCCCTTTGGGCCTATGATCAGCACAAAGAGCCCGGCATCGTGCGCCCTCTCAAGCGTGCGAATCGAGTTGTTCCAGTCGAGATATCTAGATTCCAAGTGTGTTGCTGTGGCGTGCCGCCGTATTTAATTATTAAACGACTCGACCCTTGCAAACGCCGCACCAAGCCTCGCGTGCAGCTCTTTGTTCCACTGCTCAAACCCGTCGGGGCTTTCCGGATAGCTGTTATAGTGGTCCACCAGCCACCTGTTCTCCGAGGACGTGTACCGGAGCCCGTTGGCCACCGTCTTGTTGAGCGCCCCCCTGATTATCATGCCGATCTTGCCGAGCCCTGAAAAGTCCGGATGCTCGCCCTTGCTTATGGACTCTACGTCAAGGTTTCCCAGAAAGTGCTTCATGCCGTAGCTTATCTGCTCGTTGCTCATCTGCTGGACTAGGCGCCTGAACAGCTCCAGTCCGGCAGTCTTGTACCCGTACTCTTTGATAAAGTCAAGGTTGTACTGCCAGAGTCCGGCCTCTGTAACGTCTCCTGCCTCTATTGCGTGCGCCACGTTCTTGCCTATGATGGTGCCTGCAATCAGCGCGGGCCCGATGCCTCCCGCATCAATGGGCTTTGGCATCCACGCAGAGTCGCCTACCATCATGTATCCGCCTGACACCATGCAGTCGTTTTGCCTGCGCACAGACACCTGGAATATCCCAGAGTTGTTGTTGATGTCCTCTGGATCCTCTGAGAGTTTGGGGCCGCGTATCGCCGTGTTTCTCTGCAGGTACTCTTTCATCAGCGACTCGACGTTGTCCTTTTTTCCAAGCCGCGCATTGCGCCTTTCTAGCAGCGACTTTTCGACGCCAAGCCCGACGTTTACCTTGTTGCTTCCCTTTGGAAACACCCAGCCGTACCCCCCTGGCGCAATGTCCTGGTCCAGATGTATTATGCAATAGTCCTTGTCAAACTCTGCCAGATTTGCACTGCCCGGCTCAAAATACATGATGTACCTTCCAGTCGACTCGAGATCCCGCCTGTCTATGCGCCGCTCCACCCTTGTAGAGTTCTTCAGCCCGCTTCGAAGCACGGACGTGACTCCGGTTGCGTCCACCACAACCCTTGCCGTCCTTTTGAACGGCTGTTTTTTTGAATCCGCCCCCTGTATTCCGACTGCCTGAACGCCCTCATACATGAGGCCGGTTATGCTTATTCCAAACTCAAAGTCAATGCCCATCTTTTTTGAGCGCTCGTTTTGAATCTCCGGGAGCCTCTGCCGGTTCAGCATGTATCCTGCACCATCAAAGGGAATCGAGGTCTCCATGTCCGGCGAGAACGCCATGACGCCCTTTACGTCGTGCTCTATCTCCGGCCTGCCCCATCTCGTGCCTATCCGCTCGGCCATATAGTCAACTGCCTCCTTTGAGCACGCGTCGCCGCACACCCATCCGGCCGCCGACTTTCTTCCCGGGATGGTCTCGGGATTCCTGTCCACCACCAGTATTCTCAGGTTCTGGTTGGAATAGTGGGCTATTGCCTGAGCAGATACTGTTCCTGCAAGCCCGCCCCCTGCCACTATGACGTCATAGTCTACCACGATACCCGGGTCTGCCTGTCCGTATTTAAAATAATGCCATCTTGAATTCGGGTCGGTTCGTCGCGGGTTCCTCACCGCTTTCGCTCAGACTGGAGCGGCTATTATCTCCTCATTCCCAGAGTGCCGTGCCTGCTGTTCCTATTTAATCTAGCCCGAACATCTCTTCAAAGACTCTGCGCGCCCCGCCGCCGTGAACAGGCGCCGTGATCCTCACCCGCACCGCGTCCCGGGATGCGAGTCCCACCACACCCTTTGCAAGCAGCTGCTTGTCCAGGCGCAAGTAAAGAGTCGAGCCTGCAATGCCGCCGCCCCCCGTGGCCTGCAGCGCCTCTTCTTTGGAGAGCATGCGTGCCATATTGCGCACAAAGTCGCGCGCCTCTGTCTTTTCAAGCTCTGCTGCCAGCACGGTTATCTGGTTGCCAAAGTGCCCCGTCGTCTGGCTGGACTCGAAGACCTTTGCATCAAGTCCCAGTATTCCAAACGATTCTGCCGCCCTGGACGCGCTTTCCGTGGCATGAATTATCACGTCAATTCTGACTGTCTTGAGGCCTGGCATGTCATGCTTTTAGCAGCACGGTCTCTTTTTCTGCGGTCCTGATGAGCTTTACCTTTTCAAGGCCTACGTGCCTTGCCTTGATGACCTTTCTGAATGCCGTGGTGATGTCCGGGTTCATCTTGCTATAGCACGTTGCCTGGACGAACTGCTCCACTGTCATCTCTGGCACGATCTTGTTGATGACGTCCCTTGCAAGCAGGCGCAAGGCGTGCTGCCTGGACGTGTTTAGCTGCCTATGCGTAAGGACTATCATCTTTATGCGGAACACATACCCGTCGCTTGTCTTTGCATCGACGCTAATGCTGATCTTCGAGGAGCCGCGCCTGACGAGGCTGCGCAAAAACTCTTTTGAATACTCGAACCGCTTGAATATCGTGGTGGCTCTTTCCTCCTCCACCTTGTCTATCTGAAAGTAGATCTTGTAGTTGTGCTGGGACGGATCCCCCTTTAGTATGTCAAACAGTGTGACCTCGATGACCCTGCCCGGCGTCCCCTCGTCGCTAGTTATGGGAATGTATGCAATCTCAATGTTGTTAAACGAGTCGGGCGCAATTACCTTTATCCAACGTTTTTCCCGCCACTTGTCCTTTACACGACCCTTTCTGCGCGCCAATCACCACCACCCTCTGAATCCAAAATATAAGGGTATGCGGGGGCAGTGCGGCTCTGAATGCCGTTTCCAGCTATGCCTCTTCTGACCTGTCCATCTCTTGCGTCTTGGTCTGGAACTTTACATACTCTTCTATGATGTTGTGGCAGTCCCTGCAGAGCGTGATGGTTGCCTTGATCTCCTTGTCATGGTGCTTTGTCAGCTCTGTCCATTTTTTGCAGGTTGGGCACGACCCGATCATGGTGCCGTGTGCATGTGTGGGATATTTGACTGTTAGGTATCTGTGGATTTTAGGATTTTCTGCAGTTTCTGCACCATGACTGGGGTCTGGCAATGCCATCTATATTGCGGAATCCAAAGCCCTTTTCGACCTCCTGCCTTGACTGGGCGATCTTGCCGCATTTGGGACACTTTGCATACTCGGTTGCCGAGACCTTGGTTCTGGCATGCTTGGTAATTATCCCCCGGACCTCGCTTGGATGAAACGCCACGTCCCACACCCAGGTGCCATAGCCACCATTCTCGTTTACCACCCCTGCCCATTCCTCTAGATACCTGCGCTTTTCCTTGTTTTGGTTGTTGTCTATCCCCTTGATCTCTAGGACCAGAGTTGCGTTATTTTCCAGCCTGATAAGAAAATCAGGATAATAATCATGCAGGATCCCATTGTACATGTATTTTATCACAAAGCCAATGTGATCGTTTCTCACCCAGGAGTTCACGTTTTTATTTCTCTCCAGTTCCTGTCCTGCGCTCATTTCCCACTTGGAGTCATAGACTGCCAGATTTATGTGGGATTTTACGGTGTATTCGGCAGGCTTTTTTGTAGACCATGGGCGCATATCGGATGTGGATTTTATGGGCTTGTTGGAATTGAGATGAATCTGCCTTTTCTCCACATTGGAATCCGTGATGCTCTTGCAGACATGGGCAACGACCTTTTGCATGTTGAACAAAATTGTCATCTTTCTTCGAAGCTCGTCATCAGATACGTCTGTCACGTTGATCTTGTCTGAATGAATGAATTCCTCTACAAGCCTTACAATCTGTATAAGGAGAATCTCTTTTCCTCCTTTCCAGCTAGGAGATAGGCTGTCATAGACGTCTTTTGCGGCAAGAAAGATTATCCGCTGTAGTCTGATCTCCTTGTTTAACTCGTGTAGATCAATCTCTGACATCTTGTCCACATGTGGCTTTCCTGCCAGAACTTGAGCCATTCCCACGGTAGTGCTGATCCCGTCACTTCGTAATTCCAATGTTTTGATTTTTTCCCAATCTACTGCAAGCTGTGGCAGAAAATCAACATCAATCCTTTCGATGTTTGGCCAAGAGATTCTGTGTTCTGCCTTGTCTGGATCCGGCTCGATTGTGGTGGTTGGCATTGTCGGAGGCGGAGGAGTTCCATCTCCTCCTTCATGGGGCAGAAATGTGAACGGCACTCCGAACACATTGACATGTTCTGGAGAAAACAAGCCCGTGTCTGGATCAACTTCGTAGGATGTTCTGCGTAGCCCTCTGCCGACCACTTGCTCGCATAATAGCTGGCTGGAAAATGCCCTCAGACCCATGATGTGGGTGACGTTTCGCGCATCCCATCCCTCCGACAGCATCTGAACTGCAACAATGTTCCTTATCTGCTCGCCAGTCTTACCCATCTTTCCTACCGTGTCTACCTTTTTTCTCAAACTCTCCTCTTCATCGGTCTTGCCTTCTATCTCCTTTTCTTCAGCTTTGTTTATTGTGGTAGAGTCTATGTGTAGTAAATGTTCTGGAACTGAGAGTTCCTTTAGCTCAAACCTATTCTTTTCAAATGAATGCATCACTCTTGCAGCGGTCGCGGTTTTGTTGCACACAGTTATCATTACTGGAGGAATCTTTGATCCCTTCTTGTCCCAATACTTCTTTGTCTCAATCCAGTCCTGACCCAAAAGAAAGTACGCGTTTGACACCAGATCCGGCAGCTTTTCATGAGGTTCTGCGTTTCTATTAAGATCGGGCTTTACCTCGTCATCCTTGTACAGGTGGTAAAATCTTGAGCGATATTCTTTTGAAAATTTATTACTGTCATCTCTGATTGCAATTCTAGGTGTCTTTGTCAAACCTGACTCAATGGCATCATTTAGAGAAAAATCGGATACAATCCAGCCAAACAATGTGTCCTCAGAAACATTCTTTCCAGATGGGATGAATGGAGTTGCAGAAAAATCAAAGCAATGGATGATATTTCTCGCATCGTGTATCTTGTCTAATCCTTCAATCCAGCGTTTGTCACGCTCAAGATCCGCCTTTGATATGTTTTTTATCTGCTCAGTATTTGCGCGATATGCATGATGTGCCTCATCATTTATGACAATGATGTTTTTGAGATCATGGTCCAGAATCCTCTTTGAAAATACACCATTACTTTCTTCTCCAAGTTTTACTACATTTCTTGGAGCATCAGTTTCAGGCATTAATGTGTGCCAGTTGTGTATTTTGAACTTACCTTGGAACAATCTTTCACGAAATGATTCTGGGATTATATTGAATGAATCATAGAAATTATCTCCATCAGTTGGAAACAAGACCTGTAGTCTTGATTTCACAGTCAGTCCGGGAGCCATGATCAGGATGTTTTTTGAGAATCTGGTATCCTGTGGAAATGTTACCTTGTTGACTACTTGCCAAGCAACTGCCATCGCCATTACCACTGTCTTCCCTGTACCAGTTGCCATCTTACAGCACAGTCTTTGGAACAGTCCTCCATCCGACGGTATGTTTATCCCCTGTTTCTCTGCATCAGATCCCTCGACCAGCCAGATTAGTGTCTCTATTGCCTCAATCTGACAAAAGAAAAATCTGTTATCCCGTTTGCTCTTGTCTTTCCAAAACTCAAGCAACTGTTTTGTAATGCCCGTAACATTTGGATAATTTCTATCTCTCCAATCATCAACTCTGTCACGTATTTTATTAACCAGTTCTAATTCTCTAAATTCCCCCGGATCATCAAATGATTTGCTGTCTTGTGATGCAATCAAGAATCCAGCAGATCTTCTTCCAGCAACTAGATCAAATTTTCTTTTGTTGCGATCATATTTCCAATGCTGGGATGGTTTTTCATAAGGGCCACAGATTATGAGATTTTTGATTTCAGACATTATTCAAGCTTCACAATTTTTAGGGATTCAATTCCTCTGTCATCAACGATCTTTACAGCAGCTCTTTTGTTAGAACCTGCCTCAAATGGAATCGATTCTATTCCTTGGTATTTGACAATTAATTCTTCATCGATCTGTGATTGCAGAGTTTTTGCAAGCTTGCTCCATCCTCCCGAACTCCCCTCCATTGGAAAGAATATTTGTTGTGGATATACACTTCTACCATCATAATCTGTATCTAATGACCACATGGCAATTTTGGATGAACCTCCGGATTCAATTTCGCCTGTTTTTGTGTTGTAATAATCAAATCCGTTCACTTTGATAGTGTATTTTTTTTCTTTATTTTTTTGCAATTCTATGTCAGGCTGCCCCATGAGCCAAAATGATTCATTACTTGAACGCTTTTTCTTTAGATCTTTTGTAAGTAGATCCTTGTTCATCTCTACTTTGAGTATTGTAACTCCAGGCCATTTCAACTCATCAATATCTTTGGCAGCTTCTGGATCAAACTGCATTGCTGCAAATATTATAATTAGAGGTTTTGGAACTAATGTACGTGCTTCTTCAATAGCTAATTCAATTTGTCTTTGTTCTAACGGTAAATATTCTGGACCAAATGATATCATTACTCGTTTTGAATTTTCTTTAGTCTCAGCATCTGCATGAAGCCATCTTGTTGCAGAGTGTATGTCTACCTTGCTAAATTCAATCTTTTGACCTTTCTTTCCACGTATTCCTGTTTTTAACAATTCATCACGCCATTCTTGTTGATGCGAATTTTTTAAATTTCTCATGATTGTGTGATCAAAATTAGGTTCTTTTTGTGATAAAACATCAAGTGATTTTACTGTTGGCGCCGGAACTGCTTCTACAGTAAATGGACCTGAAATCCTAACTGTTGATTTATTTTTAATTGGTTTATCGTATAAAACAATTGTTTTAGCTTCTTCATTATTAATTATAGTTCGTGATGATATTTTAGTCGTATTCTTTAATTTAAATCCCGATGTTACACCTTCTTTAGGATTATTTAACACATAATAATCAAAATAAGAAGTCATCAATCTTGTGTGAGCAATAAATATGGCAATTCTAGATGTGTCAATTGTGATCCATCTGCGACCATATTTTTCTGCAACATAGGCACTAGTTCCAGATCCACACGTTGGATCTAGTATTATATCTGAAGGATTTGTTGTCATTAAAATACATCTTTGTAGAATTTCATCAGATGTTTGAACCACATATTTTTTCTTTTGTACGCCACTAGTATCGCTCCAATTATTAGTAAGTTTAGAATATGGAAAATCATCAAACAATAGTAAATACCGTAATGTACTTCCTGAAGGAACTAATCTTCCTGCTTTTGCAATCTTTTTCATTCCTTCTTTATTTGTCATCCAACTTCCTGATGGCTTGTATATTTTCCCATCTAGTTCAAAATCATAATTATCTATTTCTTGAGGTGTAGGCGGTTTTAATCCCACGGTTGTTGCAAGTTTTGCATTTTTTGGAATATTACTTATGTCTTTTTTTTCTTCATTTGTTAATGATCTAATACTACCATCTGGTAGTTTAACTACATTCCAATAACTATTTTCAGATATTTTTTGTGGTACGTATAATTGATTATATTTGATATGTGAAATATCATTTGCATACCAGACAAGATAATCATACATTTCTTCTAATATTTTACCACCTAATGGCATTGTTTTTTTTCTAAATTGTATAATTCGAACATAATTTTTACTACCAAAGATTTCATCCATAATTTCTCTAACATGATGTAAATTTTCATCAGAAATTTGTACAAATATACTCCCACTTTTAGTTAATAATTTTTTTGATAAAAATAATCTAGAACGTAAATATGTAAGATATGAATGAATTTTTAATTCCCAAGTATCTTTGAATGCTTTTATCATCTCAGGCTCTTGTGTCAAATCTTCATCTTTACCATCTTTTACATTTTGTTTATTTATAAAAGGCTGGAAATTAGATTTGTATTTGATGCCATATGGTGGATCTATGTAAATCATCTGTATTTTTCCTTCCATGCCTTCTTTTTCCAAAAGTGAATTCATTACCAACAATGAGTCTCCTGCAATCAAACGATTAGACCAATTCTGATCATGTTTGTAAAATTCTATGGCATCTCTTAACGGAGGATTGTTCTCAGGCATCTCAAAATAATTGAACATTGTTTCTTGAGCTGATTGTTTTGGTTTCATTACTTTTTCAAGTATGGTGTGAGGATCAACTCTTTCATGTACGTGCAAAGAAACCGTATCTACTTCAAATTCGAAATTCTCCTGTTTGCCGGACCACTCCAGCTGCGGATCCAGCCTAGGGTCATACCGGTATTTTTTGTTGGGTAAATCTGGATCCGTTCTAGGAGTAACTAGCCCTACGGGAGGGTTGTTTGGTCTCTTTGAATCTTCGTGAGTATATCTGTCAACTTTTTTGCTCTTTTTTGCCTTACTTTTCAAGGGATCCTTACATTCCTTGGATTAGTTTATGAATTTTGCCTACTTTCCATACAAGTAAGGCATGACAAACAAGAAGATACTAGGCACAACCAAGGTCACATACAAGTACCAGATTACAATCCCCAAGGAGGTTCGTAATTCGTGTGGATTCGGGCAAGGTGATCTGCTCGTGTTTGAAAAGGACGGCGAAAAACTCTGCCTCCGAACCAACAGTGAATCCTGACATATGCCGACCTCAAAACTATCTCGTATTTTTGGACTGTTTGAGTATCGAGTCTAGATCTGAGATCCTGGCAGAAACATACTTTGCTCTCTCCCCATCTAGTAGGTACCTTGCATGCTACCGCATATCCTTGAGATACTTTGCAAGCGCCCGGTTAAAGTTTCTGTCTATCGTCCTAGTGGTCCGGCGCAAATTCTGAAGGTTTAGGTTCTCCAGATCGTCCTTTCTTCCAAGAAAGTATTGCGACTTTCCTGCACGCAGGTACAGGTATTCTACTTCGATACTGTAAATTTAACGAAGTCTAGGTATGGGAATAATATGGTTCTTCTCCAGATTCGACTTGATGAAAAATCACTGTCAATCTTTTTCAGACAGGTGGCGATTTTTTTAATCAAGCGAATCTGGAGAAGATTCATGTTTCTCATACTATCTGGATTCCATTACATTTACAGCATCGCCGGAGACTGGGACGCGCACCGGCGGCGCCGTATCTGCCTCCGCCCGAGCAGTCTCTTTACATTGCCTGTGAACTTTTTGTAAATGTCCAGAATCAGGCCCCTTGCGGCCCGCCGCAGAGCCGGAGCTCGACTAGATGCCAGACATTTCGCCTAGATCACCTTTTGGCCGCCCATGTATTCCTGCAGGATTCGCGGTATGCGGACGTGGCCGTCTGCCGTCTGCATGTTCTCCATTATGGATACAAGCGTCCTGCTTGTGGCCACGAGCGTGCTGTTTAGGGTGTGCAGGTACTGTGTCTGCGCATCGGTGCTGTCGCGGAACCTCGTCTTGAGCCTTCTTGCCTGGTAGTCAAGGCAGTTAGAGCACGAGACTATCTCCCTGTATGCGCCCTGCCCTGCCATCCATGCCTCGATGTCGTACGTCTTTGCAGACACCTTGCCCATGTCCCCGGAGGAGAGCAGCATCACCCTGTAGGGGATCTCTAGCTTTTGGTAGAACTCTTCGGCCACGCGCAGCATCCTCTCGTGCTCGGCATCAGAGTCCTCGGGCCTTGCAAACACAAACTGCTCTATCTTTTCAAACTGGTGCACCCGGAATATCCCCTTTTGCTCCTTGCCGTGGGAGCCCGCCTCCTTTCTAAAGCACGGGCTGATTCCTGCATACCTTGCAGGAAGCGACTCGCCGTCGATTATCTCCCCTGAGTGCATCGCGGCCATGGCGTGCTCGGAGGTGCCGACCAGATAGAGGTCCTCGTCTTGCACCTTGTATATCACGTCCTCAAAGTCCTCTGCAATCACCGCGCCCTCCATCGAGCCGCGGTTTATCATGTAGGGGGGCTGAATCAGCGTATAGCCTGCCTGCGCCACGTGGTCCAGTGCGCAGCGGATCAGGGCATAGTTGAGACGCACCAGATCCCCGCGCAGTATGTAAAAGCGGGCGCCTGCAATCTTTGCTGCCCTCTCAAGATCCACGAGCTCGAGGTCTGCAGATATGTCCACGTGATCCCTCGGGGATGCAATGTCCGGTATCTTGCCCCATTTTTTGATCTCTGCATTGGATGCGTGATCCGGGCCAACAGGAACCGACTTGTCAAGCATGTTTGGTATGGAGAGCGCCATTCCCAGATACCTGCCCTCAAGCTCCGCCTGCTCTGACTCTAGCTTTTGCGCCT
Organism: Nitrosopumilus sp. H13; assembly: GCA_003724285.1. Taxonomy (GTDB): domain Archaea; phylum Thermoproteota; class Nitrososphaeria; order Nitrososphaerales; family Nitrosopumilaceae; genus Nitrosopumilus. The sequence continues at coordinate 10,582 of RHFB01000042.1, read as the reverse complement.
CGTCTGTAATGCGGCCCATCTCTGCAAGCAGGTCTGATGCGTCGCCGCCCTCCTTTTTTCTCCCGGCTATGGCCACGCCGGTCTGGTTCTTTTTGTTGCGCAGCCTGTCTGCTACTGGTATCATCTCAAGCCTCCTGCGGTTTGTCTCTAGGAATGCGTCAAGGTCAAAGTCAGAGCCCCTCTTTTTTAGCATCAGGCGGATCTCCTCTGGCCTGTCCCGGATCATCTTTGGATCAAGCACTATCTTATCGCCCCCAGCGCGGCCTGGATGTGGCCCATCACCTCGTCCACCGTGGATGCAAGCTGGAGCATCTTGTCCCCCTCAAAGCACAGCAGCAGCCCCGGCTCTGACTCTGCTATGTGCAAGCTCAGCCCCTCTGGAAAGTCCACGTTGTCAGGCTCGAGCGCCCTCCTTACTGCCTGGGCCTCTTTTCCCGGTATCTCAAGAAGCAGCTGTACCTTGCACGTTAACGACGTTTGCATCTAGATACCTCAAAAAGTCGTCCAATTTGTCTTTAGTTATCTTGGCGCCTGCCGCCGCGTCATGGCCGCCCCCCATTCCGTCAAATTTCTCTGCACCTGCCCTCATCAGCTCGCTTAGGTTGATTCCAGACTTGCAGCCAAAGGACTTTCTGGACGAGAACTTTACAGTGTTCTCCTCTGCCTTTGTGCGAAGTATCACTATCTTGCCGGCGTTCTTTGGGGATCCGGCAATCAGCGACGAGATGGTGCCAGTCATCATTTCCGGTACCACGTCCTCGCCATTCACCATCACACATGTCTCGCTCTCAGACGTCCTCCATCTCTGGCTGCCAAGTATGTTCATGTATTCCCTGATCATCGTCCTATAATTTACTAGTATTCCCTCGCCCTCGCGGAGTATCTTGTTCCTGTCTCCCATGCATACTGCCATTCCGACGCTGGAGCGGCTTATCCGGCCGCAGGAGTTGAGCATTGTAGAGAACTCCCTTCCGTCGCGCAAAAAGCTCCTGCCGTCCTCCTTTGGAAACGTATACGTGTACCCTATCATCTCTGCCATTATCTCCGTGGTGTTCTTGCCTGATGCAAACTTTGCAATGGCCTCTATCACCTGCTTTTTCTCCTCCTCGTCTAGCTCGGCTGGAACCCTCCACCTGCCGCCGTCCTTTAGGCGGATTCCCGCAGAGTCCAGCATGGCAAGGCATGCGGCCCTGTTCCATGTGAGCCCCTCGATGAACGGCTGCGATGTAAACGCGAGCGCGTCGGCAAGCGGCCGCGTCTCCCTTCCCACAAGCAGCAAGTCAAGGTCTATCTCCACGAGGCCGCGCTCCTTTGCCACGTTTGCAATCTCAAAGTTTCTCCCGGTAAAGGACTTTCTCTCCCCCTGGTCCTGCCTGTCGCCGAGGGCAGAGACTATTGCCATTGCAGAAAGATCCGCGTTGCCCTCGTTGATTGCAGATGCGGCCAGGTATGCCATCCCGCCTGCGCACACCTCGGTGCCGCCGTCGATTCCGTACTTCCACGCGTTGATGACCCGCTCGTTGTCCTTCTCTGACTCGGGGATCTGGTGGTGGTCCAGCATTACCCAGTTGTCTCCAAGCTCCGCGTCCATGTCTTTTGCAAAGCCGCCGCCCAGATCAGTCACTATGTGAAAGTCGCGCGGGTCTGACTTGAGGGCTTTGACCACGGAGCTGCTAAACTCCTTTGACGTCCTGACCGTGCATCTTGCCTCCTCCCGGATGAGTGCCTTTGTGATAATGCTGCCTGATACGAGCCCGTCGCAGTCGATGTGGGTTGTGACAAGAATTGACTTGTTGGATCTGATGCAGTCTGATATCCTGTCTTTTAGATACGAGAGGGATTCGTCAAGTGACGGCATTACTCTAACTGGGCCACTACTGATTTATATTTCCAAGTCTTGGGGATGCGCCCTATCTTCTTGTAGTATACCGAGAGCCGGTGCACCTTTGCCTCTATGAGCTCGAGGGATCTGACGTTTCTCTTGTCCCCCCTGTTCTCCTTGAGGTGCCTCTGCAGGCCGACTGCCTTTTTTACCATGTTGTCCAGGTCCTCTGGCATCTCCGTGACGAGCTTGTTTTGTACCAGTATCTCGCCAATGCTCTTGCCGGTTACCACCTTTGCAAGCGGGATGGCGTGCTGATCCCGGAGCTTTATTCCGATCTGGCTGGGAGTCATACCCTCTTTTGCATACTTTGCCACCAGTTCCTCTATCTCTTTTGCGTCAATCTTTGCCCAGGCGGGTGCCTGAAGCGTGGCTGGCCTGATCGAGTGCGATTTTCCGTGCCTGTGGGTGTGCATTCGTCCCATGCCCGGCACTGCTTTGGGAACAGAATTAAACGTTGCCCTGATAAGGCCCGCATATGCGCTGAAATTCGCAGGCAGGAATAAAGGTTAAATAACTCTCGTGGCGTACGGGGTATGATCGGTATGAAGACAAAAATACTCTTGGCAACTCTGGTGCTGTCTGTAGTGTTTCTAGGAGCGGCCGGTTCTACCTCCGTCGCATTTGCCCAATATCTGGGAAATGTGGGTCAGGATGGCGAGACCGGAAAGCTGACACTAGAAGAGGCATTAGAACTTCAACAGCGTAGGATAGATGCAGTAACTGACAACCCGGGAGCCGGCTCTGGAACGCCAATTCTAGGCGCTGAAGGCGTACTCGGTGCGGCAGTCATATCTGCTGCTGTCTTTGGCGGCATTGCCGGAGCCCTGTTTCTGAGGGGCAAATCTGGCAAGTATGCTGCAATGGGCAGGGGATAATACCATCCACTTCTTCTTTTATTAGGCATCTCTAGTGGTTACTGATCTCGCACATTTTGACCTGAAAGGGAAATGTATATATCGCACAGATAGTGCCAAGGAATCATGGCTCCTATCGCGGAAATCTTCCTTAGTATCCTGTCCTTACTGACAGGGCAACTGGGACCAAACTATGATCCACTATTCTACGATGTAATGATCTACATCTTTGGAACCATCATGTTCACCGTATTCCTGCTGGGACTCATCTCGTTCTGGCTACGAGTGCACGGATGGGCCTACAAGGATAATCGTGAAAGATGGGTCGACGAGCTGGACAGACACTTTGAGCGCGAAGGCATTGGTCTGATTCCAGACAACGGAAAGTACTGGTAATACCAATACTGGTTTTTTTCATTATTTTGAATACTCCAACTGTGTGTGGTTTGCCTTTGGATGCCTAGTTCTCTGGAGGCAGAAAGTCGCTGTCCTTTGATTCGTCATGCGCCTTTGATGTAAACACTGCCTTGTAGTGGAGCCCGTCCTGGAATGGGTGGTTGATAAAGTCCGGGGACTCTGTGCCGTCCACATAGATTGCCGACTTTGACTGCTCCATGTCCCTGAGCGGAAAGTCCCATATCCACAAAAAGTGGCCTATCTCAAAGGGGTACTCTTCAATCCATTCTGCATGGATGGTTCCGTCGTTGGTAAGTGTATACATGCTCCTGTGGCAGCTGGGCGCCTCCATGCCAATGCCTGCAGGAATGTCTGCCCTCTGGCCGTCTACTTCTATCTCCAGGATGGCAGTTATCCTGTACGGCGTGTGCCTGTCATTTATGCACGCCTTGAGGGGGTTGTCCGTACTCAGATAGCTCTGGATAAAGGTGCTTGCCAGGCCCACGGAGATTGCAATGACTGCAGTTATGGCCAGAAATCGCAGAGTCTTTTTCCGCTTTGTCGGATCACCCATTCCAGGCCATATCATGATGGTTTTTCAGGCCTGTATTCATTAAAGTCTTTTTGATTAAGGCGTGCCTATACCGGATACAAATAAAATGAAAAAGATTGGAGGCGGTTAAATTACCTGCCAGGGTCGTGTCGCAAAAGTGATCACATAACCAACGCCGATTATGATTGACTGGTATGCAATGTTGGTGTATGGGATTGGCTTTATGATTGGCTCGCCATCGACTACTACTGTCTGACCCGGACCGAGTCCTGGACCGACAGAGGCTACATTGAGCTGGGTGTGTACGTGGTACACTCCTGCCTCTAGTGCCTTTGCAGACAACGAGTACTCTCTTACAGTGTTCCCTGAAATGTCAAAGACATTTCCTGGCGGTTCCCTTGCCAGCATCTCCCATCTGTTGCCTGCATTGGTTGACTCTGAAAAGATGGATAGCCATCCCCTCAAGTCTCTCTCTACAAGGCTGGTCAGCGTTCCAGTGACTGTCAAGGTCTCGCCGGTCTGCAGAGACTGTCTGTTAAATGTCTCGTCCTCGATTTTGATGAAACGACTCTGAAGTTGTGCTTGGACACCGTGTGCCTCTGCGCTTGGAACCAGTGTCTCAACCCAGTTGAAACCCAGAGTGCCTAGCGCCAGAACGACGGCTAGTCCGACTGCTAACATCTTTTTTTCAGTCATATTCCTAAGTCTGCTAGATAATAGACGTCGTTATATGTTTTACCTTACCAGCGAAGATCGACATTTAATAGTATGGTTAGCATTGATGATAAGCATTGAATGTGACAGGATATGTGTTATAATTATTACATTTTTCATGATAAAAAAATCCATTATTTTTACTATTTTATCCGTATTTGGTGTGGTTTTTCAACTAAATCTTGTCCCATATGCACTCTTACTTTATATTGAAAACAATCGTCATAGTTGGCATGGCACAGATGCCCGCATTAATCCCAAAGGAAGTCGAGATCCAGAGACTCAAAAAGATCTGGCTCATCGTCATCGCTATGGGTTCAACTGCAGCATCAGTCGAGGTAGACAACTTCGTTGATGGTTCTCTACATCAGACCTCTATCAGAGATAGTGCATTTACACCAGCACACTGGTGGCTGTACTCCCACTTTGTGGCTCTGCCACTAGGATGGGGTGCTGCTGCAATCTATGATAGAAAGGTACCAATCCTCAGGGGTCCGAACAACTCGATGAACACCGGCCTAAAGATGACCATCCTTGGTTATCTGGCAACCATGTTCACGATCGGAGTCAATGAGATGTGGCACTTTTGGTTTGTAGAGGAGATATTCGCGGTTCCAAACCACTGGATGTTCAACATGGGTGTAGTAGTAGCATTCATGGGTGCACTAGCCTACGTAGTCAGGGTATATGCCAGACTCGTGGAACTTGGTGCAGAGACTCCAGGTGAGAACCCGTATGTTGCAGAAATGTACAAGATGGCCCTAGAAGGCAAATTGTACAGCAGATCAATCCCGTAGGTAGTGTTCACGCACACCTTTTTTCCTTTTATTCGTCAGATAGTGACGTAGATCGCAGCTGTCGGGCTCGTCTAAGAAAGACTTAAAAGGATTCCATATCAGAATAGTACCATAATGACTCTACCTAAGGGATTCGGATCCGGTGGTGCTGGAGGTTCATCTAGCGCTGACGTGGAACGAATGATTGGTCGACGCGTTGAAAACATGACCGGTATAATCACCGTCTCTTTCTGGGCGGCATGGTTGGCAACCTTTGGTGGTACGGCCGCAGGGTACTTTTACTACCCGTGGGCATACCCGACACCAAGCGGTCACTATGCATTCATCGTACTAACGATCATAGAGGCGATAGGCTACATCTTCTGTGTAAAGGTCATGGAAGAGGGCTCCAACAAGAACAGCAACGGCATCGTGGCAGTCAGCATAGCAGCAGTCGCGGTAGGCACGGTTCTGATATCACTATTTGTTGGAAACTAGAAGGATTATTCCCCTTCAGCCACATTTATTTTTAAATCTAGGCACAAAAACGCCGATCTCGGCACACTCTAAAATTTTATATACTGACCCTTTCCTCCACAACGTATGGTCTGGTTAAGACGGTGTACCCACTACCTCTTCATCGTAGTGGTAGCAGTAAACTCTACGCTGCTGACTATTAACGCAGGAGATTACATCTTCTATACTGACTGGGCTTGGACATCGTTTACGGTATTTTCAATATCGCAAACTTTGATGCTTGTTGTAGGTGCTACATACTATCTCACCTTTACGGGCGTTCCAGGAACAGCTACGTACTATGCCCTGATCATGACGGTGTACACATGGATAGCAAAGGGTGCATGGTTTGCACTCGGATATCCGTACGACTTTATCGTCACGCCAGTTTGGCTGCCATCAGCAATGCTGTTGGATCTGGTCTACTGGGCGACGAAGAAGAACAAGCACTCGTTGATCCTGTTTGGGGGAGTACTGGTAGGGATGTCTTTGCCATTGTTCAACATGGTAAACCTGATAACCGTAGCAGACCCACTTGAAACGGCATTCAAGTATCCAAGACCCACGCTGCCGCCATACATGACACCCATTGAACCGCAAGTAGGCAAGTTCTACAACAGTCCGGTTGCTCTGGGTGCAGGCGCAGGCGCGGTGCTGTCAGTAACAATGGCGGCATTGGGCGTAAAGCTCAACACTTGGACATACCGATGGATGGCCGCATGGTCAAAGTGGGACTAGCACGCGAACACTCTTTTTTTCATTTTATTATCCACGCCTAGGGGCTCCTCTAGATTAAAAAATACTACATGGGTTGTGATCTTTTGTTGCCTATTTTGACAATATGTGATTATGTGACTATGTCCCATGAGCCAGCAGTACGGTCAGATGCTTGGAGTGCCCAGGCCCTTTGTAAAGTGGGCCGGAGGCAAGCGGCAGCTCCTGACTGTGCTACATGAGAACCTGCCTGCATCATTTGGGGCGTATTACGAGCCGTTTCTTGGAGGCGGGGCCCTGTTGTTTCACATGCTGGAGGAGAGGCCTGGTCAGAAGTGCGGCATTTCTGATCTCAACTCGGATCTGGTGCTGGCATACACCACGATACGCGACAGGATCGACGATCTGATACGCTCGCTGAAATCGCACGAAAAGAGATACCACGCCAGTCCAAAGTCATACTATTACCATGTCCGGGACGGCCGCCCCAGAAGCGGGATTGAAAAGACATCCCGGCTGCTGTTTTTGAACAGGACCTGCTTTAACGGACTGTACCGGGTGAATAGCAGGGGGCAGTTCAACGTGCCGCTTGGCAGGTATACGAATCCCAACATTGTAAGCGAGGAGAACCTCCGGGCGGTAAGCGGCGTGCTCCGGGCCGGGCAGGTGTCGATAAAGTGCCGCGACTTTGAGGCCGTCTTGTCTGATGCAAAAAGGGGGGATCTCGTATACTTTGATCCGCCGTACCAGCCGGTCAGCGACACGGCCAGCTTTACCAGCTATACGAGCAGGAACTTTACCACCGGGGATCTGGCCCGGCTTGCCGAGCTGTGCTGCAGGCTTGACTCAAAAGGCTGCAAGGTGCTGCTCTCAAACTCGGACTCGCCAGAGGTCGCAGGAATGTTTTCAGGCAGGCGCTGGAAGACTAGGCGCATACGGGCCAACCGCTCGATCAACTCCAACTCTAAAAAGAGGACGGGGCACCACGAGCTGCTGATAAGGAACTATTAGGGATACGGCTCGCGACTTGGACCCACTTGATATGGCGGCTATTCGCAGTACGGCTTGGTCAGGAACGGCTCTATTGTAGAGTACTCTGTAGAGTACTTTGTATTGTACCCTGACTGGTCGTTGCCACATGTCACCTGGAGCCTGACCGGCTCAAAGCTGCCAGGCTCGTGGAGTACGGCAAGCTCCACACTGTTGTCACCGTCCGTGGCGGCGAATCCCGGGGCGTATCCATGCGGGAATACATACACGAATCCGGGCTGCGCATCAGGGTACGACTCTAAAAATGCGCGTACGTCGTCTAGCTCTGCAAACACGTCAGTGTACGGCTCAAACCCGTCAGGGTACCCTTTCCCACAATACATCGTCTTCATGTGATCCATTATCTCGTCGGATATGACGTAGCCCGTTCCGATGCACCTGACTATGATGTCATTGGGCTCAAAGCTAAAGCGGTCATGAAATATGATCATCTCAATCCAGGCGTCCCCGTCATTTACCCCGTATCCCACCGTATTCTTATCGGGCCCGTAATTTGTCGCGTATTCCACCGAATCTATGTACGCGCTTGTGCGTTTGGGATGGGCATCTGGAAACACCGAGTAGAATCGCTCCACCTCTGGCAGGGATCTAAAGTGCTCGGCGTAGATCTCCCAGCCCTCCAGATAGTAGGGTGTACTGTATATGGCAAGTATCACGCATGCTGTGGCCGCTGCACCCAGATACAAAGTCAGCCGGATTCGCGTCATGTCAATGGGGCGGCAGCCATAGTGCTACACAGTAGGCATCGTGCCACCAATACATGCCTTGCCAAACCCGACGTTTGAGCCATCACAAACGTTGCGTGAGCATGGTTATTAAGCAAGACGTACTGCTGCGGTATTTTTTTGCCGCCCCGAATCCCGGCGATGCCTGCAGATAGATGGACGCATTTATAGTCATTCCAGCTATTTGGAATAAAAGTAATGGTTATAAACCAACGCGACCCATATACAGGAATGAAAATGATCGTTCCTGCAACGTCTCTTAGAGGCTCACCGTGTCTGCCATTCCGGGTTTCTACCGGTGCTGACAAGGCACTGACGAGGGACGAGTATCTGAGGGGGGTGCGATAAGATGATCCGCCAGAGAACCGCATTTGTAATTGCCGCTGCAGGAATATTCATGGCCGTGTCCGCCCTTGCCATGCATGATGCCAGATATGATGCAGTGGGCGCATTTTATGCTCCTCTGTCATATACAGATCCCGTCTTTGAGCCGCGCGTAGTCGAACCACTGGTGGATCCGCCAGTATTCCCATATGGGTGTCATAACACGTTCGGATACAACAGTGCAGAGCACAATCCAGAGGATGATTCCATCACCATCACGTATTTTGACCGTACGTCCGACCAACAGGCTGGCAGATGCATATGGCCATTTTTTAGCCCAAATCCCTCTGCTACAGGGCTTATCCACACGCAGACATACCATGTCAACCAGACATTTGCATATGCCTGCCGGGATTTTGACGACCATACAAAGGTGTATCTCTATCAGTACAAAGGAACCAGCCTGCTCCAGGGGGCGCGCAGCTTTGTATTTGTCCATTTTGAGATGAAAGTCCCAGAGCGCGTGCCGTGCACGTTCCCGGACTATCTCATACATACTGTGGACGTCTATGACGCTCGGGATTTTGATCAGATCTATGACTTGGACTATTATGTGGGACCTCCAGAGGGAGCAGACGACCATTACACTACATATGTAGAACCGGTCAGATATGCGGTGCCGATCACCCCACTGTATGTGGATCCGTATCCTCCAAGCTGGCTGGATGAAGATTCTACAGAGGGATGGATTACAGATATCACACATAATACGAATGACTCGGTCACTATCACCTATCAGGATCTGCAGGAATATGGCCATGTGCCGGGAACCGACCATGTGCACACCTATGTCTCAGGCCAGACGTTTCTAGTTCACTGTATGGAATGGAAGGACGTGACGTGGCTGAACATCTACAGCTATCGAGGATCCGAAATGAGGGAATATGGAGGCGAGCATGTAGAGGTACTCGTATTTGCCAACTTTAAGGCATATACACGCGTACCCATACCGTGCACATATCCAGAGGTATTGATTGAAACCACAGACGCGTTTGATGCGAGCAGGTTTGATAGGCAGTATGACATTGCCAAGATGATATGATCTCTTCTAGATCTCCATGTATGAAACCAATATCCAAAAGAATCAGCGCAAGAGTAACCAGCGCAAGAGTCAAACCCGTCAGGAATTACTAGAAATCAAAACCCGTTTTGTCGAAAGTGGAGGACCATAGGCAGGTCTACAGGGGACTACCAAATGGGGAATTGGGGCACATCATCACCAAGGAGCGGTGTTATTCTTGCGTACGTGCTTGTTGTAGGTTCTGCACAGCCTCCTCGAGTCCCAGATCTGAATGATCAGCAGCCCCAGGTAAATCGAGCCAAAAAAGATGCCCGTCCACAACCCATCCGTTATTGTTCCTGGAAAAAGCGAATCACCACCAAAAGCGTTGAAGATGATAAAGAACATGCCCAAAAAGTAGATGCCCATGTTCCCAAACAGCAACAAGAGCCCGCGTCTGACTCTGCCTACATATATGTGGGCGATACCTTGGAACCCGAACAGGCCTGGAACAATAGAGCAGACCAGCACGATCCACTCGCTCTTGTATTTGGGGGTGCCGGGCGCCGTCACATTGGTTCTCCTTGTGCCTGCATGTGGGCGACGCTGGCTTTTAATAGTTTCTTTCATTCTATATCGCTGGAATAATAATATAAACTCCTGTTTTCTGCTCCCTAGGAGCAAATATGGGCTGTATTTCCAGAAATTCAGAAACTGATCACTGGAGGACGGTAGTCTTATTAATCATCCTCACGTAACGCTTGCAATGGATCAAAAGACGTCGAATCTGGCAGTATCTGCCGCGCTGGTTCTTTTGTCCGTGTCACTGGCGGTTATGCTTGTCCCTCTGACTAGCGCATATGAAGAGCCGGTAAAGGCCCCGGATCTGACGGGAAGCAGCTACCATAGAGGTGCATTTTCACGATCCACTATTTATCCTTATCCTGAAATTTGACCGTCTGCTGTAACGCCGGCTATTTGCAGCATGACGTGATCAGAAACGACTCTCTTGTAG
>RHFB01000030.1 GCA_003724285.1 Nitrosopumilus sp. H13 | reverse complement strand
ATGCAAACAACATCGGGGTATTTGATCCGCAAGAAGAGTCGCTTGTAGAGTACCACGTCCCCTCCAAGAACCCGTTCTGGGCCGACTGTGATCCCGGGACTGGAAAATCCATCGAGGACTGCGGCCTGGCGCAAATATTTGACATTGCGCTTGACGGCTCGAACATCTGGTTTACAGAATGGGTGGAAAACAACATCGGGGTGGTAGACACCACGGTTCCGCTGCCGTTTGACGTGCAGCTTGATTCAGAGCTTGTACTTGTAGGAGAGCAGACCATTACCTATACCATCATACCTGCCGCCGCGTCCGGGGACCAGGTGACGCCGGTTCTCAGCACTACGGACTCGCGCATGACAGTCGCGCTTGCAGGCCCGGACACCATTACACTCGGCTCAGAGCCTGTCACGATAAGCGCCACCGTGTCTGCTGCAGGCGTGCCGTCCGGGACATACAAGGTGCTGCTAGGCGCGCAGCACCCCGACATTGCAATAAGCAGATATCTGACAGTGACCGTGCCGTGACGGATCTTGACTCGCAGGTGGGCATCGGGGTGTACAGCACCGCGCACAGCGGAATAGGCGGCCGCATCCGGGACTCGCCGGAGGACTTCAAGGTCACAGAGGTACTGTCTGACGCGGCGCAAAAGGCGATAGCTGCCGGCGGCAGCTATGCGGTGTACGTGCTTAAAAAGCGGGGAATAGACACAAACCACGCCCTCTCTGATCTGCGCAGGCGCAGGGGGGTCCGCCTCAAGGCGCTGGGGCTCAAGGACGCCTCTGCAGTGACTGCCCAGTTTGTCTGCTCTACTGGAGGCAAGGCGATGCAGGACTATTCGTCTGAAAAGTACTCTGTGGAGCTTGTGGGGCATGCAAAGAGGCCGCTCTCCAAGAGGGACATGGTGGCAAACAGATTCACCGTGAGAATAAGGGATTCTGGCGACGTGTCTGCCTTTTCAGAGTATGACAGGATTCTCAACTTTTACGGGTACCAGCGCTTTGGCTCAAAAAGGCCGATCACGCACCTTGTGGGGCGCGCCATCATACACAGGGACTTTGAGCAGGCAGTCCGGCTGCTCTCCTCTGCCGACGGGACAGAAAGGCCGGACTATGCAAGATGCCTGGAATCAATGCCCCCGTGGATGGACATTGAGAGGGCGGTACTATCGAGGATGATACAAGAAGATGACGCGCTCGCGGCGCTTCGCGCCGCCCCTGTATCCATGAGGCGCTTTTACGTGCAGGCGTACCAGTCGTACATCTTTAACTGCTCTTTGAGCCTTGCATTCTCTGGCGGCGAGGATCTCTTTTCTGCACGGGACGGGGACGTCTGCTTTGACTCGCGCGGGGATATCGGCAAGCACGTAAAGGGTGTGGACCAGCGCCTGGCCGTCCCCTTTGTGGGGTATGCGTACTACAAAAAGACGCGGTTTGACCAGTACATATCCCGGGTGCTAGAGCAAGAGGAGGTAAAGCCCGGGGACTTTTTCATAAGGGAGATGGACGAGGCAAGCAGCGAGGGCGGATTCAGGCAGGCGGCAGTCAGGTGCAGCGACTGCTCTGTGCGCGGCGACGTTGCAGAGTTTACCCTCTCGCGCGGCTCTTTTGCCACGATGGTGCTCCGGGAGATGATAAAGCCCGCAGATCCTGCGGCCGCGGGGTTTTAGGATCTTGCCCGCGCTAGCGCGCCTACAATCATCGCCGCGCCTGCCAGCGCAATCAGCGCGCCGTGAATGACCCAGTCCGGGTTTGAATACATAAATGACGACTCTGGCCCGACCAGGGATCTTCCCTGCAGGTGGAACACGGCCCCGAGTGCCACGACTGCTGATCCCGCGATGAAGAGCGCCCTCATGTGTGGTGTGGGCAGTGCCTGCTAAAAAGGGTAAAGAGAATTGATAACTTGGGCAAATGATTTTTGAGCCCCGTCTTTAATCGTCTGCCCGGGATCTCACACAATGCAGAACTGGAATGTGGCAAGATCAAGCGGCCACGGGCACACCGGCCTGATGCTCTTTGGCATGGCTGCCGCCTCTTCGTTCGTGCTGTTCTGGGTGCTCTATCCGCAGATAGACGCGATAAACCAGGACTCGCCAGTACTCATAAACCTGATGTTTCTGCCTGCCATGGCAATCGGCTTTCTGTACGGGATACGGATAACAGAGAGGGCGGTAAACCCCTCTGAGACGCGCAGCTCGTTTAGGAGAAAGACAGTCAAGATGTTCCTGTTCTTTTTTGTAATCGGCGGCATGTTCAGCTCTGTCAACTTTGCCCTCAACGGCGGCAGCATAATGCCCGAGTCTGCATCCATTGATGGCGGGCTGGTGGCATGGCTCAACGCCTTTGTAACTGCAAACGGGGGGGCGACATTCCTCATAATCTCCAGCATTGCACTGATGGCCGCTGCCACAAAGAGAATAGTCGGCATGAGCACGGGGTTCATCAACAGGACGGTGACGTTTGTGGGGACGTTTATCTTTTTTACAATGCTGTTTTTGAGCTTTACAGAGTCGGATCCGACGTCATCGGGGGTGTTCTTGTACACTTTTTACCAGGCGGGGATAGTGGGAGGCGCGTTTTATGCGATGAACCGCCTGTCTAAAAACCACAACATGATAGAGGACTTTGCAAACGGGCTCTAGCAGTTCTCCGTATAGTATCCGGATATCTCGTTGTTTATGCGGTCGCAGTATTTCTGGCACCCGTCGGTGACAAAGTCGTCTGCCATGCACTCGTTGAAATGGGCCGTGTTTGCCCGCTGCAAGTTGTCCGAATACAGCACGTCATCGCCAATTGCAAGCCCGATCAGGCCTATGGATGCCAGGCTTGCAGACACTAAGATCATTGCGTATCCAACCTTTGCATAGTTGCGTGGCTCTTTCATTTATGTCTGGGCTCTGCGTGCTTGAATTTAATCCTTTCAGGATTCCACTCTATCTGATCGCGATGCGATGTCTGTTTTGATATTTCAATGCTACAAGTAGGTGGATGGTGGGCATGGGGCTGAAAATACAGATTTCAAGGTTCGGCTATGTAGTAAAAATACTGCCGATCCAAAAATGTCGACGGTAACCGGTCGTGGATACGCTGATGCTGTATCAACTAATAGATCTTATTTTTTTCTTGTCGATTTTAAATCTGTCAGAGACTTTATCAAGAATTTTTTCTCGAATATCCTTGTCCCGGTGCCCAAATACTAGAAATTTAGTAGTATCCTTGCCAGAAATTGGAGAAATTTTATCTATGTCCCGAATTTGATCACCAATTTTACACAGTAATTCACCTTTTTTGTAAAGCTTGTTGTTGATCTTGGATTTATAAAAAATTACTTGATGCGGTTCTACATCTATCTCTTGAGCAATTTCACGTTCAATCTTTCTATAATCTGAATATTTCATTTTCATCAACTCTGCATCAACATCTGCATCATCCTCTAGATCTGTGCTGGTAAATTCACAGGCGCGCTTTAACAAACGTCTTCTTTTGATATTACCAAGAATTTTTTTTGAATCAGTTGCTCTTTCATCATTGAGAATCATTTGATAAATTGAATGATCATCTAGGGATTTATAATTTTCAAGAAATTTGGAATTATTCCCGTCGAGACTAAATTGTAGCAATTGCTTGTCAATAACACCATCCTCTATTGCGATCTCTAGCGCACGTAGAAACATTTGATCCGCAGACAGTCGTGTATGGTGTTCATACACTTGCACATGCATCAAATATCGTGCCAATCGGTAGTTTTCAAGAGCGTCTTTTCCTTTGTTATCTATGCAAATTCTAGTTCCATTTCTCGTAGACACAATGGTATGGAGAACTCGATAAAAGTCAAATTGACCATACATGACACCAATATGATACGAATCTCTTCTAAGATAGTCTAGTTTATCGGCATCAAGTCCGCTAGAAACTATATCTGACTGAAGTGATCTGAGCGGTGTTTTAATTAAAGTCTGATCCTTTTCCAATAATCCTGAAACCAACTTTCGCGTATCTGAATCCAATATGTCTTTGATTTCAGGATCGTCTTGTATCATAATTCGTGAAATTACTTCATGAGGTTCAGGAATATCATTAATCTCTGTCATTATATTTTCAAATAAATGAGAAAATGGGCCATGTCCTATATCGTGTAACAAACATGATAGTCTTATTATCCCAATTTCATTTGGTTCGATGTTTAATTCCCTAGCCATCATATCCGATACATGCACAACGCCTAACGAGTGTTCAAAACGAGTATGAATTGCAGATGGATATACGACATAGGCATGAGAAAGCTGTTTTATGAACTGAAGTCTGCGAAAAACAGCCGTATCGATAATCTTGGTTTCTGTTTCAGACAGACCAATAAAACCATAAAGTGGATCCCGTACAGCCTTGAATTGAAAGGTTTTACGAGACAAGCCCCAATTCTTTTAGTAGTTCTATGCCCGTTTCAGCATCGTGAGAAGTGATCTCCCAGTCAAAATCTTTGGCTGTCTGTCGTATTTCCTGTATAGTGTATTTATTGCCACCTTGTTCTTTGGAATTATTAAGTATGTAGTGAGACTTGGCAGCATATGATAGTGGAGTGGACTGCAGATCCGAGTGCTTTTTGCATATAGCTACAATTTTTGAGATCAA
>RHFB01000035.1 GCA_003724285.1 Nitrosopumilus sp. H13 | reverse complement strand
GACGCAGTGGTGGCAGGAGGCAGCGTGGCGGGGCTTCTTTGCGCAAGGGAGATAGCCGCCGCCGGATTCTCAGTCATGGTGGCAGAAGAAGACTATGAGATAGGGACCCCCGAGCACTGCGGCGGCCTGGTAAGCCTTGCAGGGCTGGGCGAGCTGGGGGTAGTACCTTCTGCAGGAACATGGCACCACATGGTAGAGTCAGCAGACATCATGGCGCCAGACGGGAGCCTCATATCCATTGACGCAAAAAGGCAAAAGGTGGCAGAGATAAGCAGGAGGGAGCTTGACAAGCAGATAGCGCTCCAGGCCCAGCGCCGCGGGGCCACAATCATGGTGAGAACCAGCGTCCAGGAGATTACCGGCTCGGGCGTCAGGACAAGCGAGGGCAGTGCAAGCTGCCAGATAGCAGTGGATGCGCGCGGGGCGCAGTCGCTGGTGCAAAAGGACAGGACGGGCATGCTTCCGTCGGCGCAGTACGAAGTCTATGCCGACTGGATAAAAAGGGGCAGGGTATGCGTCATGATAGACCAGGAAAAGTATCCAGAGTTCTTTGCGTGGATAATCCCGTCCGGCGAGGGCAGGGGCAAGGTAGGCGTTGCAGGAAGGGGCATCAATGTAGCAGAGGCGCTCGACAAGATACTGGAGGACAGGGGCGGCTGCTCTGTAATCAGAAAGATTTACGCGCCCATCTGGGTAAAGGGCCCGATAAAGAGGTTCGTCCAAGACGGGATTGTGACGGTAGGCGATGCCGCAGGCCAGGCAAAGCCGACTACTGCAGGCGGGATATTTACAAGCGGGATGGGCGGAATATACGCCGGCCGCGCCATTGCAGAGTTTCTGAGGACAGGCGACGAGTCGGCGCTTGAAGAGTACCAGAAAAGGTGGATGGGCAGGTTTGGCGGCGAGTTTGAGAGGCAGGCGCTTGCGCGAAGGGCGCTTGGAAAGATCAGCAATGATACAGTCAACAAGCTCTTCGGGTCCATAACCCCAGGGATTACAGCAGAGATATCTGCCGGCGATGACTTTGACTTTCATGCGATATCCATCATAAAGCTGCTCGGCATCAAGGGCTCCCTGGGTACTGCCGGAACGCTCGTAGGCGGCGAGCTCAAGAGACTGCTAGGGCGCGGCGCCGGACAGGATTAGAGCACGCCTGTGGGCCTCTATGGCTTGTCAGTCCGTACGGGCGCGTCGTGGCCAGACGACCATACTAGGACGGCAGGCCGGGCGTGAATCCGCACGCCACGCACTAGAGAAATAAGGGGCAGGCATCCAGTACGTCCTGTGGATGTGACAAAGGAGGACATTGAGCGGGTCAAGCTGCTGCGGCAGATATCTGGCTCCAAGAGCGAGTTTAACAAGCTCACACTCGGACAGCTGCAGCGTCTGCAGGAACTGGTCGAAAAAAAAGACTATAGCCACGACAAAAAGGCGCACAAGTCCAAGGTAAAGATGCTAGGCAAGATAAACGTGAGGATATACGAGCTTACAGAGGGCAGGGGGATCTGGGGATGACTGCAAACTCGCTTATCCATGAGACAAGCCCGTACCTGCTCCAGCATGCGCACAATCCAGTCGACTGGCATCCGTGGAACGCAGACGCCCTGAAAAAGGCTCGGGATCTCAACAGGCCCATATTCCTGAGTGTCGGGTACAGCTCGTGCCACTGGTGCCATGTGATGGCGCACGAGTCGTTTGAAGACGAGCAGATAGCCCAATTCATGAATGCAAACTTTGTAAACATAAAGGTGGACCGCGAGGAGCGCCCCGACCTTGATGACATATACCAAAAGGCGTGCCAGATGGCCACAGGCCAGGGCGGGTGGCCGCTGAGCGTGTTTCTCACGCCGGATCAGCGGCCGTTTTTTGCAGGCACGTACTTTCCCCCGCTTGACATGCACGGCCGTCCCGGGTTTGGCAGCCTGTGCAGAAGACTGGCCCAGGCCTGGCAGGAAAAGCCCGGAGACGTGACAAAATCCGCGCAGAGCTTTGCCGACGCGCTGCAAAAGACAGAGCCCGCAAGTGGCGGCGGGCTTGACAGGGTTACGCTTGATGAGGCCGCCATGAACCTGCTGCAGATGGGCGATTCCACATACGGCGGGTTTGGATCTGCCCCCAAGTTTCCAAATACCGCATGCGTCTCGTTTTTGTTCAGATACGCAGGCATGGCCGGCATGCCGCGCTTTGGCGAGTTTGCCCTAAAGACCCTGAGAAAGATGGCGCGCGGCGGCATGTTTGACCAGCTTGGCGGCGGCTTTCACAGGTACTCTACTGACGCCAGATGGCTCGTGCCACACTTTGAAAAGATGCTCTATGATAATGCCCTGATCCCGGTAAACTATGCAGAGGCGTACCAGATAACGAAAGATCCGTTTTATCTCGGCGTGATGAAAAAGACGCTTGACTTTGTGCTGCGCGAGATGAGGGACTCTGGCGGCGGCTTTTACTCTGCGTATGATGCGGACTCGGAAGGGGCGGAGGGCACGTACTATACGTGGAAAAAATCCGAGATCCGGGACATGCTGGGAAAGGACGCGGATCTGTTCTGCCTGTACTATGACGTGACTGACGGGGGGAACTGGGAGGGGCGGAGCATTTTGTGCAACAACCTTGATCTCTCTGCAGTCGCGTTTCACTGCGGCGTGCCAGAAGCAAGGGCCGCAGAGATCCTCGAGTCGTGCTCCAAGAGGCTGCTAGAGGCGCGCGGCTCAAGACAGATGCCCGGACTTGATGCAAAGGTACTCACATCCTGGAACGCCCTTGCGGTGACTGCCCTTGCAAGGGGGTACAGGGTCAGCGGGGACCAAAAATACCTGAATGCCGCAGTATCGTGCCTTGACTTTCTCAGAAAGGAGATGTATGTGGACGGCAGGCTGCTCCACTCCTACAAGGACGGCTCTGCCAGAATAGACGGGTATCTAGAGGATCACGCATACCTTGCAAACGCGCTTTTAGACGTCTTTGAGATCTGCCCGGATCCGCGCCATCTGCTGTGGGCGCTGGAACTCGGCGAGCGCCTGGCAGGAGATTTTTGGGATCCCGATAGCGCCAGCTTTTTTATGACATCAAAGGACCACGAGCAGCTCATAGTGCGCCCCAAGAACAGCTACGACCTCTCCCTGCCGTCTGGCAACTCTGTAGCGGCGCTTGCAATGCTGAGGCTGCACCACCTGGCTCATGCCCCGGAGCTTGGCAGGATTGCAGAGCAGGCAGTCGCATCCCAGGCCAGGACCGCAGCAGAGAACCCGTTTGGATTCGGCTACATGCTGTGTGTAATGTCCCTTTACCTGCACGGCCCAGAGGAGATACTCGTACTCAACACGGAAAACCGGGAGATCTGCGGCTTTTTGCACTCTAGATACCTGCCAAACTCTTTTCTCGTAGAGGTGGATGACCCCGCCGCCCTAGAGGCGCTTGCAAAATACCCGTTCTTTGCAGGCAAGCGCATCGGGGAGAAGACAGAGGTGTTTGTATGCAAAGACTCTGCATGCTCTGCCCCGATTGGCACCATGCAGGAGATCAGCTCTGAATTTTCCTGAGGTCTATTCCCATCAGGCTGCCGACCTGCGGCCTGCCGATGCTCTCGTACCTGGACTTTGGCATTGCAATTGTGATTTGCGTCTGCTGGTACGTCTTTATGTTTACAGTGGGCTGGGCCTGCAGTATCGCCTCTAGCAGCGGCATGATCTGCTCTTTTGTGTCTGTATCAAGCTTTTTTGCCACGTTGTCTATGATCATCTGCTTTTGGGATATGGGTTCCGTAGAGACGTTCTCGACTAGGGTCAGCTGGATTGTCTTGCCGTTGTCTGCCATCTGCGCTATCCTAAACTCGTTTGTCGCCGACAATGATGTGCGTGGCGCGTGTGATGATTTATCTCTAACGAATGGCAAAATACAGGGCTATTACGGCCGTGGCCACTGCAGAGGACACGCCTAGCCCGAAGATTATCTTGCTGCCGTCAACCTTCATGCCTCTCTGTCCTTTGAGCCGGGATCAAGCACGGACTCCCTGATGAGCGGTGCGCGCTCTTTTATCATCTTGCCGAGCTCCTGCATGTCCCCCAGGTCCGGCGTCATCTGCTGGCTCTGATACGCCTGCAAAAACCCCGCATGGACGCATCCCACTATGATTCCAAACGCCGCATCCTGTACCGATTCTATCTCCGGGGCATAGTCCTCTGCCATCTGCCTGTACGAGCCGGACTCGCCGATGTAATAGTCTATCAGGCTGCCTACAAAGTCCCGGTTCTCTTGTGATATGGCCATGCATCTAGTAGGATTCTGGTTTATTTAATTGTCTATCTTGCAAAGACGGCATTTCAGATGTCGCAGGTGGCAAGACTGCCAAAGATGCCTAGTGCCGGCTCCAAGTCAGCATCAGCAGAAGTATGCCGCAAAGCCTGAGGCAGTACTTGGAAAAAACGGTAATATGGCAGGCGCCCTATTGAAATATGTTGACAGCTAGGCCGGGTCTGAGAAAAAAAATAGTCGACATCAGACCTTTCAAAAGGGCGCATATAGATCACGATCAGCTGGAGATCGGGGCAATCATGTTTGGCTTTAGACACAATTCGTGGCATGTGGACAAGATACCTCCAGAGGTCATGAGGGATCTAAAGGAAGCAT
>RHFB01000023.1 GCA_003724285.1 Nitrosopumilus sp. H13 | reverse complement strand
GGGTCATTATCCTGTCGCCTGAGAGTATGTACGTCTTTTTCTGGCCGTGCCACAGCGCGTCGCCGTATGTGACCGGGGTCATCCCGGCTTTTGCAATCTCGCCTGCCTCCCTGACGCCCTTTGGAGAAGGTTTGCTGCCGGACATGAGCGCAGAGGGGCAGAGGCAGTAAGGATCGAGCCCGCCCTTGAGGAGCGATTCCAGCACGATTCTGTCCAGCTCTACCATCGAGTTCTTTACAGTTGCAACTCCCCTAGGTTTGTACCTCTTTGGCTCGGTGTGCATGTCGTATTTTACGGACCAGTAGTGGCCAAACGAGCCGCCGCCGTGCACTATTATCACGGGCTCGCCTGCCCTGCTCAGCACCTTGGCAATCGCATCGATGGCCTTTCTTCTGGGAGTAAGCGGCCTGCCCTTGTTAGTAATTACAGAGCCTCCAAGCTTTATGAGAATCATGCCGTTATTAGATGCTGGTTCAATTAAAAACTATCAGTCCGTCACAGTCAATGCCTGCCGCAAAGCATTCATAGCCGCCCTCCCGGAACGCGTCGGCTGCGCCGGTGCCGCCGTCAGTGAGCGCAAAGACGCATCCGCCTCCTCCTGCGCCAGTTATCTTTGCCCCGGCAGCCGCCCCCTGTCCTATGCGCACCATCTCCTGCAGGGTCTGGTTTGAGACGCCTATTGCCTCTAGATACTGCTGGTTCTGGTTTATCATTCTGCCAAGCTCCGCAGTCTCACCCTGCTCTATCTGCCCCTTGGCGCTGCGTATGATTTCTGACTCTGCGTCACACATCCGGGAGAACTCGGCGGGGTTTGCGTCCCTGAATTTTTTGACTCTTGCCACCACCGACTCTGTGGAGTGGGTGGTGCCCGAGCTTGCAACTGCCAGGCCAAATCCCGGACCGGGCTCTATTTTTTCATGACTTTTTGCGCCGTACCTGATTATTCCGCCGTATGTGCAGACCGTACAGTCTGCCCCGGACGTGCCTTGAAAGGCTGTCCTCTCTGCATCCACTGCAAGCTCTAGTATCTTTTCTCTCGAGGAGTCAGGGAACAGTCCCGAGACTGCCGCGGCGCCGGCGACACAGCATGCAGAAGACGAGCCGAGTCCCACGCCTGCCGGAATGTCTGACTTTACGGCCATTTTGATGCCCGGAATGCCGTGTGAGCGCAGCGCCGTGTCTGCAATATGATACAGGGACCGCAGCGAGCTCCCCACGTCGCATGCGGGGATGCCCGGCTCCATGTCTAAAGAGCCGACATCAGAGGTGATGCGTATCTTTTTCTCCGTGATTGCCTCTGCAGAGACTGTAATCCTCCTATTTATGGCGCAAAGAATGGCGCCCGAGCCGTACACTACAAAATGCTCTCCAAACAAGATGACCTTTCCGGGAGCCGAAGCCGTGGATTTCAAGCCGGAATCAGATGTCGGCTTCTTCTGCCATCTTTGTCTCAAACTCGTCGATCTCGTACTGCATCTTTCCGTCCTCTTTTAGCTCTCCCTTTTCTATGAGGATCTGCCGCACAAGAAGCCAGAACACGGTCGCAAGCGCCCTGATTCCCTTGTTGTTTGCAGGTATTATAATGTCAAGCTTTGAGGTAATGTTGTTTGTATTTGAGATTCCGATTACCGGGATGCCGGCGTTGGTGGCCTCTGTGACTGCCTGCTCGTCTATCTGCGGGTCTGTCACCAGCACCAGCTTGGGCTCGATATAGTATGACAGCGATGGGTTTGTCAGGGTTCCCGGCATGAATCTTCCTGTCAGCCTCTTTACCCCCAGCATCTCGCAGAATTTTTCAATCGGCATGTCGGCCTTTGTCACCCCAGAGCACACGATCAGATTTTTGGTTCCGATCCTGTTGATGAACTTTGCCGCCACGCGTATCCTGGACAGGGTGATATCAGAGTTGATCATATAGCAGCCGTTTGTGTCCGCCTCTGTGATAAAGCGGCTCATGAACTTTGTCTTTATCGTGGTACCTATACTGATGCCCGTCCTCTCAATGTCTGCTGCCTCTTGCTGGCTCATGTCGATTTTACACTTCTGCCATGCCACATATTAAATCATGCCCCGCAAGGCGCAAAAGCTCGTTGATCTTGGCGGTCCTCTCGCCGCCCACGATTCCGGCCTTTAGCATCCTCGAGCCGGTGGCTATTCCGATGTGGGCTATGTGCGAGTCCACGGACTCGCCGGATCTGTGCGAGGTGACAAGCTTTATGCCCTTGCTGTCTGCAAGGGACGCAAATTCGAGGGCGTCATGGAGGCTGCCTGCCTGGTTGACCTTTAGTATGGCGGCATTGCATGACTTGGACTCTGCCGCCCTTGCAAGTATGTCCCGGTTTGTGACAGTCAGGTCGTCGCCTGTGATCATCACCTTGGGAAACCGCAGGGTCAGCTCGGCCATGCCATCAAAGGCCTCCTCGTGGACGGCGTCTTCGACATAGGCAAGCTTGTATCTTGATATGATTTCTGCCGCAAAGTCGATCTGCTCCCCGGGAGTATTTTCAAAGCCGGCCCTGTCATAGATGTATTTCTGCCTCTTTTCATCCCACTGCGTGGATGCCGCAAAGTCCGCGCCAAGGGAGACCTCCTTGCCAAGCGTGTATCCCAGGCTTTCACAGGCGCGCGCAGACACCTCGAGCGCCGCCTCGTTGTCAAGTCCCGGCGCCCATCCGCCCTCGTCGCTCCTGCCCCTGGTAAATCCCGGATCGCGCTCTGAGAGGATGCGCCCAAGCTCCCGGTGTATTGCCAAGTTGGTGTCTGCTGCATCCTGTATGGTCTTGGAGCCGGTTGCGCACACGAGTATCTCCTGTATGTCCGGTGTCCCGGGTCCGGCGTGCGCCCCTCCGCCGAGTATGTTTCCAAGCGGGTACGGCATGTAAAACGAGTCGCGCTGCGAGATCATTTCAAATAACTGCCTGCCTGCAGCCCTTGATGCCGACTCGGTCGAGGCGATGGTGAGCGCAAACGCGACTGCCCCGCCGATCTTCGAGTATCCCGGCGACGGGTCTATCTCCTTTATCGCACTGTGGATTCCCCTGAGATCAGAAGAGTCTAGTCCGACAAACCTTTGCGCGTTTCTCTTAAGAATCTCCAAGCTCTCTGCGGGCCCGCCGGGCGCAAACGCGACTGCCTCGTGTCTTCCGACGCTTGCGCCAGACGGGGCGCAAACACGGCCTGCAAATCCGCCCTCTGATACAACGTCTATCTCTAATGTCTTGCTACCCCTGCTGTTGTATACAATCCGTCCCCGGACAGAGGAGATCCCAGTCAAGCTACTCTAACTCTGACTGGACTTCCTGCTTTCTCTTTTGTATTGCCTCATAAAACGGAATTACCTGCTGTATGGTCTCTACCGTAGTCAGCAGCATTCTTCTGCAACAGTACCTCTTGACTCCGAGCGAGTCAAGCGTGGCGGCAGGATCCTCGCCTGATTTTGTCTTTTCTTGATATGTGCCGTACTTGTCTGCAATCAGGTTTCCACACGTAAAGCACCTGACGGGAATTAGCATACGAACGGGAAGGTAATCAAGGATTATAAAAACCATACAAGGAAACATTACTGCGGGTGTCGCCCAGCCTGGCCAAAGGCGCTAGCTTGAGGGGCTAGTCTCTTAGGAGTTCGTGGGTTCAAATCCCATCGCCCGCATTACCTTGAATCAAGGGCCCTGATCAGCTCGGCCCTGCGGCTCTCCTCTGTTATGGCGGCCCTGACATCGTCTACGAGTATCCTGCATACGTCGAGCTTTCTCCTTGCCTCCTTTACCACCTTGTCATACAGGGCAAACGTCTGCAGCTGCAAGTACATGCCCTCCATGACTCCAAATATGCGCGCCGCCTCTGCAATCTCGCCGGTCCTGATCCTGTCAAAGGTCATCCTCTTGAGCTCGCCGATGCAGTCAAGCAGGCCCAGCACGTAGGACTCGGGCATTACTGCAAGCCTTGTGTGGGAGGGGATCTGTTTTTTCTGGTATATGGAGATGAGCGCAGACGCCTCGACGAACTCTTGCTCTGGCGTGATCATGTATCTTGCCAGGTGGCCTGCTGACTTTTTCCTGTATCTTTTCAAGAGCATGTCTGCGCGCCCGAGGTTCTTCTGCGCCGCCGCTACATCGCCCCTGTGGATTGCAATTATCGCCTGGCTGCACAACACTATCACCTCCCTTGTGTTCTTTAGCAGGAACTCCCTCGAGTCCCGGACTCCTGCCAGCGTCTTTGCTATCTTTTCAAGGGAGGGGCCCGTGTTTTTTAGCGTCATGAATGATGCCATGCCATCCCAGAATAAAGCCGTTTGTCAGCATGCTGCACGGCTCCCGCCTGCAATGTATGGCGCATCCGCCCTTGCCCGGTTTGCCGCCTATCTGAACAGATCCAGCACCCTCTTTAGCATGGGAGGCCTTCTCTTTCTGGGTATGGTGTATGTGGGCTTTTCGACCATGATTCCCTGCGGCCTGTACAGCAGTATGGCAAGCAGTATTGCCCCGAGCAGCAAAAAGTCAAGCCAGATCACGTCAAAGGGGACTATTCCCTCAAAGGAGTTCTTGTAGAATATGATGAGCTTGCGCAGCATTACAAAGATGAACGTGCCTACCAGCACCCCCTTGTTGTTTGCAAGCCCGCCTATGAGGATCATCAGGAACGGCCAGAACGTCCAGCTTGCCCTGTCATAGGCAAAGGCGAT
>RHFB01000080.1 GCA_003724285.1 Nitrosopumilus sp. H13 | reverse complement strand
GGCCTCTACATCGTTGAACTTTTCAAAGATTATCCTGCGTATCTGCAGCTCTACTGGCACGCCGGGCGCACGGCTCAGTACAGGTTCGCCGCCTCGTCCTTGAGGCCGTCGGCCCCCGACTCGGGGCTGCCTGCAAGGTATGTGTAGAGAGCAAGCTTTAGCACCTTTAGCGACAAGAGGGCGCACTTTATGCGGACTGCCTGGAGGTGCTCTAGGCCCAGCTCCGAGAGCACGTCGTCCTTGCCGAGCTTTCTGGCATCGCCGAGGCTCTTGCCCTTTGCCATCTCTGTGAGTACGGAAGAGCATGCCATGCATATGGCGCATCCCTTGCCGTGGAACTTTATCTCGTGTATCATGTCGTCTTTTATCTTCATGTCAATGTCAATGCTGTCGCCGCAAAGCGGGTTGGAGTCGTGGAACGTGACGTCGTGATCCTCTATCTTGCCAAAGTTCAGCGGGTTGCGCGAATAGTCGATTATCATCTCGTGGTAGATGCCGGCGCTCAAAGCTTGAACACCTCTGCGACCTTGTCAAGCGACTTTATCAGGGCGTCTACGTCCTCTCTCGTGTTGTATATGTAAAAGCTGGCTCGCGAGGTGGCCGCCACACCAAGGCGCTCCATCAATACCTGCGCGCAGTGGTGGCCAGAGCGCACGGCAATCCCGTCCCCGTCGACTATCTGAGCCACGTCGTGCGGGTGCACGTCTGCAAAGTTAAACGATATCACGCCCCCGCGCCTGGAGAGATCCCGGGTGCCGTACACGTGCATGCCCTTCACTGCAGAGAGCCTCTCTAGCGCATACCCTGTGAGATCCATCTCGTGCTTGCGGATGCGGTCCATTCCCACCCCCTCAAGATAGTCTATTGCCGCCCCGAACCCTATCACGTCTGCGATGTTTGGCGTGCCTGCCTCGAACTTGTAGGGCAGATCGTTCCACGTGGCCTCGTGCTTGTGCACCTCGCGGATCATGTCGCCGCCCCCGTGAAACGGGCTCATCGTCTCTAGGATTTTTTTGCGCACCCACAGGACGCCGATTCCGGTCGGCCCGAGCATCTTGTGCGCAGAGAACGCAAAAAAGTCACAGTCAAGCTTTGCAATGTCCACCTCTATGTGTGGCACCGCCTGGGCGCCGTCGATAAGAGTCAGGGCTTTTGCCTCCTTGCACATCGAGATGATTCTTGGCGCATCAGAGATTGTCCCAAGCACGTTTGACATTAGGCTGAACGCGACCAGCCTGACCCTGCCTGTCGCAAGGTGCTCCTCTAGGTCGCCTAGATTCAGCTCGCCGTCGTCATTAATGCCGATATATCTGAGCTCTGCCCCGGTCTCCCCTGCCAGAATCTGCCACGGCACGATGTTGCTGTGGTGCTCGTACTCTGTAGTGACTATAATGTCGCCTTTTTTTATGTGGGGCCTGCCCCACGCATAGGAGACCAAGTTTATGGCCTCTGTGGTACCCCGGACAAATATCACCTCCTGCCTGTCAGATATGCCGGCAAACCGGGCCACCTTGTCGCGCGTCGACTCGTAGGCCTCTGTCGCCTCTTCTGCAAGCGCGTATACCGCCCTGTGCGTGTTGGCGTTATAGTTGCGGTAATAGTCTGTAATCGCGTCAATCACCTGGTTTGGCTTTTGCGTGGTGGACGCGTTGTCAAGGTATACGAGCGGCTTGTCATCACGTACCCTTCTTTTGAGTATGGGAAAGTCCGCCCGTAGCTCCTCAAAGGACTGGGTTCGCTGCATTATGCCTCCACGTATATCTGCCCGTCGTCTATTTTAACATTGTATACGCGCAGCGGGGCCTCGGCAGGCGGGTTTTGTGGAGCGCCTGATTCCATGTCAAACACCGACAGGTGCAGCGGGCACCTGACCCCCTCCGGGCTTGTGATTCCGTTTGCAAGATCCGCGTCTGCATGCGTGCAGATGCGGTCAGTCGCGTGAATCTTGCCCCCGATGTTTGCAACAAGTATCTTTTTTTCCCCGCAGTCGCGCCCGAGCAGCTGGCCATCCCCTACATCCTCAAGACTGCACACCTTTATCCATTCTGGCATCGTCATTTCACCGGTACTTGTAGTGCTGCTTGATCTCGGCGTCCTCGTTGTAGCGCGTCTCCTCGACTTCCACAAACTTTGCAAGCTCCTCGTCCGTGTTTATCGAGAGCTCGCGGTTATCCCACTTTGACTCGATCAGGTACGCAATCCAGGCCCGCACCTGGAACGACATCTTGCGGGAGAGCGGTTCCAAGAACCCCTCGACTATGGTCCTCTCGGCCTCCTCGTGGCTGAGGCACCTGCTCTGCAGGTAGAATATCTGCTCCTCGTCTATCTGGGCCACAGACGCAGAGTGCGTCGCCTTTACGTCGTTTGTGAATATCTCCAGTCCCGGGATCGCATCAGACTTTGCATCAGGATCAAGCAGTATTGAGCGTCCGGACAGAAACGAGTTTGACTTTGTGGCGTTCTCCTTTATGCGGATCATCCCCTTGAAGAGGGACTTTGACTTGTCGCGGAGAATCGACTTTTCGACCACCCGGGCCTCGGTCTCCCTTGCCTCGTGGTTTACGCTTGTCTGTATGTCAAAGGACTGCTCGGCGTTTCCAAATATGACCTCAGAGTCATTAGATGACGCCCCCGGGCCTTTAAGATGATAGTCTATCTTGTATCTTGAGAGCATTGATCCAAACAGGCCCGAGTACCAGTTGACGCGGGCGTCCTGTGCAAGGACCGTGCTCCTGGTTGAAAAGTTCACCGCGTTTTGGGCCATCATCTGGAGCGTCGTCACATCAAGGTGCGCGTTCTGGGCCACGTTTGCGCTGAAAAGCTCAAGGTACGCCTGCTGCGAGGCAGACGCAGGCGAGTAGATCTCCTGGACTATGGTTGCTTTGCTTGACTCGTCTGCAAATACAATGTTGCGCGATATTGCAGACATGCCGTCGTCTGCAAGGCAGGTCAGAAGATGTATCGGCTTTTGTACCTCCATGCCGTGCGGAATGTGCACGAACACGCCAGAGTTAAACGCCGCGTTGTTTAGGGCCGTAAACTTGTCATCATTGGAATCAGACGCCTCGAGCGCCCGCCTTACTAGTTCCGGGTTTTTCTGCACGGCCTCGGATATCGGGGAGACGACGAGTCCTGCCGACTGGAGGTCTGCCGGCACGTTTGTCCTGTGTATTCCCGTGCCGATCTGCACTATGCACGTCTCGTCTTGCAGCTCGCCGAGCCGCTTTTTCAGGAATCCCGGGGCATTGCCTGATGCAGAGTGGGACAGCGACACCTTTGAGTGGTCCATCCGCCGGGCATCCGTATACTTGCTGTATAGCGGGGAGATCTCAAGCGGGAGTTTATCATAGATGGAAAGCGAGTCCATTCTGTACTCTTTGAGCCATGCAGGCTCGCCGGCAGCAGAGGAGATTCCATCAATGTGGCTTTTTCCTAGTTCTGCAAGCGTTTGTTGCGACATGATAAATCAGGATTATCCGACCGAATCGTCCATCTCTAGCTTTATCAGACGGTTGAGCTCTACGGCATACTCCATTGGAAGCTCTTTTGTAAAGGGCTCCATGAACCCGTTTACAATCAGAGAGAGTGCCTCTTCCTCGTTGAATCCGCGGCTCATCAGGTAGAATATCTGCTCGTCACCAATCTTGCCTACCGTGGCCTCGTGCGTGATCGTCGCATCTTCTTGGTTTATCTCCATGTAGGGGTACGTGTCAGTCTTTGAGGTGTCATCTAGTAGTAGCGCGTCGCAGCGGACAGTGGACTTTACGTTGGTGGCTCCCTTTGCCACGCTGAGCAGGCCGCGGTACGTAGAGCGGCCATCAAGCCTGCTTACTGACTTTGAGGTTATCTTTGAGGTCGTGTTGGGGGCAAGGTGCACCATCTTTGCACCCGTGTCCTGGTGCTGGCCCTTGCCTGCAAACGCGATTGAGAGCGTCTCGCCGTACGCCCTCTCGCCCATCAGGTACACGCCGGGATACTTCATCGTAAGCTTGCTGCCAATGTTGCCGTCGATCCACTCGACTGTGGCTCCCTCGTACGCGTATGCGCGCTTTGTAACGAGATTGTACACGTCGTTGCTCCAGTTCTGGATTGTAGTGTACCTCAGCTTTGCGTCCTTGTGGGCCACGAGTTCCACCACCGCGGAGTGGAGCGATTCAGACGAGTATACGGGGGCCGTGCATCCCTCGATATAGTGGACCTCTGCGCCCTCGTCTACTATGATCAGCGTCCTCTCAAACTGCCCGATGTTTTCTGCGTTGATTCTAAAGTAGGCCTGCAGCGGCATGTCGATTTTGACGCCGGGAGGCACGTAGATAAAAGAGCCGCCGCTCCACACGGCGCTGTTCAGCGCCGCAAACTTGTTGTCCTCTGGCGGGATTATCTTTCCAAAGTACTTTTTGAATATCTCCGGCTGCTCTTTTAGGGCAGAGTCGGTATCTAGGAACATTACGCCCTGCTTTGCCAGGTCGTCGCGGAGGTTGTGGTACACCACCTCTGACTCGTACTGTGCCCCCACACCTGCAAGGAACTTTTTTTCAGCCTCTGGAATTCCGAGCTTGTCAAACGTGTTCTTTACGCTCTCTGGAACGTCGTCCCAGTTCTTTTCGGTCTTTTCTGACGCCTTTGCATAATAGTAAATGTTCTGAAAGTCAATGACGCTCAGATCGCCGCCCCATGTGGGCATTGGCTTTTGCATGAATATCTCATAAGAGCGGAGTCTAAAGTCGAGCATCCACTGCGG
>RHFB01000012.1 GCA_003724285.1 Nitrosopumilus sp. H13 | reverse complement strand
CCATTATGGTCATTAGTGTAATGCTGGTAATCTTTCTGAGTGCGGCATTCTCCATGCTGTTATTTTGGTGAGAAAATTGGTATATAAACTTCATGGACGAATGGTTCATTATATAATGGATCGCAAATTTAGACATGCATCAGGATCATCTCAGATAGGCTCGAGGTAGTCCCGCCTGCCGCGCCACATGGCATGCAATCAGATGTCAGAACACAGCATCCGGATGACTATAGACAAGTGCTATTCTGGAATCCGTGCAATCAGGCGGAGCCTGTGGATAATCAGGCAGTATGTTTTCTAGGAACGTGGGGATTGGTGTGAAGGTTAGAGATGCATAACTGCATGTGAGCCTTTGCATCGCCAAGCATGACTTGGATCGACAGGACTAGAATGCGCATCTGTAAGTCTGATGCCGGTGTGCGATAATTGCCAAGAGACAGGACTAGCAACGAGTCTTGCAAACTGTAATCCGTCAGGACCGCAAAACTAGCAGGTCGTAAAAATTGTTCTAGTTGCCAAATGTCAAGACATACGTGGTGGAATAAACTTGCAGAGTCGACAGCATGAAAGAAATTAGAAAAAACAAGGGCAAGATGCATCAGGAAGACGATGTTCATAGGGGCCAAAGCAGTCAGATGTGCAACATATCCCATCACAGATGGATGGTATTCTGGTGCAAGGCATGGTGGCGAACCACACGGTAACATCCATTCAACGGACGGGCGTGGAGACAGATGGAGAGGATCACACGATCGTCTCCAGTATTTGCCAAGAGAACCAATGAGATGGGCGCATGCTGGGAGAAAAGCAGGCGCACGAACTGATTGAGAAATACATGCGAGGCACTCCAGCGTCCAAACTCCCAGAGATGTGGATCAAGTACACCGCCTCTGCTCACACAGGATGCTCTTGATGCGCCCAAGACTCAAGTAGATTACAAGAGGGTTTGAAGAGCAAGTTTTGAGACATGCAAGCGCCCAGTGTGATCCCTGGCAGTCAGCCGCACATCAGACACCCCCAAGCTTGTAATCCGCACCGGAATTGGCAATCACATAATTTTAAGTGCAGGGAACAGTTGCGCATGCCACTTGCGGCAAACTGAACAAGCGCCGGTGATCATTCTTTGATCACTTTTATTATAGTGAAAATATTAAAAAATCCGAACATGCCCCAGACCAAGCCCATGATAAGCGTGGAAAACGTTGTGGCGTCAGCCTCGGTGGATCAAAAGATGGATCTAAACGAGATCACGCGGACGTTTCCTGACGTAGAGTACCATCCGGATCAGTTTCCCGGCCTCGTGTTCCGGCTAAAGAGCCCAAAGACGGCCACGCTCATATTTACATCCGGCAAGATGGTCTGCACAGGCTCAAAGTCAGAAAACATGGCAAGAAAGGCGGTAAGCCTGGTGGTGCAAAAGCTCCGAAAGGGGGGCGTCAGTGTCAAAAAGGACGCCAAGGTCGAGATTCAAAACATCGTGGCGTCAATCAACCTGGGGGGCAGGATACACCTAGAGCAGGCCGCAAGGACACTGCCGCGCAGCATGTACGAGCCAGAGCAGTTTCCAGGCCTGATCCACAGAATGGTGGATCCAAAGACGGTAATCCTGCTGTTCTCATCAGGCAAGCTGGTCTGCACGGGTGCAAAAAAAGAGCAGGACGTGTACAGGTCGGTAAACAACCTGCATGCGCTGCTAGAGGAAAAGAGCCTGATGATATACGACTAGTCACTTTATCATGGTTCCCGGCGGGACGTCTCCTGAGACGGTGAGCCAGAACGGGCGGTCATCAATGTCTGCTGCAAGCAGCATTGCATCAGACTCTACCCCTGCGAGCTTTTTGGGCTCTAGATTTGCAATCGCTATTACCGTCTTGCCCACCATGTCCTCTGGCGCATAATACTGAGCCCCTCCAATTATCACGTCGCGCGTATCTCCATCCCCCAGGTCTATCACGCCCTTTATGATTCTCGACTTGCCGGGTATGGGCTCTGCCGCCGTGATTCTTGCCACGCGCAAGTCCAGCTTGGCAAAGTCGTCATAGGATATGGCCATATGGTGGCATTCTCCGACCCCGTTAAAATGAATTTCGCTATCTGAGATCCCGCGAGTCTGCCCCGCATGTCTCTATGTCAAACCGCAGATCCGATGAGAGCTCTGAATACCTCTTGTCTGCAAGCCCGCTTATCTGGGCTTCGGGCACCCCTGCAAGCCTCAGCAGTTTGGCGCGCTGGTGGACATATGCATTCTTCCAAAAGCCCGATCCGTCAAATGTGGAGATCTTGCGCGCAGGATTCATGCCTCAAACCAGTTGACTGTGATGGAAGAGTGGCAAATGCCATTGGAACTGGAGTTACTGTTCCGGATTTTAGGCATGTTGCCCATCACAGTCATACTTTGTGTGTGACAGGAATCTAATATATTTACCGCTGTGGTTCCGCACGGCATGGCAAGAATCAAAGTGGATGCAGAGATAGACGCCCCCGCAGGCAGGGTCTGGGAGGTCATATCAGACATCGACTCGGAGCCCAGGTTCTGGAAGGGCACAAAGAGCGTCAGGAACATCTCAAAGAGCGGCAATATCACCACCAGGGAGATCACGATAGCGTTCCGGGATCAAAAATGCATGCAGACAGTCACGCTAGAGCCTGAGAGCAGAATAGTTGCAAAGTTCACAAAAGGCGTGATTGACGGGGAAAAGACGATATCCCTGGAACCGGCAGGTACTGGAACCGTCATGCACGTGGTCTGGGATATCCAGATGACCGGCATGATGGGCATGTTTACCGGCATGATATCAAGGCACATCAAAAAGGGCACAGAGCAGGCAGTGCAGGCAATCAAAAAAGAGATCGAGTCAGATGTATGACGTGGTATATTACGTTCTTGCCGGGATCATGGCAGGCATTGGAGGGACGTGGGTATTTCTCATAAAGTCCATGGCAGACTCGTTTAGACTGGCGCCCTATCTTGACGTATTTGAGGACTCGTCAAAGAACTCCCCGAGGGTATCTGTCATCTTGCCTGCAAGAAACGAAGAGGAATTCATCGACAAGTGCCTGGAATCCCTTGCTGCGCAGGACTATGACAACTATGAAGTAATAGCAGTGGATGACTCCTCAGAGGACGATACCGGCAGGATAATCTCCAAATATTCAAAAAAGCATCCAGAGATAGTGCCGGTATCTGCGGGGCCAAAGCCGGACGGATGGATGGGAAAGAACTGGGCGTGCATGGAGGGATACAAAAAGGCAGGCGGCCAGCTGCTCTTGTTTACCGATGCAGACACCGTACACTCAAAAAGCGTCATATCCCTTGCAGTGGCCCATCTCCAGTCCCTGAACCTTGACGCGCTGTCTGCGATACCCCGGATGCAGACATTTGACTTTTGGACCCGGGCGGCGCTGCCCATGATCTCGGTGTTCTTGCACACCAGGTTTTCTGCGCTCAACGTGAACAATCCCGCAAAAAAGACGGGATACTTTTTTGGAAGCTTTTTCATACTACGGAGGGAGACGTACGAGGGCATCGGGATGCACGAGGGCGTGCGTGGCGAGGCGATAGAGGACGGAGCCCTGGGCAAAAGGGCAAAGGAGGCAGGATACAAGATACGGATGGTCAGGGGCGAGCACCTGATCAAGGCAGTCTGGGCGCGCGACCCGTCCGGGCTGTGGAACGCGCTAAAGAGACTGATGGCGCCGCTTTATCAGCAGAGCAAAAAGATCGCAGTCGGGATACTGCTTGCGGTGTCATTTTTGCTGTTTGTCCCGTTTCCCGTGCTTGTGGCATCAGCCCTGGCAGGAGGAGAGCCTGCAATGGTGCTGTGCGTGGCAGCAGGCGTGGCGTCTGCGCTCATCTATGCCGGAGCCGCGCTCGAGGCGCGCGCCGGACTGGGGCTGAGAGTAATATATGCCGCGCTCGCCCCGCTCGGGGGCCTGACTGTAATACTTGGATTCCTCGCGGGAATGAGGGGGGCGTCGGTGGCGTGGAGGGGCAGGACCTATCTGATGAGGGACAAAAAGCACGGCTCTGCAGAGCATAGCAATCTTTTTAGATAAAATTAAGCGAGACATACATGATGGACAGGGCAGACATGGCAACCGGGATGACGGTGGCAGGCATAATCGCCGTTGCAGTGTTTGCAGTAATCTTTGTGATCCCGTCCGAGTCTGACAGGCCGCCTCTAGTGGCAAGCAACGGGCATCCAAGTGCGGTCGGAGAGACGACGCCACTGCGCACAGCAGACCTGTCCCTGGTGGAGATCTTTGAGATGTCAGAGCCCGGCGTGGTGAGGGTCAACGTCAAAAAAATAGACGATATGGAGAGCGGCAGGGGCGTGGGCTCTGGATTCGTGTACGACACAAGGGGCCACATTGCCACAAACTCCCATGTGATTGACGACGCAGAGCGCGTCACCGTGACGTTTCTTGACGGCAGGTCGTATGACGCAGAGGTGGTGGGCGCAGACGAGTTTACGGATCTTGCGATACTGCGCGCAGACGTAAGGGCAGACCTGCTGCACCCATTGTCCATAGGGGACTCGTCAAGGCTAAAGGTGGGCGAGGCGATAGCGGCAATCGGCAACCCGTTTGGACTATCGGGATCAATGACGTCGGGGATAATAAGCCAGCTCGGCAGGCTGCTGCCGTCTGACTCTGGATACTCGATACCTGACGTAATCCAGACGGATGCGGCGATAAATCCGGGAAACTCTGGCGGGCCGCTGCTCAACATGCGCGGCGAGGTGGTGGGAATCAACACGGCAATACAGTCGACTAC
>RHFB01000060.1 GCA_003724285.1 Nitrosopumilus sp. H13 | reverse complement strand
ACCTTAGACTCGACAGTCTTGAAGGTGTGGGTCCTGTAACCACCCGCAAGTTATCTGATGCCGGCGTCCACAGTATAATGGATCTCATAGTTAGGGGTCCTGTGGAAATCGCAGAGATAACGGGGATGGACAAGGACACCGCCGAAAAGATTGTCAACAAGGCAAGAAAACACCTAGTCGATGGAGGCCAGCTGGCAAAGGACTTTGTCAGTGCAAGCGAGATCTACAAACACCGCCAGAGCATCGGCAAGATCACGACTGGAACCAACTGTCTTGATACGCTGTTTGACGGCGGTGTCGAGACACAGGCCCTTACAGAGGTGTACGGAGAATTTGGTTGTGGCAAGACACAGTTTGCCCACACAATGTCCGTGATGGTCCAAAAGCCAAAGGAGGAAGGCGGTCTTGCGGGAAGCGTCCTGTACATTGATACAGAAAACACGTTCCGACCCGAAAGAATCGTCTCAATCGCCCAGGCACATGGAATGGATCCGGACAAGGTTCTTGACAGGATCATCGTCGCCCGTGCATATAACAGTGCACACCAGACGCTGATCCTCGAAGAGGCAGGCTCCATAATCAAGGAAAACGACGTCAAACTCATCGTCGCAGACTCTGCGGTGGGACTGTTCCGTTCCGAGTATTTGGGACGCGGTACACTCTCAGCCAGACAGCAGAAACTGAACCACTTTGTTCACCTGCTGGTCAGGATAGCAGAGACGTACAACTGTGCGGCGATTGCAACCAACCAGGTCATGGCATCTCCCGACGTCTTCTTTGGTGATCCGACCCGTCCTATTGGTGGAAACGTAGTTGCACACACAAGCACCTACCGAATCTACTTTAAAAAGTCGGGCAAGAAGCGAATCGCCAGAATGGTAGACAGTCCGCACCACCCAGAGACAGAGGTAATCTTTGCACTCGGAGAGGCAGGCGTGATTGATCTAGAAGACGCGGATAAAAAGACGACCAAAAAGACCGCAAAAAAGACGACTTCCAAAAAGGCCAAAGAGCCAGAGACTCCAGCCACCCCGGAACCAACCGAGGCTACGGCAGAGACTCCAGCCACCCCGGAACCAACCGAGGCTACGGCAGAACCTCCAACCGACAACTCTGATCCGATTGAAGGATAGACCCTTCTCTCTTTTTTTTCTTTTTTCATCATAAGAGATTTAAGAAATCCCGCCAGAGCACTTCCATGGAACGCTATCTACTCCACTTTAAGAACAAAAAATACACGCCAGAGGACTCGAGAAAGATTGTCTACTGGGCCCGGGATCTCGCATCAGAGATGGACGTCTCTGTCCGTCTGGCCCGGGTCGCCACGAAATTCCTCGAGTTTGACGTGGCCGCAGAAAAAGACGATCTCGACGGACTCCTCAAGGCGCTCTCCCCCATAGGCGAGATAGACAACGTCCGGCACGTCGCAGAAGAAAAGTTCTCAAAGGAGCAGGGGGTAAAAGACGGCATCTTTTACTTTAACAACGAGCGGTACTGGGAGTGCCACGAGGCGCTAGAAGGCGTCTGGAAGCAGTGCCAGGGCAGGGAAAAGGAGATGCTCCAGGGGATAATCCTAGTCGCCGTCGCCTTTGCGCACGCGCAGGAAAACGACACCGGCATCGGAGTCGGCATGCTGCACAGGGCGCTTGAAAAGCTCGGGACATCCCCGTCAATGTATCACAACATAGACGTGGACAGAATCAGAAAAAAGACGACTAGCATGCAAGAGTCCGGCGAGCTTGTCATGTTTGAGATTTGATCATCTCTAGCGCGCGCGGCATTACGTCGGCGCCTGCAAGCCTGCCCATGCCCCCCTTTCCTGCCTGCTCCTCTGTCATGCGTGCAGTCCCGTCATTTCTGATATTATCACCAGACACTACCACCGGGACCGGATCGTCGCTGTGCCCCTTGCTGATGCACGGAGTCGAGTGATCTGCTGACACCACTATTGCAACCCTTGACGTATCTATGCAATCAAGCAGCGTCCCAAAGAACCTCCTGTCGATCTCCTCAATGTTTGCCGTCTTGCCCTTGGCATCCCCGTCGTGTCCGAACTCGTCGGGCCCCTTGAGGTGCACGTATATCGCATTCTGTGTATCCATCGCGCCGGCAGCAACCCTTGCCTTTTCCTCATAGTCTGTCAGCCCGCCTGCCCCGTACGTCTTCATTCCAAGCACCTTTGCTATGCCTATCTCCACCGGCATGTCCACTATGCATGAAAAGTTCATGCCGTACTTTTGATTAATCGGGGTGACACTGGGGTACTTTGTTCCCGCATCCCGTAACAGTATGCAGCTGAGCCTCTTTTTGCCCTCTTTTGCGCGCCGCTCATTTGTCTGACTCTTGCCCATTATGTCGATCGCATTCTGCGAGAACTCGTTGACTATTCCCGCCGTGTCCCCCGCGTCATCTTGGAGCGGCAGGCACTTTTCAACCCTCATGCAGTCGCCGACTGCCTTTGCCACGCCCATCCCCCCGATGTTGCTGTATGCGGGATCCGTGTTTGTAATCCTCGGGGACAGCGGCGAGTCGGACCTTATCCTTACAGTCACCCTGTGCCCTATTGTGGGGGCCACCACCACCTCGGTACCGGGGCGTGAAAACCTGACGTTCTCCTCTATCTCCCTTGCAATGCCGCGCGCATCCTCCTTTTCAATGTGCCTTCCTGCGCGCCTGTCTGTAATTACGCCCCCCTCTAGCGTCGAATAGTTCCCCCTGAGGGCAAGATCCCCGTCCCTAAAGTCGATTCCAATCCCGATGGCCTCGATCACCCCGCGCCCGGCATAGTCTGCATGGGCAAACTTGTATCCGAGCATGTTGAATACGGCAATGTCTGACTCGGGGGCTATCCCCTCGCCTACGGATATCACATCCCCTGACGAGCCGTTTGCGGCTATCCTGTCTAGTGTGGGGGTGCGGGCCGCCTCTAGCGGGGTCCTGCCGCCAAGATCGGGATGCGCAAGATCCCCGACCCCGTCAAGAAGTACATATATCATGTGGACATCAGAGTTGTCCATGCCCTTGCGGGGTCTGCCGCTCTCCTTTAAGTCTTGCAAGGCCTGATCGATCCTTCATAGTAAACGTTTTAACACACGCCTGTTCCAACTAAAAAACATGGGCGATATGCGCAAGGACTATGTCTCTGAGCGCTTTATGATCGTCTCAAAAAAGGACGACAAGGTAATAGATCCAAAAAAGTTCCCCTTTGCCTCTCGCTGGTGGCAAGGGACGGCATGCTGCAGCGGCTCCAGGACAGCGAGGACGAGTACGTCAAGGGCTGGTCAATACGCGTCTTTGAGAGCAAGAACCCGATAGTATCCATAGAGGCAGAAAACACCTACAGCGACAGGCCCTTTTACAGCGAGCCTGCATACGGGTACCACTATATCGTAGTCGCCTCGCCGGACAAGTCCAACACGTTTGCCACCATAGACACGGAACAGTGGTCAAACGTGCTGGTGGTAGTCCAGGACCGACTGAGGTGGCTGTACACGCAAAAGGGAGTCACGTACGTCTCGATATACGCCGACCAGGGCGAGCTGGCGGGAAACAAAAACCCGCACCCGCACCTGCATGTACTCACCCTTTCTACAATACCGCCGATCATCGAGGAGGAGGCAGAGGCCTCGCACAAGATACTAAACGAAAAGGGCGTCTGCCCGATGTGCCAGATAGTCAACGAGGAGACCGGCGGCAAGAGGCAGATACTGCAGACTGAGGGCTTTGTCGCGTTCTGCCCGTGGGCGCCGTCGTACCCGTACGAGTTCTGGATCGCCCCCAAAAAACACACGACAAGCTTCTCAAAGATCACTCAAAAGGAGATAAACGATCTCTCCCTCATACTGCGCT
The DNA here is from genome assembly GCA_003724285.1 of Nitrosopumilus sp. H13. Classification (GTDB taxonomy): domain Archaea; phylum Thermoproteota; class Nitrososphaeria; order Nitrososphaerales; family Nitrosopumilaceae; genus Nitrosopumilus. Next base: position 4,174 of record RHFB01000060.1, on the reverse strand, counting down.
CCTCGCTTGGCGGCCTTGCAAGGACCATAAAGGGCGTGGCATACAACCTCGTGTTCCACCTCTCCCCCGAAAAGAAGAACAGCAGGCAGATTCACTGGCACCTCGAGGTGTACCCCATCACAAGGTCGTGGTCCGGCCTTGAGCGCGGATACGGCATATTCCTAAACGACGTCTCGCCAGAGCAGGCGGCAGAAAAGCTCGGGGCCGCGTGCAGAAAAGAGCTTGCAAACCTAGTCGGTATCGTGTGATTTATTTATCAACTGCGCCTCAAAGCAGTGATGGCGATAGAGCGGTGGCTTGCGATAGCAAGCGTGGGTCTGTTTGCAATGTTTGCAGGCGAGATGATCTCCGTGTACCACTTTATGGCAAACGTCCCCGAGGATTTCGCGTACTTGGGGTCGTTTACGGCTGATCCAAAGATACTCCAGTTCATATCGATTGCGGCGGCGCCGGCGGGGATACTTGCGGCAGTGGCGTTTTTGATGACAAGGCAGTACGGCTCTAGGCCGATTGGCTACATGATTATTGCAGCCGGCGCGATACTGCTTGCCGGAATGGCAACAAGCTATACGTACCTCGAAAAGATAGATCCCCAGTACCTGACTGACGCAGTCGTCCTGGCGCCGGTGCTGTTCATGGTTATGTCTGTGCCCATATTCGCAGTCGGAACTCACCTGCTCAGACACAAGAGGAAAAAGCCAGCCCTCTACTAGACGTGATCAAAGCGCATCTGGTGTATCCCGGGCTTGAATCCCATCTTTTTCTGAAATGGAACGACCTCGTCTGTGCAGTCAAGAATGGTCTTGTAGCAGCCGCGCTTCTTGGCCACATCCAGCAGATATGACACTATCTTGCTGCCTATCCCGCGCTCTTGGGACTCTTTTGAGACTGCGACATCCTCAATGTGCCCCACCAGCCCGCCCTCGTGGATGAACTTTTGCTCTACTACCAGGGTGGCAGTACCTATCACCTTGCCGTCTTTTTCTGCCACCGCTATGGTATAGTCCGGGTTTGCGTCAATCCTCTGAAATATCTCCTCTGCCTTTGCGGGATCAATGTCGCTTGCCCGCTTTAGCGCATCAAGGGACGTGAGAAACCCGTTTTGCAAGTCGCCTTTTTGCAGTTTTCTGACGGTGGCATCCATGTCATATCTTGCCCAGCCGTCGAATATAATCCTGATGTGCCTTTTTGTATGTGTCCTTGTCGCCAATGTCAATAAAGCCGTTCTTTGCAGAATAGCTGCCGACTAGCCCCTTTGTCATGGCCTTTTTGATCAGATCGTCCATCCCGTACTGCCTGTTCTTTGGTATGTATCCGAATATCTTCGGCTCCATCACATAGCATCCCATGTTGACGTCTGCCTTTATCTCTGGCTTTTCATCCCAGCTCGTGACCCTGCCGCCCTTTGTCTTGATCACCCCGTAGGGCATGTTCGTCTTGTACTCGCTCAGGCCCATGGTGACTAGGGCCCCAGTCTTCTTGTGCCGTCTTATCATGGATCTCAGGGCAAAGTCAAATATCGAGTCGCCATACATGCACACAAACGTCCCGTCAATGTATTTTTCCGCAGTCTTTAGCTGCCCGGCAGTAGAAAGGGGCCTGTCAGATGTGGCGTACTCGATGTTTACCCCGAACCTCGCCCCGTCCTCAAAGTACTCTTCAATCCTCCTCCTCAGATAGCTCACGCACAGCACCACCGAGTCGATCCCGTTTTTTCTGGTCCACTCTATGATGTGCTCGAGCATCGGCTTTTCGCCAAGCGGCAGCATGGGCTTTGGAAGAAACATCGTGTATGGCTGGAGCCTTGTCCCGAGTCCGCCTGCCAGGATTACCGCCTTCACGATCCTGCCTGCAGGCAATGACCATTTATGTATCTATTAGCCTGGTGATCTTTTCTGCCACGGCATCAGGCGTAATGCCAAACACCATGATCATCGGCTCCTTACCCCATCCGCCGGTATGGTATATGATGTCCGGCGGCCTCTTTATGCCAGAAACTGCGCTCTTGATGCCCCATGATATGGTGGACGGGGCAGATTCCGGCTCCCTGCTCCTGTCATACACTGATACGCGCATTCCCGCCGCCTTTGCGGCGCTGACCACACTCTCAGAGTATCTAATGTTTGCAGCCGCGCGCAGCTGCGGGAATTTTTTGCTTGCCGCAATCAGGGCAGATGCCACGTGCTTTGAGCCGCCATACCTCACCTGGCCTGCCATTACTGTATGATTTCCAACCCTGACAATCCTGCCTGCAACTCCCAGCACGTCGCCTGTATTCTTTGGATTGGGCCCGGAATGCACAAAGTTCGTCTGGCATTCAGGGATAAGTCCAGAGATGCCCCTTGCATCCATTATGCGATGTATGGCCCCTAGCAGCATGCGGGTAATGGGCGCGGTGTCAGTTATGGGCAGGCCCCTGCCGTGCTTTATTGCGTTTTTAATTGACTCGTGCGCCGCCTGTTTTGCAAACCGCGCCGCATCACACATGCCATACCCTGACGCAAGGCAGAAAAGCACGGCCGCAGAATGCACGCCGCCGCTTCCGCGGTTTGTACCGCGAATCAACGTGTCTGATATTGTGCGGTGCGCGTCTTTTTCCAGGATATAGTCTGATATCTTGCCGCCTTTTTTGATGCCGGTAACTATGACGTTTTTTGCGCCCATGTCCCGGATTATCCGGGCGGCCTTTGCGTGGGATCTCACACCTGCAAGAATCCCCGCCTCTTCCTGGTTTGGAGTTATTGCAGTGGCAAGCGGAACCAGGAGCTTTTTGTATGACTTTAGCGCCTGCCGTTCTAGCAGCACGCCGCCGGTAGTCGACCTTACTACCGGGTCTACAACTATGGGAATGCCGGTTTTTCTGATTGTGCGGTGTATGACTTTTATGATGTCCTGGTTGTACACCATGCCTATCTTTATGCCTGCCAGATCAAAGTCGGCCATTATGCACTTTATCTGCTCCCCTAGGATTCCAGGCGAGACCGGCTCTACTCCCCCAAACATGCTCGTGTTTTGAGCTGTAATTGCAGTGACTGCGCTCAGGCAGTGGGCGCCAAGGGATGAGAACGCCCTAATGTCGCCCTGAATGCCAGAACCCGACGACGGGTCAGAGCCACCTATTGAAAGCAGGTTCATACCATGTATGGAATATGTACCGTATAATCTGTTTTTGTAAAGTTCGGACCGGTGCAACTGCGGAGATCAGTTAAATACGGACTGGCCATGCGCGTGATATGGAAAATCAGGCAAGGGTGCAGATTGTGGTTCTTGCAGTTATGGTATCTGCAAGCTGTCTTGCCACATTTTTACCAGACGCGCAAGGCATGCCAAAAGAGACTGAAAACCTGTACGTATCATCTGACGTGTTTGGCGGCCCCATGGTGCTAGAAATCATAGTAAGGGATGATGCGATATCTGGCGCGGATGCGGCAGAGCCTGACGTCACGTTTGACGGATCAAGTCTGAGAATGACGCAGGGCACGGACGGGCACTGGTATGCATATGTGGCAGATACGAGTCTTGCAAGGATAATTGATGATGCGACCAAGATTGCCGGCACGGGAATGGACTTTGGAGTAGAGTGCGATGATCCCGGGTTTTTGGATGGCTCGTTTGGCGAATCTGCAGTGGTGTTTACGTCGGGGGCGACGTGCGATTCGTCGACTGGCCCGGGATTCATGCAGATGATTAGGGCGCCAAAGTCTCCCATGTCTGGCGCAACCCTTGGAAACAACGGGCTTGGAGACATACAGCACTGGCCGTTCATCCAGACATTTGAGATGACTGCAGGCGATCAGATGGGCATAGCGTATGGAGCTGGGGCACCTGATATAGTGGTGACATACAATGATCCTGCCGGTGATTCTGCCTTTGAGTTTGACCGCGAGTCGTATCCGCGCGACTCGGATGTGCGCATGACAATACGGGACATGCAGCTAAACGTGGATCCCACAAGCGAGGATCTGTGGACGTTTGACGTGGACGGCAGCGGCGAGATATACAGGCGCCTCTTTGATGGTATGGGAAACCTTGTAAAGACGGACAAGGAAGACATTGATCCCGGGCAGATATACCACTATGGTGCCATTAACGGCGCCAAAGTATACGACATGGTGCTAGTCTCAGGCCCGCCCGGCACGGATGCCATACGTACAGTGGATAACTCGCTGCAAGA
>RHFB01000079.1 GCA_003724285.1 Nitrosopumilus sp. H13 | reverse complement strand
GACCAACCTGATGAGTCTCTCGATTCTTGATCAGCTAAAGTAGAAAGGTTAAATATTCGTGCAAAAGATGTTTTTTCATGAGCAAGCCCTCTGATCTTGGTTCCCTGAAGATCGGCTCATACATACTATTGCCCCACTCCGACCAGCCAAGCGGAGAGCCGTGCAGGATTGTAGAGTATGACACCTCAAAGCCCGGCAAGCACGGGGCTGCAAAGGCGCGCATTGTCGCAGAGGGCATATTTGACGGCCAAAAGAGGCCGCACGTGGGGCCAGTCAGCATGCAGATACACGTGCCTATGATCAACAAAAAGACGGGGCAGGTCATATCCATAAACGGTGACACCGTGCAGGTGATGGATTCAGAGACGTTTGAGACGATTGACATTACCCTGGTGGACCAAGAGGCAAAGGGCAAGCTGGAAAACGGCCAGAACGTAGAGTACTGGGTGGTAATGGACAAGACTAAAATCATGCGCGTAAAGAGCTAGGCTCGGATGCTGATGATGACCGGAAAAGCCGACTGATATGTGATGAGGATTATGAGTTATGAAGCATCCCAAGGCATCTGAAATGAGGCTGGGCGCGCTCTTTTCTGGCGGCAAGGACAGCACCTATGCGGTGCACGCCGCGCAGACGCAGGGATACGAGGTCGCGTGCCTGCTGAGCATACTTGGCAGGTCAGAAGAAAGCCTCCTTTTGCACCATCCAAACATCAGGTGGACGGCGCTCCAGGCGCAGTCGATGGGGATCCCCCAAATTACGGCCGAGTCTGGCTCTGATGATGAGGACGAGGAGCTTGAGTCCCTCGGGGCGCTGCTTGCGCAGGCCGTGGAAAGATTCGGGATAGGGGGGCTGGTTCACGGCGGGATAAGAAGCAAATTTCAAAGGGACAGGTTTGGGCGCGCATGCTCTGATGCGGGACTGGAGCTAGTCTCCCCGCTGTGGGGGGCGGATCCAAGACTGCACATGGAGTCGCTGCTTGATGCGGGATTTGAGTTTCTCATGTCATCAGTCTCTGCAGGAGGCCTAGACGAGTCGTGGCTTGGAAGGACGGTCACGAGGGGGGATCTCGCAGTGCTTGGCGGGCTGTCTGAGCGGCACGGATTCAACCTCGACTTTGAGGGAGGCGAGGCAGAGACGTTTGTGACTGACTGTCCCCTCTTTTCAAGACCGGTCAGGATTACAAGCCACAGCAAAACATGGGATAGATATAGAGGAGGGTTTGAAATACTTGGTGCGGAGCTGGGATAGATGCTTGACGGACTAAAAGACACGCTGGGGGCCGCGATAAAAAAGATCGTAAGATCCTCAGACATCAACGAGGAGCTGATAAAGGATCTTGCGCGGGACGTGCAGCGGGCACTGCTGCAGTCAGACGTGAACGTAAAGCTGGTGCTGGAGATTACAAAGCAGCTAGAGGAGCGGGCGCTCGGGGAGACCCCTCCGCCGGGGCTCTCGCGCAAGGATCACATTGTAAAGATACTCTATGACGAGCTTGCAAAGCTGCTGGGATCCGAGTCGGACTTTGACTTCAAGCCCGACAGGCAGAACAAGATAGTGCTGCTTGGAATACAGGGAAGCGGCAAGACCACCGTCACCTCAAAGCTTGCAAAGTTCCTCACAAAGCAGGGGTATGCCGTGGGGGTGGTGGGGGCAGACACGTACAGGCCGGGGGCACTCGTGCAGCTAAGGACGATGTGTGAAAAGGCAAACGTAGAGGTGTACGGCGAGGAGAACAACAAGGACTCACCTGAGATAGTGAGGCACGGCCTCAAGCACTTTGCAGGCAAGCCGCTTGACGTGATACTGGTGGATACTGCGGGGCGGCACAAGGAGGAGAAGGACCTGCTAGACGAGATGAAGGAGATAAAAAAGGCCGCAGAGCCGGATCTTGCGCTGCTTGTGATAGACGGCACCATAGGCCAGCAGTGCTATAACCAGGCAGAGGCGTTTCACAAGACGATCCCTGTGGGAGGGGTGATCGTGACAAAGCTTGACAGCTCTGCAAAGGGGGGAGGGGCGCTTGCCGCCTCTGCAGCTACTGGCGCCCAGGTAATGTACATCGGCACGGGTGAGAGGATTGACGATCTCGAAAAGTTCTCGCCGACCAGGTTTGTAGGCAGGCTGCTAGGGATGGGGGACGTGCAGGCGGTCCTTGATCTGTGCGCCTCAAGAGGATCTCAAGCGGCAAGATGAACATGGAGGACTTTTTCCACCAGCTCGAGGACGTCACAAAGGTCGGCTCGCTGCGCGGCTTTCTTGACAGCATGCCGGGGCTCTCGGGGATGGTCAAAGACGACCAGCTAGACCAGATGGAGGAGAGGATCTCAAAGTGGAGGTACATCATACAGAGCATGACAAACGCAGAAAAGGCGGATCCGGACCTGCTCAACCAGTCCCGGGTGAAGAGGATTGCGCGCGGCTCTGGCTGGCCGGAAGGAGAGGTAAAGGAGCTGGTGAAAAACTACAAGAACTCAAAGAACATGATGAAGGCGGCAAAGGGGCGCCAGATGCAGGGCACGCTAAGAAGAATGGGTCTGGGTTAGGGTGTCAAGGTACGAGGAGGCGGCACTGTCTGCCGGCAAGATCCTGCAAGAGTACGAGCTGTGCGAGCAGTGCCTCGGCAGGCTTTTCTCAAAGAGGCTGCATCTCTCCTCAAACAGGCTGCTTGGCAGGCGGCTGTTAGATGGGAGGACTGCAAAGAGCTGCCACATATGCCGCGGCCTGTTCGGGGATCTGAACCACTATGCGCGGCTGATGGCAGACGCCTCGTCAGGGTACGAGTTCTCCTCGTTTATGGTGGGATGCATGGTAAAGCCGTCGATAATAGACAGGGACGACCAGGTGCGCTCAAGGTACAGGCTGAGGGGGGCAGACGGGGTAAAGACGGACATTACAAGGGAGCTGGCAAAAATGTTCTCAAGGAGGACGCGGGCCCGTGCGGATCCGATGAGGCCGGATCTTACCCTGATCGTGGACACAAAGGGCAGGTCGTGCTCTGTGCATTCAAGGTCGGTGGTAGTCTCTGGCAGGTACGTAAAGACAAAGAGGGGCATCACTCAGAAACAAAAGCCCTGCCGCGACTGCGCAGGCGGCGGGTGCGCCGCGTGCGACTGGCACGGCCTGTCCGGGTTTGAGAGCGTGGAGGGGCAGATATCAGAGTTTCTTTTCGGCAAGCTCGGCGGGACTGTGGCGCGGTTCACGTGGGTGGGGGGCGAGGACAAGTCAAGCCTGGTGCTGGGATCCGGGAGGCCGTTTTTTGCGCGGATTCAGAACCCGAGGCGGCGCAAGCTGCGCACGCGCTCAAAGGCGCTCGACTCTGTGCGCCTAGGACGCCTCGGCATGGTCTCCGGGCCGCCTAGGGGGCCGCTGCGCTTTGTGTCCTCTGTGAGGATGAGCGTGTCTGCTGCAGGAGATCTCAAAAAGCTAAAAGGGCTTGCAGGCGCCACCGTAGCCGTGTATGAAAAGTCAGGCAGGCGCTCTGAAAAAAAGATCTACTCTGTCCGATATAGGAAGAAAAGAAAGGCAGTGGAGATGATGATAAGGGCAGACGGTGGGCTTCCGATCAAGCGGTTTGTAAGCGGCGACGAGGTGTCGCCGGGCATATCACAGGTACTGGGGGCAAGGTGTGCGTGCCTCGAGTTTGACTTTGTGGACGTATCAATGATAACAATTAACTAGAGCCCCGCTTCAGGCAACTCTATGCCGGAGAGAAAGAGTGGCAAGCACCAGAGACACGCAGACCAGAGGGCAGCTACGCGCAAGAAGAAAAAGCACGGCAAGCCCAAATCCTAATCAAATCATTTTTAGACCAATGAAATGGAGAAGAGTCGTTGGATCCGCTGGTTCGCCTCAAAAACGCCCGCGCAGACGGGGTGATTCCAGACGGCACATACGATGCCATAGTGAGCCGGTTTCCAATAGTAGTGGCGGGCATAAACAGGATTGAAAAGGCCTCGGGAATAGGGTATCCGGTGGCATATGTAGAGCCCTCGCTTGTGGTCTCGGCGCCGGATCCAAACTCGTACGAGTACGGCATCCTGTTTGCCAGGACGATTCCAGTCGTGTTTGAGGAAAAGTTCCAGGTGGTAATACAGGTGTCTGCCCCGCTTGTCGCATACGGGCTGAGGGGGACCATACATGCGATACTTGCGCACGAGTTTCTGCACTTTCTGGAGCTGATGAGGAGGATATCCCGGATGGATCTGCTCTCTGACGAGATATCAGGCAGCATATTTGAGAACGTGTACAGCGATGAGACGCGCCTCTTTGAGCCGCGCGTCGTGTTCCGGGATCGCACGCTGCTTGACCACATTACGAAAAAGTTTCCCGCCGGGTTCCGGGATCACAAGCTCGAGGACAAGGCAATAAAGCTGTGGTCTGATAAGAACCTGCCAAAGACGAACATATCCCTTGACTCCAACACGATAAAGCTGTCCGCCGAGTCGCTCTCAAAGATAAAGCTGGCCCCGGAGTTTGTCTCGAGGCTGGACCAGCTAGAGAAAAAGAGCGCCAAGATAAAGAGGAAAAAGATCTACTAGTTCTGCTTGAATTCCGTGAGTCCGCACTTGCCGCACGTGTGGCGGTCCTTGTGCTCTGACATGAACACCCCCTTGCCGCATCTAGAGCATATCTTTTTGATTCGCGTGACCTTTTCTCCGTCGACTGCAAAATACTTGTAGACGTTGGGGCTGGATCCCTTTTTGCCTGCCATTATTTTTTCTCCGCGTCGTCTGTCTTTGCAGGCGACTCGTCTGCCTTTGTAGCATCTGCGGCAGGCTCTGCATCCTTGGGAGCATCAGCCGGTGCTTCCTTGGGAGGAGTGTCTGCATCTTTGGGAGCACCATCTGGCTTGTCTGCCGGCTTTGCATCCTTGGGAGCACCATCTGGCTTGTCTGCCGGCTCTGCTTCCTTGGGAGCATCAGCCGGTGCTTCCTTGGGAGGAGTGTCTGCCTCTGGCGCATCCTCTTTTGCAGCTTCGGCGATTGCAGCCTTTGTCCTTTCAAGTCTTGCAAATATGGTCGGGTCTACGTGTTTTTTCGCAAGTGTCTCGTCTTCATACACGTAAAACGTACCGGTGATTACGGGCTTGCCGACATGGGTCTTTAGTCTCATCAGAATTACCAGCTTGCCGTCTAGCTTGAATTCCTTGGTGATCATCTCCACTGCCTCTAGCCTCTTGAGCTTGCCTGCAAGGCCTGCAAAGTTGCATACAAGCTCCCTTCTAGACAGGAATGCGTTGTCCACGTCCGCGACGGTCTCGATTATTGACATGTATCTCTGCCCACGGCATATTTCATATAAACCTTGAAATAATAATGCCGTAATGCCGGGGCCGGGAAACCCGGGATCCGTGCAATGTCTGCTATGTCACAATCTCCTCTAGCCTGCCCTCTTCCTGGGCGCGGCGGATCTCCATTGCAATGCGCCTGCCTACCCCAAAGGTGGAGCCGTACTGGTACTTTGTGTACGGGCTGGTAGTCGCCACTATGGGGTTCCCCGGAACGCGCAGCGACACGTCATACACTACGAGCTCCAGATCCTTTGTAATCACGCTCTGCAGTGAGAACGGGCCGATTATTCCGGGAGCGTACTCTTTTCTTGCGGCTGCGACAAACTTGTCGCCCATCTTTATCACCTTTTCAAGCAGGGACTCGCGGATGCTTGCAGGAGTGTGGCCCACCTCGATGTTCTGCAGGTCCACATCCATGTCAAGCTGCTGTCTTGCAGGCAGTGCGTTATAGTCGTGTATGTTCGTCTGCAGCCTGCGCTCTATTCCGATAAAGTCCACCTGCTCTGAGATGGGCGTGTGAAAAAAATTAAAGTTCATGTATGTTCCTATGACCAGCTCCTCGATGCTTGATCTTGCAAGGTCCCTTTTTGATATGACGCCCTGCCTTATCCGGGACTCTGACTTTTCCATATAGTCCCGGTATGACGAGACCGTAAAAAACGCCCTCTCAAGCGGCCTGTCCTTTTCTTGCACCTTTACAATGCACGGCCTGTCTATCCTTTTTGGATCTGCAAACACCCTGGGATACTTTATCCCGGCCTTTTTCAAAAGATAGTACTGACCCTTTTTTGCAGTGCGCTCTTCTGCCTGGAACATCCTCCTGTTTCCAAATATGGGCACCTTGAACCTCTCTTCGAGCGTCTTGTATCCAAGGTACACGGTAAGCGACCTGTGCGGTATGATGATGGTGTCAGAATCGCGCAGCTCCTTTTGAATCCTCGGCGATGCCATCTCTGAGAATTTTTTCAGCACGGTGATCTCGTCTGCAATGCGCCCAAACCTCCTGTATGGTGTCTCCCTTCCCTTCTGGCAGAACACCCTCGTCTCAAAGCCCTCGTCTTTTGCGCCATCCATCACCTCTAGTGCGGAGTGGCTCCCGAGCACCCCTATCCTGACGTCCGAATAATCCCCTACTATCTTTGCAATGTCTGCGCGTCTTATCATGTATCTTGTGGGTGTGCCGGGAATTAATAGTGTTTTTCATGCTAGTCCGTACAACCGGCAGGATTCGGATCATCTGGCAGAAAAAAGGGAGTCTCTAGGCCCTGCGCCTCTGCTAGATCACAAGACTTTTCTTGACTGGCACGCTATACACGCCATGCTGTACCACTTTGAGCTCCAGCTGGCGGGCATAATACTGCTCACTGCAATGGCTGCCGGCGCCGTCTCTTTGTGGTTAAAAAAGCGAAAAGAGCTCGAATCAGATTCTGCGAAAGCCCGGGACGACGCGCAGGGCAGCAGTGTGGAATGACTCGAACCATACTACATGCACCGAGTCGATCCCGGGATCACGCGGTCATACGCTGCACCCTAGGTAAAAATAGCGCCGCCTCCCATACAGCACCGTGAAGATACTAGTCGGTATGACGGGAAGCACGGGGGCCATCTATGGCATCAGGCTTTTAGAGGAGCTCTCAAGACTGGGCGTAAAGACGCACCTTGTAATGTCCGAGTGGGCGGCAAAGTGCATTGCGATGGAGACAAAGCACACCATACAGCAGGTAAGGTCGCTTGCAGACGAGGTCTCCGGCGAGCGCGACATGGCATCAAGCGTCTCTAGCGGCACGCACAAGACAGACGGCATGGCAATAGCCCCGTGCAGCATGAAGACGCTGTCTGCCATTGCAAACGGGTACGATGACACGCTCATTGCGCGCGCCGCAGGGGTGACAATCAAAGAGTCGCGCAAGCTCGTGCGATACACCTTGAGAACATGCTCAAGCTCTCGCGCCTCGGCATCATAATACTGCCACCGGTCACGGAATTCTACACCCGTCCCGAATCAGTAGATGATATTATCAACCACGGCGTGGGCAAGTGCCTTGACCAGTTCGGGATAGAGCACGACTTGTACCCGCGGTGGGGCGCCTGATGCCAAGATTTACGGTATCCCACGCGATAAACGCAAAAAGAGAGGACGTGTTTGCCGCATTCTCTGACTATGCCAGGTATCCCGAACTGGCGCCAGACTACTTTGAATCTGTCCGCACAAGGTCGTCGCGCGATTCCGTGTCAGTCACGGAGGAGCGCATACGGATAGGCGGTCGCAGCATGCTGATAACTGCAAAGCACGTGGTACGCGACTGGCTGCACGGGATCTACTTTGTCGGCGGGGACGCAAAGGGGAGCAGCATCGAGATGAGCTTTTCAGAACGCGGCGGCATGACGCAGATAGAAATGTCGGTGAACCTCAAGATAATGATGCTGCGGTCCGGAGCCGCGCGGCGCGACTGTTTGCGCGCGCTGCAGCTCTTGTCAGGTCAGTCTTCCTTTTCCTTGTAGTCTTTTAGCTCTTTTTCGCCCTCTAGCTTGCCCTTTTCAAACTCGCCCTTTGCCTTGCCAAACGTCTTTGCAAGATCGGGAATCTTTTTTGCGCCAAATATGAGCACGACTGCTATCACCACTACGATGATCCACTCCGAGCCGCCTATGAAGCCTGCCAGATCCCACATGGTTGCTATGTGTACGAGCCGATTTTTAAGACTTGCGCTCTATTACAATCATGCCTGCCACGTACAGTGCAATCATGGGTCCTGCGATAAACCACATGGTGATGCCGCTTCCGTCAGGCGTGATGACTGCGCCAAACACGACCATCCCGATCAGGGCATACCTGAGGTTCCTCCTCCAGAACTTTCTGTCTGCAAGCCCCGATGCTGATACGGCGTACATTACAAGCGGCAGCTGGAACGATATTCCAAATGCAAGCAGAAACTGCATCACAAACCCGACAAAGTCGGTGATGCTCAGAAAGGTAACCAGGCCGGCGGATTCGCCGTACCTGTACAGAAATTCGAGCATGTAGGGGATTACCAGCACGTATGCCATGGCGCATCCGGCAGCAAACAGGCCCGTTGCTGGGATGGTGATCCTCCTTGCCACTCCCGACTCGGCATTCCTTAGAGCCGGCCCGACAAACCCTGCAAGCTCCCTTGCAATTACTGGCATTGAGATGATCACCCCGGCAAGCGCCGCAATGTACACCTGCGCAAAGAACGCCTGTCCGGGGGCAGTCTGTATCAGCTGCACGCCCTGTGGCACCAGCGAGTCCCTCATGTGCACGGTGATCTGGGCGGCAATGTTGTCTAGCGGATCCGGCACCACATAGTATATGGTGTATGATCCGACCTGCATCTGTTCCACATGTAAGGTGAGAATCAATACGGTAATTATCATCACCACTGCCACCATGCGCAAGAGCCTCTTTCTGAGCTCTTCGATGTGCCCCCTCGTGTCAAGCTCTGACATCTTACTCGCCCGGTATGGGCAGCAGCTTTGCCTCTGGCAGTCCCGCATCCTTTAGCTGCTCTGCAGTAGTTCCTTCAAACTCTAGCGAGATGACTGCCTTTGCCCCTAGATGCTCCTCGAGCTGTATGGCAAGCTCGCCTATCTCCTTTGCAGAGTATGTCTCCCTTGATCCCTTTAGGAGTATGCGCTCGCCTTTTTGTATCTCCTTGCCGCCGAATTTTTTTGCAAGCATGCCCGTGACACTTTTGACCTCATTACCGTCGATATTGTTATGGTACAGGCATACCCCCTTTATCGACTCGTAGTCGTGCGGCGTCCCTTTCTTGTACAAAAAGACGCCTACAAACCTTTCTGCGTCAGGCTTTGAGCATTTTATCTCCCAGTTTAGCAGCCTTTCCTGGTCGTATGCAAAGACGCCGATCTCCTCTGCCGTAACCTTCCAGTATCTGAGCCTTGCCACAAGATGACTTTGCCTGCTTCTCGTATAAATTATATGCCATTGTGTGCCAAAACCACGCCTGAAAT
>RHFB01000002.1 GCA_003724285.1 Nitrosopumilus sp. H13 | reverse complement strand
CTCGAAATTCTGCAGGAAAAAAGAGGGCCAGACGCACAGCTATATGCACAGGGATCCAGCCCACATGGACACCTTTGATTCAGAGAGGGAAAAGGACACGGCAGGCGAGCCGGTCCTCAAGAGATAGCCCCTAGAAATTATATCCCGGACGTACGACGTTCCATTTGATGTATGATGTTGTAATAGTGGGGGGCGGCCCGGCAGGCTCGTCTGCCGCGATGACTGCCGCCCGGGGCGGGGCCAGCGTAATCGTGCTTGAAAAGGAGGCATCCATCGCAGAGACCGTAAGGACCAGCGGGGTCACGTGGATTCAGAACATAAAGGAATTTGGAATCCCAGAGGACTGCTACAACCCGGTAAGAAACTTTGGGTTTGTCTCTCCAAACAACGAGGTAGTCATACAGGACGAGGAGCCGCGCGCGGCCGTGCTTGATGTGCGCAAGACGTACAGGTGGCTTGCAAGGCAGGCGCAAGACGCGGGAGCGGAGATCCGCACGGGCACAAACGTCACGGGTGTGATCAAAAACGATGACGGCTCCATTGCCGGCGTGCGCGCAGGCAGCGAGGAGTTCCGTTCCACGATGGTAATTGACGCAAGCGGGTTTGCATCTGTCGTATGCAGAGAGATGGGCATTGCAGGACAGTGGGAGCATTTTGGCGCCGGGGCAGAGTACGAGGCAGAGGCAGACACCGTAGATCCCGGGACGTGGTGGCTCATGGTAGGAGAGATGTATTCTCCTGCAGGATACGCGTGGATATTCCCGCTTGGCGGCAACATGGTGAGAATCGGGGTCGGAGTGGGCAAGCCAGAGTCAGATGCAGACCCAAGGCAGATACTTGACTCTCTGATGGAATCCCGCGCAGGCCCGATAAAAAAGCTCGGCAAAATAACCACAAAAGAGTTCCACTATGGCCTGATTCCAAACGACGGGCTGACTAGAAGGACGGTATTTGACAACTTGATGCTCGTAGGGGATTCGGCGGGCCAGGCAAACCCGCTGGTGCTAGAGGGGATAAGGTACGCGATAAGATTTGGAAGGGATGCCGGACGTGTCGCGGCGGGCGCCATAAAGGCAGGCAGGACAGACAGGGATTCGCTGTACAAGTATGAAAAGGACTGGAGAAGCCAGATAGAGTCCAAGATAAACTCTGCAAGAAGGATCCAGTCCAGGTGGATGTCGCTCTCTGACAAGGAATGGGACAGGGAGCTAGACATTATTTGCGAGCTAGAGCCAGACGAGTTCCTTGACTTTATCAGGGCGGATTTTGGGATAGGACGCATGGTAAAGCTGGCAGTACATCATCCAAAGATTGCAGTAAGGCAGCTCTTCAGGCTGGTACGCTAGTCCACGATGAAAAAGTCGCTCACCGTCAGATCCAGATATTGGAGCTGCACTGCGTATATTCCGCCCTCAAAGGTATTTTGCACCGACTTTGAGAACTTGCCCGCGGGATCATCCCTGAGGGTTATCTCCTGTATCTGGTTTCCCCGCTGGTCAAATACGTCCACATACAGATCCTCGCTAAACGCTATATCCTTTATCACGGCGCCCGACAGCACCAGTACGCTGCCTGAATACTCGGCGTTTACTATGGCCTCGCGCGAGCGGACAGGAAGGTACCTGTCAATCAGCTGCTTTAGCTGCTTTAGCTTGTCAGGTATCGAGTTTGTGTTCCCGTTTGCAAATGCCGACTCTGTGTCAGTTATCACGCTGACAAGCCTGGGAGTCGTGACATAGTTCTCGCCCCCAAACCTCACAGCAAAGGACTTTAGCTCATCAAAGTCGCGCGCCAGCGACACCGTATCAAGGTCTGATGCCGAGTACTTGTAGTCAAAGACGTGCTTTATGTTTATTATCTGCGTGGCAGTCGCCTGTTTGGGCGGGCTCTTGAACTGGAGCTTTGCAACATACAGCCCCGACTCTGTCGGCGCGGCCCACTGGACGAAAAACTCGCCGTGCTTTGTAGTCACGAACTCGAGGACGCTGTGGGTGGTGCCGTCCGTGTCATATACCGTAACTCTCATCTCGTCGCGCCTGTCAAAGCGGTCCTTTTCAACTGCCCCGCTCAGTATCCAGAGTTTTTGCTGCCGGTCAAACGAGATATCAAAGAAGATGCTCGGATCACTTAGCACCAGATTCTGGCTTAAAAAGTCAGCAATCTCTGTCACCTTGGACTCTGCATCTACAAAGTTTGCGCGGTCTATCATGTTCTTTAGATCCCCTATGAGAACCGCGTACTCTGCCGCATGCGTGTCAAACCCAGGATTACGAAACGTTGCAACCGTGCTCTCAAACGCGTCAAAAGTCTTGCGGAACTCTATCCTCTTTAGCTCTGCAAGCGAGTATCCCACTGCAGAGCCGCGCGGGGCATCTGCATACGCCTTTGACACACTGGTCCACTCGGCATACATGTCAGTCAGTAACGTATCTGCGGCGTCAAGATCCCTGTCGATTACTAGCTGCCTGACCTTTGCAATCTTTTCAATGAGGCCGTCTGTGAACTTTGCATAGTTTGGCAAAAAGCGGTTCTTTGTGAGGCTCAGTTCCACCAGGTTCTCAAGGGACTGCGCCCTCTCCAGTATGCCAGCAGAGCGCACCTTTGAGATGTCCTTTGTGTACGAGTTTAGATCACCGCGGATCTTCGGCTCTTGCTCGCTTGCCCACGTGAGTAATAGCTCGATGCGGTCTATTCTGGTAATCGAGGGCTTGCCGGACTCCATCTGCTTTGCCGTGCTTATGATCTTTAGCGCGTTGTCAATGCTTACCAGATTCTCATAGTCTGCCTGCAGCTCTGCCTTTTGCTTTAGCTCTGTATACTTGAATTCCAGGGTTACAAGCGGGCTGCGCTTTTCGCGCAGCTCTGTTATTGAGCGGTCAAACTCGGACACGATTGCCAGTATCTCGTCTGCAGACGCGGCGTCTTGGACCCTGTCCAAGAGCGCGCTCCAGCCGGCCACAGAGCTTGATGAGACGCCGTTTGAGCGAGATATCTCCACGCTCTTGTTTATCCTAGAGGAGATCTCTGTAATCTGCTTCATTCTGAGTATCTCCGGCTCGGACTCTAGTATGTCATCGATCGTGGTGGCAAGGGACAGCGAGGACTCTAGCGATTCCCATTCTGGCAGTATCAGGTTTGCAAGGACGCTGTTTTCCTTCTCATCAGAGGAGATAAACCTGTCCACATTGTCAAGCTCGCGCAGCAGTATCGCCGCATCATATAGTTTTGTTACCTTTTCTGAGGATTCAAGCAGATCCTCTATCGAGTCCTTGCCCTGCAGGGATGGCTTTAGGTTGTCCCAGTTACGCTGGACAATGTTATACAGGGAGCTCTGCTTTCTGGACACCACGTCAAGATAGCGGGACTCTGTAAGTATGTCCACTAGCGAGGTGATCTCGGCAGAGTATACGGGTGCGGTGCCGCGCGAGAATATGAACGCGATCTCACCCTTTACATCCTTGCCCAGCACGGTGCCAGGCTTTGTCATCAAGCTGAGAAGCGTGCCTTCAAGCTCGTCAAATGTGAGCTCGCGCTTTGCCGTCTTTTCGGGGGTAATGTTTTTCACGTCCACAAACGCGTCAGAGAGCAGCCCTATGGCCCCGGCCTTGTCGCCTATCTCATAGTTGAATATGGCCTTGAACACGAGCATGTCAAGCGCACTGGACACCTCAAAGGGTATCACGTTGTCTTTGAGCAGCTTTTGTACAGAGTCAAGCGAGGCAGATGCCGCTTCCCGGATCAGGGGATCCACCTCGTAGAGATAATCTTTAGAAAAGGAGCTGCTCCACAGTAGGGCGTACGCGTCTTCGAGCTCTGCAAGCGTCGCATCTGCGCCCGGAACCTGGTGCGTTATTCCGGACTTGTTGGCGACGAGTCCCGCCTGCTTTTCCACCAGGGCGTGAGCAAGACGCTTCTTTTCTGCCGCGTCTGGCGCCTCAAACGAGTCAGAGGAGACGCTAAACATGGTTGACTTTGTGTACTCTCCGTAAAACAGCCGCACGTCATACTCACCGTGGATTCCGCATTTGCGCCCCTTTAGCGGTATCACGTCGGTAAGGAACTCCCCACTTGGCAGCGGCGTGAGCTGCTGAATCTGGCACATGTCTCCTAGCGGGTTGATTATCTGCAATATGAGAAACGAGTCGTCTGAGATGCTTGAAATGCTACCATAAATGAACAGCGGCTCGCCGCTCTTGTATGTCCCAAAGTTGTCAACGATTGCAATGCGGTCAGGTGTCTGGGCATACGCATATGCGGGTATCAACAGGGCCGCCATCAGGGCCGCCATCAGGCCCAGCACCACCATACTTCTCATACAACATGAAAAATCACACATTTACTTAAAACTTGGGTATCTATCATTCTAGCACGTCGCAGGGCCCAAGCCCGGAATCTGGCAGGATTATAACACAGGGCGTGGGTGGCGTGTCATGGACGAGGTCGCAAGGACGTTTGATGCATGGGCCAGAAACGGCAGGGCCGAACGCATGGAGCGCGAGCATGCAAAGAGCGTCCTCAAGTTTCTGGGATCGGTGCCGTTTGACTCTGCGTTTGCATTTCTTGACGTGGGATGCGGGAACGGATGGGTCGTAAGAATGATGGCCTCAAAGACCCTCTGCAAGAGGGTGGTGGGAATCGACAAGAGCAAAAAGATGATCATCGAGGCAAGAAAAAAGACGGAAAATGCCAAGACCAAATTTATCCACACAGATTTGGAGTCGCTTGGAAGGCTCAAGTTTGACTATGTGTTCTCAATGGAGTCATTATACTATGCAGACTCTGTCTCCGCCGCGCTCGAAAAAATATACGTGCTTTTGCGCCCCGGAGGAAAGCTCTTTTGCGGGACTGACTTTTACACGGACAACAAGGTTACCGCAAAGTGGGCAGGCATGCTCGGTATACAGATGCACCTTTACTCCAAGAAGGAATGGAGGCGGCTGTTTCAAGACGCGGGATTTGAGACCAGAGTCAGGCACGTTACCGACTCCCGAGATCGCAGAAAATGGCGCAGGGAGCTTGGAACTCTGTTCATTACCGGCACAAGGCCAAACACGCGCTGACTTGATTCTGCAGTCATGTAGAGAGCGACTAGCTCATCGAGGCAGAGTGCTCTTTGCACAGGTCAGCCCTGCATCTCGCAGTCGCACTCTGTGCCCATCTCTGCAGATGCCGCGCATCCGCATGCCGCCTCTGACGCAGTATTCTGGGGAGGATGACTCGTCTCGTATACGCTTCTTGACTGCTGGTAGCTGGTGTCGTCTCGCAGCTGGGCCTCGCCCCTGTTTGTCTGATAGCCGCCAGAAGAGCTGCTGGTCTGATACCCCACAAGATGCGTGGGATC
>RHFB01000009.1 GCA_003724285.1 Nitrosopumilus sp. H13 | reverse complement strand
AGAGGCGGGCACGTACACTGCCACGGTATTTGTCTGGGAGTCTGTAAGCAATCCGACTGCACTCTCACCGCCGGTAGAGACTACGATCACGGTCAGCTAGTTGCACATTCATGCGGCTAGAACGTGTCATAATCCCAGATACTGATGCTCTACTTGGAGGCTTTCCATAATTTTCCCGCAAAAGTTAAGGATCATGGCGCGCGCGGCAACCTAGTCGTAGACCCGATGGAGTTTGCCGCCAATGTGTACGAGAGATTATACAATGCAAGATACGGCACGAGCGCGGGTTTGTAAATCTGCACATCATTGCAGATCCCTACGGCAAGATGCCGGGATTCGAGGTGGCAAAGTGTACGGCAGACGATTTGCCCGTGTTCTGAGACATATCCTTCAGGATGCCAAAATGATCCATAAAATTTGTCGACAAGACGGAGTACATTGCAAAGGATCTAGAAAGCATCCCATGATTGTTGATTGCCACAACCGTTTTGAAAATATTTGTCTCAGGATCAGTTCCCAACAACAGAATAATATTGTCTAGAACATCTATATGTTATCTCGCCTAAACCTGCTGCGGAATGCAAACCCCGCAAGCGCGGCCCCTGCAAACGGCGCAGTCAGATACAGCCACAAATGCTCAACTGTCCCGGAGATCAGTGCAGGCGCCAGCGCCCTTGCAGGGTTCATCGATGCCCCGGATATGGATGAAAAGAACAGTATGTCAAGACCCACGATCCCGCCTATTGCCACGCCGCTGAACCCGCGCAGACCGCGCGTATATGCCACGTACAGTATCACCCCCATGAGCAGTGCAGACGCAAGAATCTCGACTGGAATGATGGCATACACGGGATAGTTATAGTTTGGCGCGTTTGCGCCAAAGTCCGCATCCATTCCAACAAAGCTCACCACAAACATGACTGCCAAAAACGCCCCTGCCACCTCTGCTATTACATAGTATGCTGCCTGCGTCTTGCTGATGTGCCCCGTAATATAGTATCCCAGTGTCACTGCCGGGTTAAAGTGGGCAAGCGACACCCTGCCAAACGCGTACACCCCTATCAGCAGGGCTATGAATGGCGCCAGCGCAACAAACGGAATCCCCAGTGATCCCCCAAAGACCTTTTCATCATACACTATGGAGCCTGTGGCAAAGACCACAAGCAGGAACGTCCCTGCTATCTCTGCGCAAAATATCTGCATGTTAGAGTATGCCATGTCTAGCTGCCCAGGCGCTGATCCCGGGATCTAGACGTACGGGATGCCATGACGTGTTTCCCGGATAGCGCCATATTAAAGTCCGGGGATGCGCATGGCCTGGGACAGGTTTATAATCAATATGCCATGTGTATCTCCCATGAACCATGGGGTGATGGTAATTATGGCGGTATTTTTGGTGCCACTGTCTGTCGCATACGGGGAGACCATATCTGCCCAGGATTCAGACTCTGCCATTACCATACAGGTGGACGGGGACAGGCTGGTTACGTACTCTGTGAGTCTTGCAGACGGCTCTGAGATGGGACCGGTAGATCCAAAGTTTCAGGCCCGGAGTTTTGGATTTCTCATAATAGACAAGGCAGGCGGGTTCTTTGCCGCAGTGAAAAACACGGACGCCGGATACGAGATAAGGGCAAGGATCGGCCTTGGCGCAGAGACGCTTGTAAAAGAGTACACCGTATACCAAAAAATGGAAAAGGACGACAAGACAGCAGACGCAGACGAGAAAAACCCTGCAGACAATAAAGAACCTCCGGCTAAGAAAAACACAGACGAGAAAAAACCCGCAGATGACGCACCCAAACCAGACAAAAAACCAAAGAATCCCGTCCAGCGCAATCTTTTAGACGCTACGGTGCTTGATCCTGACAAGGACAAGGATGCAGGCGCCAAGCCGGCAAACACCGCCGAAGAAGAGGCCAAGAGAATACGTGACGAGGCTCTAAAAAAGCTAGAGGAGCAAAACAAGAGCCCAATAAAGTCCAAAAAGAGCGAGCCGAGCGCGGTGAGATCGTACGAGGAATACAAGAAACAGGTGGACAATTCCACAGAGCCTGCTCCTCCTGCAAATATTGGTTCCTTTGAGTTTTTTGCCCATGTGCCACATGTAAAGCTGAACTCAAACCTGGAACACGAGGTGCTTGTAACTGATGATGCCGCAAACATACCCAGCGGAAAATACGATGTCAGCGTAGGCAAAGGCATTCCGGGCATTGTGATTACCAGCGTGCTCAAGGATGTACGGGGCGGCATACTAGACAAACAAAACGGAGTTACCGACAAAAACGGCGTATGGGAGGCAAAGCCGTACAAAATACCAAGCCAGAAGGAAAAGAAAAAATTCGTCATAGACCTGACTGCCACGCACAAGGAGGGCAAAAAGACCCTCAAAATACAAAAGATATTTCGCACGGTAAGCGACACAGATGGCATCTACGAAAAAAGACCTGTGGCAGCGGCGACTTTTACTGCCACAAAAATAAACACAGACATCACAGAGTCAATCAAGGCAGCCATTAAAAAATACCAAAACCTCGATACCAAGCTGGCCAAAATAGACTATGACGGGACGGACTTTATCGACAACACCTCAAAGTTCAAGCCGGTAAAACTCACACACGCTTCCCTGATGGACTTGCTAAGGAATTCGGGGCATGTAAAGGTAAACGGGGGAGATCTGAGCTGGGATTTCTGCCGGAGCTCCAATGTGACTCTGAATGCGGGCTCAAGCCACGATCCGGACGATGACGAACTGGTATACAAATGGGGTTTTGAAGGGCCCTCTAGATACGCAGGCAGCGTGAATGCAATGTTTAACTCGACGGATCCCGTATCCAAGGCGGTGATTGACTTGAGATCAGACACGCCAAAATCATTTTCTTTTGGGCTTGTGGTAAGCGACTTGGAATTTGACAGCGAGGAAGATTTTGTCAAAGTGGACATAGACTCTGATACAAACTCCAAGATTGTATTGTGTAATCTGCCCTAGCGCTTTTCCGTGCCGACTGCAGTCTGTGCCAGAATTGTCATGGTACAAACCGATGCATGGTCAGGGCATGCCAGATTCCGGGATCTGCTGAATGCGCCATCTTCAGGCATGATGAAAAGCGCAGGTTTATAATCAAATTTTACGGTTTTACACCATGGAATACGCAAAGGCAGCAATACCACTGCTTGTGCTGATAATTCCGCTTTATGCAGCATACGGGGCGGATTCGACCATCATAACGGGATCTGATGGGGACTCTAAAATAGTAATAGAGCTTGACGGCGACAGGCTGCTTGCATATTCTGCGAGTGTCACAACCGAATCCGGCATGGTAATGCTAGAGCCTGCCAGTCCGAAACTGGAGACACGAAGCTATGGGTTTTTCATAGTGGACAAGGCAAACGGGTTCTTTGCGGCCGTAAAGGACACGGGGCAGGAATACCTGATTAGCGTCAAGATAGTCTCGGGCTCTGACGTGGTAGTTAAAAAATACACAGATGCCAAAGATGCACGACAGCCAGACCCGGCTCAAAGACAGATCAAGGCAGGGTCTGCAGACGGGCCCGAGCTGCCCCCGGTAGAATCCCCGGTAGAATCCCCGGTAGAATCCCCGGTAGAATCCCCGGTAGAATCCCCGGTAGAATCCCCGGTAGAATCCCCTGTAGAATCCCCGGTAGAATCCCCGGCAGAGATGGCAGAAAGGCTCCGGGAGGAGAGCCTGGAGCTGCTCAAAAAGAACAACGATGCCCTGTCGCAGACAGACAAGAGAAACATCCACATCACATACGAGGAATACAAAAAACTGTACCACGTCCAGGATGATCCAGATGACGACAAGCCGCCTCCTGCAGATGCGGCAAAGAAGAAACTCTCATCCCTAAAACTGTTCGTGTCCGTGCCAGCGCAGGTGCGGTGGTCTGAGGAGCTCCGATACAACGTACTGGTAACTGATGATGCCAAGCTAAAGCATAGTACGGAATACGGCTCGTTTGTAGGCTCTGCAATCAAAGGCGCGGCAATCAGCGCGCTAGTCAAGGACATCGAGGGCAAGACTGTCCACAAAATATCGGGCAGGACTGCCGATGACGGAAGCTGGCTTGGCACGGGATACGTGATACCTGATAATGTGGCCTCGCACAAGCCGTACATGGTAGAGGTCACTGTCACACACAAGGTAGGCGATCTGACCCTAAAGGAGAAAAAAGAGCGGCCGTTTTATGCCGTGGCGATAGTAAACCCAAACACCAACTATCGGCCCATAGCGCACGTAGAACTATTATTCTTCGAACCCACAGATGATGAGACTACAACCGGCCAGAACCCATCCACATTCAAAGAGTTGTTCGAACCGGAGACATGCGTTCTCTTGGAAGATACTGGAGACTTATTCAGAGGCGCCGGAAATTCTGGCGACTTTAGGTTAAAGTCATCTGATGGCGATGATGACTGCTATAGCTTGGGTGGTGACTTGGGCACATTGACAGACAGGGGGTACATGGACTACAAGATAATGAGTAAAAAAGGTCCTTTCAAATTTGTTCTTAATGATGACGGTATTGGTATTGATAATATTGTTAATATGACAGGTGATGCCATTTTTGACAAAGGCGTGCAGTCCGTGGATCTCAATGCATACAAACACATAGTATGGTACAATTTTGCCGATGAGTCTCTGACAGACCTCTCTGTCATATCTACAATGAGTGATGCTCCAAGCAGGGATCTAGTGGAGCTCATGGTATCTTCTAGTACTATTGTGAGAAATGACACCGGCGAATTCATATCTGATGTAACAGATGTGAATGACCTGTTTCCCCGAGATACTGAGATAGAGTTTGCCTTTCCAGCTGTACCGATAGAATTAGATGGCAGCAAGAGCTATGATCCAAACGGTAACATGCTGCCCACATTCAGGTGGAAGGTCACAGAGACAGATGCGCCTCTAGTCAAGATCGATCCAGAATATGACCTCAAAGGGGAATATTCGGAAGAATGTACAGGCTCCCCGCTCGGCTGTGAATATATAGTCAAAGCTGCCAATGTACCAGATTCTGAAGACCCCATGATCTTAGAAGTAGATATCAGCCGTCAGAGCTCCCGTACCTGCTTTGAGCTTGTCGTAAATGACGGATCGCGCAACAGTGACCCCTTTGAGACGTGCATAATACTAGAGCCTTCTGTTGAATAACCCAAAGAGTAATTTTCCACGTTTTTCAGTCATGGCAATATCTGAAATGCTGTGCAGATTCGGCGAGTCACGCGACTATCTCTTTTTGAGATACGAGCCAAGAATCTTGTACGCCTGATCCTCTACTTCCATGTCGTTTCTCTCCGCCAGCCTCTTCAACTTTCTGGCATTGCTCTTGCTGAGGTTCAGCGTGACCTTTTGCCTGAGCAGCCCGGCCCTTGCCCTCTTTAGCAGCTTTGGATGCGTGGCCTTTGGGCTCCTTGCAAGCGCCCGCAAATACTGCACCCTCAGCTTTTTGTCTATCCTTATCACCCTCTCTGCAATCCTTACTGCCTTTGACACGTTGGGGACTGCGCGGTATATCTTTGTCACATCCCCCCTTGACAGTTCCTTTGGAACAAACGCCCTGAGCTTGTCCGGCACTGCGGCAAACCCCAGATAGTTGTACAATGTGGGAAGAGATATTCCAAGCGAGCGGGCAGCCTTTGCCTTGCCCACAGATGATGTAAGAAACACGCATGCCGCAGTCATGTCCTTTGTGCTCATCTTGTTGCGGTGCAGATTCTCCACCACGGATGCGGCCTTTGCATCCTCAATGTCGTACTTTGTGGCATTTGTAAGTACCAGCACGTTCACCTTTTTGGCGCCCAGCCTCTTGAGGGCTGCCAGCCTTCTCTGGCCTGACATGAGCAGATACTCGTTTTTGCCGCTCTTTTGGACCATCGGGGGGTTTTGCAGCCCCTCGTTTTTTATAGACCTGGCAAGCTCCGAGATGCCCTCCCTGTCAAGCCTCCTTGCCTGGGCATCCCTCCATATCTTGATGTACTTTGTAGGGATCTCCTTTAGCCGGTACGATATCGGTGATTTGAACCGTCTTGCCACGACCTTTACAATGATTCTATTTTGTTAAATTGGACTAGTAACTAGTATTTGACAAAAAATGAAAAAAAATATCAGTAGATTGGCATGATATCTGCCCAACTGCCCAAGATCCGGGGCTGAATCCATCCCTCTAAAGGGTTATTAGGGCACGCGCAAACTGCCAACTCGGATGCCATCTGCCCAGACCCTTACAAAAAAGCAGATATCTGACTCTATCCAGATAATGGAGATGCTCTCTGATGGCAATCTCCTCTACAGCATTGTCGAGAGCAAAAAAGCCACAGGCGGCGACATTGCCCCTCCAGGGCAGATCGGCAAAATGAATGATACATCTAGGGATTTTGCAGACCTCACATCCTCTGAGAAATCCCGGATTGTAAACGAGGGGGCAAGGTGCCTCTTTGCAGAGCGGGATATAAGACGGGCCATAAGGGTAATGGACAGGCTGCTTGATTCCAAGCCCAAAGTTAAAAATTCCGGCGGCTTTGACATTACCCAGTGGAAGAGGATACAAAGGGACGTACAAGATATAAAATCGAGTTTAAAGATAGATGCTCCAAAAATTACACAAAGCTAGTAAAAAGAGACCCTGCCCTGGAGAAAAAAGTAAACGGACTGCTTGCAAAGCTGGCGACAGGGGAGATATGCGGGGACGTGCTACACGCCAAGCTCAGGGGCATGAGGTCGTATCATTTTAGGATGCCAAAGGTAAAAAACCAGTACCGCATAGTTTATGAGATTGACAAAAAGGCCTCCCTTCTTCACGTCCACGAGGTGGCTCCCAGAAGCCGCGCCTATGTAGGACTTGAGAGGCATGCAGAAGAGTCTGATCACAAGAGGTACAGAAAATGAAGACATGCAGCCTGTGCGGCCAGTCCTTTGACGAGCATGATTCCCTGTGGCATGCAAGAAAGATACGGCACGAACAGCGCCACAAAAGAACCACTCCTCCGACAAACCAGATAATCGGGATCGTAACATGGGAGTGACAGACAAACCTGCAAAGAGCATGCGCGCAATGCCTGTACATGATCGCCTGCTTGCGGCAGTATTTGTGGCGATCACATTGTGTGCATGTGCGATGACACACAATGATTCCCCGTGGATTGAATTCATGGCGCATGCACAAAATGATCCCTGTCCCGGATGCAGCAGCGGTGTAATCACCGGAATAATAGACGGCGACACCCTGGATGTGGAATCTGTCCGCATAAGACTGGCCCTAGTTGACTCCCCGGAAAGGGGCGATCCCGGGTATGAAGAGGCCGCATCATTTGCCGCATCCCTGTGCCGCATGGGAGACACTGCATTTTATAATACGGACGACGGGCAGCCAGACGGCTCGCACGGGAGGGTGATAGCAGAGGTGTTCTGTAATGGCAAGAGCCTCAACGCAGAGCTGGTGCAAAACGGCCACGCTCGCATACTGTATAATCTTTGTGATGCAAGCGAGTTTGCAGCAAAACCGTGGACAGGATGCGCGCTCCCGGATCACGCCCCAGGACAGACAGTTACAAGACCTGGCGAGCCTGCACCGGACCACACCCCCCAAAAGCACAAGCGCGCAGAATCCTATGTACTTCCGGCGCTTGCAGTAACAGGCATGATCATATTTTTGGTGTGGCGCCGCTCACGCAATGTCGGCCCCAAGCCTGGTCATCTCTGATATAAAGCCGGGGTATGACACAGAGGCCGACTCGGGGTCAGTAACCGTACAATTACCCACATACATTCCTGCAATGCAAAACGCCATGAACAGCCTGTGGTCGTTGTGCGAGTCGAGCGCCGCGCCCGTATGACTCTCTGCGGGCTCTAGCACCAGCCCGTCATCGCTCTCATGTATGGTAATGCCGGTCTTTGCAAGCTCTGATGCAATTATCGCAAGCCTGTCTGTCTCCTTTATCCTGGCATGCCCCACGTTTGTTATCCTTATGGGGGCAGACGCCTTTAGGGCCAGAATCGCAAGAGGCGGGAGCAGATCAGGCGTGTCCCCGAGATCAAACGTCCCGCCAGAGAGC
This sequence comes from Nitrosopumilus sp. H13, assembly GCA_003724285.1. Lineage (GTDB taxonomy): Archaea > Thermoproteota > Nitrososphaeria > Nitrososphaerales > Nitrosopumilaceae > Nitrosopumilus. Next base: position 9,113 of record RHFB01000009.1, on the reverse strand, counting down.
CTCTCTGGCGAGATCACCCGCATCGTATCACCTACATTTACCCTTGCCCCCATGCTCTCAAGCATCCCAACAAACGCCGCATCCCCCTGCGGAAGATCGCCCAAATCACATGCTATCTCTATGTCCCCTGCCAGTACGGCAGCAGAGAGCAGCAGGGCAAGACTCGACGCGTCAGAGGGCACATCAAAGACGCACCCAGAGTATGCTCCCGGCGACACCTCGTATCTCTTGTAGGGTTCTACCGTATCTACTGCGCAGCCGAACTTTTCCATGGCAGAGATGGTGGCATCAAGGTACGGCCTAGAGACCATCCCGCCTCTAATGGTTATCCCCATGCCATTTTTTGCAAGCGGGGCGCACATCAAAAGCGAGGATACGAACTGGCTTGATACGTTCCCCGGAATCACGACATCCCCGCCGGATATCGCGCCCCGCACGCTGACCGGGGGATGCCCGTCCACAGAGGCGCACCTTGCCCCCATCTGCTCTAGCGCGTCAAGCAGTATCTGCATGGGCCTCTTGCAGAGGCTCTCATCGCCCGTAATGCTCGTATCCACCGGGAACAGGCCTGCTATTCCCGCGGCAATCCTCATCGTGGTGCCAGAGTTTCCCGCGTCAATACTAATACTTCCTGCAGGACTTATGGGGTTCCCGACGGTGACGGTCCTTTCATCCTGGCTTGCCGCTGCCCCGAGCTTGGCACACGCAGACACCGTCGCCTGGGTGTCTGCAGAGTACAGCGCGTTGTGCACGGTGCTGTTGCCTGCCAGTGATGCCAGAAATATGGCGCGATGCGTATAGCTCTTGCTTGGGGGACACCTCACGCTTCCAGACAATGCGGACTTTTCTACCCTGCACTCCATACCTTTGGCCCCCTGTTGCTCACATTTGATACTATCACCCTGCCTTCCAGCGACGAGAACGCCTTTTTGATCCCCGGAATGTCCGCCTTTTTTGCCACTGCCGCCACTGCGGGGCCGTTCCCGGACACTGACGCCCCGAGCGCGCCCGCGCCTATCAGCCGCGCAATCAGCGTGGGATCCGAGTTGAGCACGGACGCAGTTGCAAACCCGTTTATGTTCATCGCCTCCCAGTACTTTTTATTTCTGGCAAGCTCCCACGCCTTTTCAAACACGCGGGGCGTGCGCCCGAGGTCTTTGACCCTGCCGCGCTTTCTGTTTCTTGGTATGAATATCACCGCGCCCAGTCCCGGCGGGGCTCGGCTATGCGCCACCCGCCTCCTCTTTTCATTGTCCGTCACGTTAAAGCCGCCAAAATAGCAAGAGCACGCGTCATCGTACGCCCCGGTAATGCTCACCTTGGACTCTATGGACGCCTCGACTCCTGCAAGCAGCACCTGCCTGTCGGTAAATCCGGGACGGAATGCCCTCGAGCACACAAGCGCCACTGCCGACGATATGGCGCTCGAGCTCTTCAGGCCGTACCCTGCCGGAATCTCCGACTCTACGGATATGGAAATCTTGTTGCGCAAGAGCTTTCTTTTTGGAACCACCCTCAGTACCGTGCTGCGTATGAGCCGCGAGCTGAGGCCTGTCTGCTCTATTATGACGCCTGATCCCGGGCCTGCCTCTACCGTGGCCCTTACCTCCAGCCCTATCCCGAGCGTGGCGCCCCTGCGCGTGGCAATCGCGTTTACAAGCGAGACTGCCCCGTGCACTATACTAATACATCTCATCAGACCCCCCCCAGCAGCGCCCTTTTCATCGCATCGTATGGCGCCTTTTTTGCGTGCCACACCTCAAAGGCTCTGACTGCCTGTCCCAGCAGCATCTCGTATCCGAACACGACTGTATGGCCGCCCTTCTTTGCCCTCTTTATCAGGTCCGTGTTCATCGGCTTGTACACTATATCGTACACCACCAGCCCCTCGCCTGCATCCCCAAGCTGTATGGGGCTTGGCTCGCCGTTCATGCCAATCGGCGTAGAGTTGACCACCATGTCATACCCCTTTAGACTCACGTCAAACCCGCAGGCATCTGATCCCAGTCCCAGCCTCTTTGCAAACGTGCACAGCTCGTCTGCCTTTTCCGGCGTGCGGTTTGCCACGGTCACAAACCCCGCCTTTTTGCTTGCAAGCCCGGCTACTATGGCCCTTGCCGCGCCTCCCGCCCCCAGCAATAGTACGGTCATGCCTTTCACGTCGACTCTGCGCCTCTCAAGCGGCTCCAAAAAGCCCCCCATGTCTGTATTGTACCCGGTAAGCGAGCCGCCGTTATTTGATACGGTGTTTACCGCTCCGGTAATGCTGCACGTCTCATCAATGTGATCCAGCAGCCTTACCATCTCCACCTTGTGCGGTATGGTGACATTAAACCCGCTTATCCCTATCTTTTTTAGCGCGTCTATCCCCTCTGCAAGCTCGCCCCTCATGATGCGGTATGCAATGTACGAGCAGTCCATGCCCAGGTGCCGGAACGCCGCGCTGTGCATGTTCGGCGACAGCGAGTGGTCTATCGGATCCCCTATTACGGCAAACGTTCCTGCCACACATGTGGTACAATGACGATTGATTTAAACTCTCAAGCCCGCGATTCTTCTCACTTCGTCCACGCTGAACTGGCCCGGGGCCACGGGCCTGCCAAGCGACACATAGGTGTACGGGCTGCCCAGATACAGGCACAGTATCCTGGAAAACCTGCCCTGGTCCCCCATTGCAAAGGATATCAGGCTGTTCCTGCCCCGTTTCGAGTACAGCTCGAGCATCCTGGTGGCGTCATTGGCGGTCCTTGCCGTGCACGCCATCTTTATGTTGCTTGAGAACTTGGCTATCTGGGACATTTTTCTTCCAAGCTCGGCAGAGCCGGGGGTCTTTTCAAAGTCGTGCCATGATACAAGCAGGTCCGCGCCCTTTAGGTAGGATGCCAGCCCGGGATTTTTTTTAAGCGTGTCGAGTTCGACATCTAGCAGGAACGGGTCGTACTCTGATGCCAGCTTTAGTATGGAGACGCGCTCTTTCTCCGTGCCAGAAAACGCGCCGCCCTCTGACTTTGGCCTGATGGTACAGACCGTCCTGCCCAGCCGCTTTTTTACCAGCTCTAGCGCGTCAGGTATCTGAATGCTCTTGACATGGTCCAGCCGTATCTCTGCATAGTCTGACTTTGAGAGCGCCAGGTCTAGCGCCCTCTTGATCCGGGCAGGCGTCTTTTCTGCTATTGATACGCACGTCTTGTGTTTCATGCTACTTTTCCAGTATGTACTCGTCGGATACTTCCATCCCAAAGTGCCTGCCTGTTGCCGGCTTTGCATGGACCATCACGGTGTCGCCCTTTTTGAGGTGGGTCACAGAGACCAGCTTGCCGTCGGACTTTACAAAGCGGATGGTCTCTGCATCCTGCGCTATTATCCCGCCTATCTCGCCGCCTGCTGACGCCTTTATCATCAGCATCGGCCTGCGCTCTATCTTTGAGCGGCCGACAGTCACCCTTCTTGCCCTGCCCTTGGAGTCCATGACTAGCACCTCGGAGCCGGTCTCGACTTCTGAGAGGTAGCTAGTCGTGCCGTCCGGCGAGACGGTATAGCAGTGGACTGCGCCCGCGTTGACCCGGAACGGCCGCGGGGATGTAAACGACGAGCCGACTGACTCGTTGTGCACGAGGAACAAAAAGTTGGACCTGTTTCCCACCAGCATCCCCTCGCCCCTGTGCAGGATGGACGCCGTATCCACGCAGACGCGCTCGCCGTCGCCGACCTCCTTTATGTCTATTATCTTTGCCTTTTTCATCTCAAAGCTCTTGGTCCCGAGGTATACCATTGCCTCCCTCACCTCGCCGATTGCGCGCGCGCCAAATATGACGCCGTCGACTCCCACGTCTAGTATGGAGAACATCTTTCGCACCTCTGCAGGCGTGGACGCGACGGCAAGTATCCTCGTGTGAAGCTTGTGCAGCTTGGCGATAATGTTCTCCAGCGGGATTATCTTCCAGTTGCTCACCTCTACAATTACAAAGTCAAGCCCCTTTCTTGCCTCCTGCAGCATTGCATCAATGTCCGCGTTGGATCTTATCTTGAACCTCTTTCCCGACTTTTTCCCGCGCGGGGCCGCCCCGACTATGTACTTTGCAGGGCCCGAATGGAACATACAGTCCATCTTTTTGACAAGTTTGGGGTCTGCATATACGGTCCTTATGCCTTCGTCGCGCAGCTGGGCAATAAATCCGGCCAGCCTGCCCTTTGGAACCCTGGGCTCTATTATCAGCTCTCTATCCAAGCCGCCCTAGCGCCTCTCCTGCCGTCTTTTTGCTAAATATGACATCAGAGAGTGCCCCTACCATCTTTTCGGGGCTCTTGTGCGCAAAAATGTTCCTGCCATATGTGACTCCGCAGGCGCCAGCAGCCATTGCGTCCTGCGTCATTTGCAGTATGTCCATGTCGGTATCTGCCTTTGGCCCGCCTGCAATCACCACCGGCACCGGGGTGCTCTTTACTATCTGTGCAAACGAGTCCGCATCGCCGGTGTATAGTGTCTTTACAATGTCGGCGCCGCACTCTGCGCCAATGCGCGCGGCATGACCCACTATCTCCGGATCGTGCGGGTTGCTGATGTTCTCGCCGCGCGGGTACATCATTGCAAGCAGGGGCATGCCCCACCTGTGGCACTGCTCTGAGACTGCTCCCAGCTGCTCTAGCATCTCCGGCTCCTCCTTGCCGCCGATGTTGATGTGGAGCGAGACCCCGTCTGCGCCAAGGGCAGCCGCCTCTTTTACCGTGCCCGTGAGCATCTTGCGGTTCGGGTACGGGGAGAGCGACGTGCTGGCAGAAAAGTGAACCATGACTCCGGCCTTGACTGGCCTTGGAAGGGAGCGCAGTATCCCCTTGTTGATTATGACGCTGGTAAGGCCGTGCTCCTCGCACTTGTATATCACGGACGCGGGATCCTCCAGGCCCTCAATGGGCCCGTTTGAGATGCCGTGATCCATGGGGATGCAGAGCATCTTTCCGTTTTTGAGCAGCCTGCTGAGCCTTGTCTCGATCCCCGATACCATGGAATTATGCCTCTTGCGTGCCCTACTTAAAAATAGCGTGTTCGTACGCGGGCGCCGTTCTGCCTGTCAAGAATTAAATAGAAACCGCAGGGGATCATATCTTGATTGAGTCAGACTGGGCAGCTTCAGAGGAGCGATATCGGGGACATTTTGCAGGGCGCCCTTGACGGGCGCAGGCCCGGCTCGGACGAGTGCGCAAGGCTGATAGAGTCCGACGAGGTGCACCTGATGGGCCTCGTGGCAGGCTCCCTTGCAAATAGGCGCTTTGGAAGAAAGGCGACGTTTGTAAATAACATAATACTCAACTATACCAACGTGTGCATTACCGACTGCAAGTTTTGCGCGTTTTACCGGCCGCCTGATGCAGACGACTCTTACACGCTCTCGCTAGACCAGATAGAGTCGCGCATGTCTGCGGCATGGGACATGTTCCGCATACGCCAGGTGCTTATCCAGGGGGGCCACAACCCCGCCCTGTCCATCGAGTACTATGAGGACGCCTTTGCAATGATTAGAAAAAAGTTCCCAAAGGTGGGGGTGCACGGGCTGTCCGCATCAGAGATTGACATGATTGCAAAGGTCGAAAAGTCGTCCACAAAGGAGGTACTCTCGCGGCTAAAGGATTCGGGACTGCAGTCGGTTCCGGGGGCGGGCGCGGAGATCCTAGTGGACTCTGTAAAGGACGTGATCAGCCCCAAAAAGATATCCAGCAATGAGTGGATTAGGATAATGGACGAGGCCCACACCATCGGGCTTCCGGCTTCTGCCACGATGATGTACGGGCACGTGGAGGATACGCAGGACGTGGTGAATCACTTTGACAGGATCATACAGCTGCAGGAAAAGACCCGCGGGTTTATGGCGTTTATCCCGTGGAACTTTGAGCCAAACAACACGCCGATGAAAGAAGAGGGAATGGTGGAGCATGGGGCAGGCGGCGTGCAGCTGTTAAAGATGATCGCGATATCTCGGATAATGCTTGACGGGCTGATTCCGCACCTCCAGTCGTCGTGGCTTACAAACGGGGTGGGCATGGCGCAGCTGGCCTTGCAGTACGGGGCAGACGACTTTGGAGGCACGCTGATAGGCGAAGAGGTGGTCTCTTGTACTGGCGCGCGCTCTACAGAGCTCACAGGAGAGGTGATTACTGAGGCCATACGCCAGATAGGATACACGCCGCAAGAGCGCGACAACTTTTACAACCCCGCCTAGATGCCGTACTCGGACCACCGCGAGTCCACAATGCCTGCAGTCTTTTCATCGGGTCTTACTTCCTGCTGTATCTCGCGGGTGTACCCCTCCTCCAGGGTCTTTTGCGTGGCATCAATGCCCATCTTTGATCCCAGGTTGACTAGCGGCGATGCGGGATCCAGCGTGTCAGTGGGCGTGTCGCGTATTATCGTGACGTCCCTTGCAGCATCCGCCCTGGTGGTGACTGCCCAGATGACGTCGTCTGTGTCGTGCACGTTTATTCCGTCGTCTACCACTATGATGGTCTTTGTAAGCGAGAGCTGGCCCATTCCCCACAGCCCCATCATCACCTTTTTTGCCTGCCCGGGGTACCTCTTTTTTATGGATACGATGGCGAGGCCCTGGAACCATCCGGCTGCCGGCATGGCAAAGTCCGTCACTTCCGGGTGGAACATGCAGATGAGCGGCAGAAACGACCGCTCTATGACCTTGCCAATGTACGCATCCTCTAGCACCGGCTTGCCTACTACGGTGGTTACATAGACGGGGCTCTTTTTGCGCATGATCCCAGTCAGCGTGAATACGGGGTACTTTTCCACCGGGGTATAGTATCCGGTGTGGTCCCCAAAGGGGCCCTCGTCGCGCACATCCGCAGGATCCACATGCCCCTCTAGTATGATCTCTGCGTTTGCGGGAACGTCGAGATCCACGGTCTTGCATTTTACAGTCTTTATGCCGCCCTTTCTTGTGATTCCTGCAAACAGGTACTTGTCTAGCCCCTCCGGGACGGGGGCTATGGCAGAGAATATGGTGGCGGGGTCGCCGCCTATTATTACGGCTGCCGGGATTTTCTGGCCCCTGTCCTTGGATATGTCCCCGTGCCTGGCGCCGCGCTTGTGTTTTTGCCAGTGCATCAGGGCGTGGTTATCATCTAGTATCTGCATTCTGTATACGCCGAGGTTTCTCACCCCGGTATCCGGGTGTCTGGTGGCCACCAGCCCGAGGGTTATGAACCTGCCCGCGTCCTGCGGCCACGACTTTGTTATGGGTATGTCGCCAAAGGATGCGTCCTTTGAGGAATACTCTGTCACGGGGCCGCCAGAGACCTCTTTTGGAAACGACGAGCTCATCTTTGAGAGCTCGGGGAGTTTTTTTATCTTGCCGAGGATACTGGTGGGAATGTCCATCCTTGTCATCTCTGCAATGCGCGCCCCGATCTCTGTAAAGTCAGTCATGCCCAGCCCTATCTCAAGCCTCCTCATCGAGCCAAACGCGTTTCCAAGCACCGGCATGTCATGTCCCTTTACGTCCTCAAAGAGTACGGCGGGGCCGTGCGAGTACATTGTGCGCCTGAGAATCTCTGCTATCTCCAGGTCTGCATCCACCTGCACCTTTACCCTCTTTAGCTCGCCGTTTTTTTCAAGCTCGGATATGAACTGTTCAATGTCCTCTGGTGGCACGATTATACCCGGGCATGGTTTAGGTATAAGCTTATAGATCGCCGTACCTGCACTGCTTGTTCTAGGCTTGGTTGCACGCGTCTCTGTGCGGTCGTCCCGGCAGGCCCTGCAAGACGCCCATACATGGGGCCTAAAAACAGCGCTTGCTCAACTATTACAACATTCCAATCTTAACTTTTGGTCGGCAAAAGCGCCGGTAATGGCAGAGCAGTGCGCAGTGTGCGGCGGGGCAGGCAAGATAGAGCTGCTTGACTCACAGTGCCCGTTTTGCAACGGGACAGGAGAGCCGAGCGGCTCTGCAGAGTCGTACATCAAGTCCCACATATGCCAGTGCATATTTCTTGACAGGAAAAGGTGCCCGCTGTGCGGCAAAAAGTGCCATCATGACACGCCAAACAAGCCAAAGATCCTGCTTACTCCGGAATGACTATACCGGCGGAAGCTCTGACTTTCTGCCGTGGCCGCCAGAGCCGAACTTGCAGTAAAAGCAGCTCTCCGACTCCATGTATTTTAGCTGCTCAATCTGGATTGCCCCCATCTTTAGGGCTATCTTTGTGAGGATCTTGAACTTTAGGGGCATCCCGGGAATGACCTCGTCTATGTATACCCTGTAGTGGTCGGGGCAGAATTTGAGGGTGACCTTTGAGGATCCGCCGCTTTCGTTTACCTGCTTTGTAAAGTTGATCTGCTCCCGGATGTACTCGTGCTTTGGGCACGGGCAGTCCTTGCCTCCGGGATGCTGGTATGCCGGAATGTTCTTCCAGTCAAAGTCCGGGAACTCTTTCTCAAAGTCATCCATTGGATATAGTACGCCGTGTGTGCTTAAAAACTTGATCAAGTTGTGCTTAAAACAGGATTCTAGCCAAAAAAAAGCTGGATTTTCAACACTGGCTTTGGAATCCAAAGCCTGCCATGAAATGTCCTATTTCTTTGGATTCTTCTGTATACTATAATTCCTCAGATTTGCCTTGTGTTCGGCACTGTTTGGGTTGTGGGCATCTGATCTCTGATCATTTGAGGTTCTACCTTTTTTCATGCCATCTCTAGGAGCAGAGTGGTCTAAAAAGATTGTGTAGTATGGTTCTTCGAGCCAGAATTACTACGCCTAAAGTCTAGTCAAAAATCTCTCAAATTAAACATTGTATAGTTGACCCAAATGTAAATAAACCCCAAACCATGACTGTTGATTAGTGGCTACAAAGAAACCGACAAAAAAGGATCTAGAGGCCAAGATTGCAGATCTAGAGGCCAAGATAAACAGGCTCTCTGCAGAACTGACAAAGCCGGCTCCAAAGCCAGAACCGGCAAAGCTGGCAGAGGCTCCAAAACCAAAACCGACAGAGGCTCCAAAGCCCGTATCATTCCAAGACGCGCTAGAAAACGCATACAGGACGGCTCCAATGTCTGACTTTCACCAGTACAGGGCAAAGGTCACCGGATACGCGCCGGCTCCAAACAG
>RHFB01000075.1 GCA_003724285.1 Nitrosopumilus sp. H13 | reverse complement strand
GCCTCAAGGTTTAAATCATGTGCGGCCAGAGGTACGCCGACATCGAACTCAAACCGTTCGGGGAACAGGCTGGCGGTTCGTGCGTTGAACCGTCAGCCCCTAGTTTAATCTTGAAAGCGCGCCTACCTGCCCTTCCACATACTCAAAGCCCTCCCTCCAAAACCTTGCAGACCTGATGTCAAAGCCGTGCTCCTCTAAGAGGCGCTCGGGCTTTTTAGATCCGCCTGCGGCCAGGATGCTGATGTACGTGGGGACAAAGTCCCTGCCCTCCTTTTTGTACCTCTGAAACAGCGAGAGCGCAAGCAGGTTGCCAAAAGAGTACGCATAGCAGTAAAACGGCGCGTGGTAAAAGTGCGGAATGCAGCTCCACTCTGCGGCAAAGTCCCCTGATACGTCCACGTACCTTCCAAACTGTTTTTTTAGGTTGCGCATGTACGCCTTTGATATGTCCCCTACCGTGGCGCCCTCCCCTATCTGCCTGTGGGCCTCTGACTCAAAGAGCGTAAAGAACGCCTGCCTCTGGATGGTCGCATACAAGTCGTCAATCTTTTCAGACAGCATTGTCTTTTTTTCATCATCAGTGGCATTCTGCGCAATGCTGTCATAGAGGAGCAGCTCTGAGAACGTGGATGCCGTCTCTGCTATGGGCAAAGGGGCGTCATGGACCAGCACTGACCTCTCCCGCGCCGCCTGCCCGTGCACGGCGTGGCCTATCTCGTGCGCAAGCGTGAATACGTCGCGCGTCCTGCCCGTAAAGTTGAGCAGCACGTACGGCGTGATCCCGGGGGCAGGCGTGCTGCAAAACGCCCCGTCCCTCTTGCCGCGCCGAACCTGCGAGTCCACGTGATTCTCCGAGAACACCCTTCTTGCGAGGCCCTCTAGCAGGGGGCTGAACCTGCCAAGCGACTCGAGCACCATCCTGACTGACCTGTCATACGTGTACTTTTTCTGGTCTGACGTGGCCGGCGCATACACGTCGTACCTCTGGAGTTTTCCCATCCCGAGCATCCTTGCCTTTTGCGCAAAAAACCTCCCAAAGACTGCCGTCTTGTCCTGGCATACTGCAAGGAGCGACTGCACCGTCTTGTCATCTATATCGTTTGCAATGTTCCTTACCGATATGGGCGAGCCATGCCCCCTTATCTCCATGTATTCGTCCCTCCAGTTGAGCGCTATGTTCTGGTATATCTCCCCTATCACCCCCCTGTTTTGCGCGTATTTTTCAAAGATGGTGCGGTATGCGGCCCTTCTCATCTTGGGACTGGGGCTCTTTACATGGATTGAAACCTCCTCGCGCGTCATCGTCCTTGTCTTGTTTTTTATCCTCATCTTGTACTCAAAGGCGCCAGTCATCTTGTCGTATATCTTTGTGAGGGCAGACACGCCCGTGACATCAAGCGTGTTGATGATGCGCTCCTCTGGCTCGCTGAGCGAGTATCTTGCGACGCGCCGCTTGTATTCAAGATACCCGGCAAGCTCGCCTGCACCTTTTGCAAGCCTTGCCGCGTTCTTTTGGTCCACCTGCGTCTTCCACCACAGATCAAAAAAGAGCGTCTGGTTTGCTATCTCTGCCCCGAGCTTTGAGATCCTGGTAAGCAGCGACGTTGCCTCGTCTGACTGCGTGTCTGCAGAGTATGCAAGGGACGCATAGCTGCCCACAACACCCATCTGCTCTGATATCTTTTCTGTCTGGCGCACCATGTCCATGAATTTTTTAGGCGACATTGAGGGCTTTAGGCCAGCCTCAAGCTTTCGGAACTTTTTTGCGCCACGCTCTATCCTGCGCACATGCCTCTGGAGCTCTGGCCCGTCCGAGCCCCCTGCAAGCCCCGAGAGATCCCATCCTCCAAGACTGTACGCCATACGTCCGGGCTTTTGTGCCACTTAAAAAATCAATGCGTATGGGCGGCCCGATCATACAAAAGTCCTTTATACTAGCCGATGTCATGCCGTACGTTGAAGCCAAAGTATGTCGCGTCGTTTGCGTTTGGAACGCTGCTAATGATACTGAGCCCGGTCACCTCGTTTCTGTGCCTCGTATCCCTGGGGGCGTACTATGTGCTCTCGTCTAGGATTGATGGGGCAAAGGCGCTCCGTACTGCCGAACCCGGCGGCGGGCACAAGCAGCTCAAAGTAATGCAGTGATGAATCGTTCGGTCATGTTTTATACTTGTGCGTGATATGCGCCGTATTGGAATCTGAGACAGCGCCGTCCATATTTCCATGCAGGGCGATCAAATGAAACCAGACAGTACAAGCGCGGGCACAAAGCTGCTGGTAATCTTTGGACTTGTTCTGCTAGTACTGCCTCCGCACGTGACGGGCCTGGCGTTTCTCTTTTTCCTGTTTCTCTACGAGTATGCCAAGCAGGCAGAGCGCAATAACGCAAGACGCGGATTTGGCGCAGAATCCGGAGACGGCCCTGACAGCGAAGACGAGATCAGCATTGGCCCCGGCACAAATCCCGGAGACGGGTACCCGATTTGTCAGAGAGCAAGAAGATCTGAGATAGCCCCCCCCCCTTGCCAGATGTGTATATGATAGATTATGCAAACTTGGTGGCACATGCGCGCCAACCGCCCTTTAGATCACAAATCCACGCCCGTCTACAGAACTAAATGATATGCAATGAATGCTAGTATTCCCTATATTGCCTTTTTATGCAATGCTGTCTGCGTTTGGAACTACCCTGAATACCTTTACCGTGTACTTGCCGTGGAATATGTCATATGTCTCGCCGGTTGCAAGATCCGTGCTTTTGACCCTGAACTTGTAGTCATAAGAGCCGTCTCCCTTTACATCTATCTGGGCCACGTGCACCGGCTCTTCATCCTGGAGGAACTGGATTATCACCGGGTACCTCTCTACATACTCTGACGGGCCGCCCCTCACATACCCCCACACGAGCTTGTTCTCCTCTGGGATGATCATCGTAATGCTGGTCTGCTTTAGGCTGATCTCCTCGTTTATCGGAGTCACGATGACTGCGTCCTTGGGCTGGTCTGCTGCCGCTCCCGGGACAAGCATTGCCACTAGTGCTGCCGAGACCATCAAGAGCACGAATTCTGCCTTCATCACATTCTCCTCGTTTCTACTAGTTTAAAAAATTTGTTATAAATTTATCTGTCTATGGAAGCTGGTCTTCTATATCTGAGCACGCCTTGTGCACCCACTGCTCCTTGGAGTTCTTTACTATCTCCTTGCCTACCTTTATGGACTCGCCGCATTCCACGCATTTCCCGTTAAATCTGGCCTTCATGACCATACTCCTGCGTGATCTAATTTAACTGATCGCCTGCGGTGCTCATCCCAGTACGCACGAGTTTGAATCCTCGTCATATATGGTTCCCGGGCCGCACTTTGAGTTGTCTGCAGGCGCCAGTACGCACGAGTTTGTACCCTTGTCTAGCACCAGTCCCGGGCCGCACTTTGAGGCGGGATCCGAGGGATCTGCGGGCTTTGCATCAGGCGCATCTGCAATCTTTGCGTCTGGCGCATCTGCAGGCTTTGCATCCGGCGCCAGCGTGTCTACCGTCTGGCTGTCAAGGTATGCATCAAACGCGCCTGCATAGTATCCTCCGCCGAGGGCCAGGACTATTACCAGCGGAATGCAGATGAGAATCGGAATCTTCAAGCTCCTGCCCTTTTTTCCTGCGTCCTCTGGCACGGCGGGCCTCTCGACTCTCTGCGCCTCCGTGCCGACCTCAAACAGGGCAGAGCCGCACGCCATGCAAAAGTTCGCATCCAGATTTATCTTTCTTCCGCACTTCCAGCAGTGAATTCTGCCGTCTTCCTCCTCCTCCTCCTGCGGAATCTCTTCTGCCTGCCTGGCAAGGTACTTGTCCTTGAGCTTTTGCAGATAATTGCTGTCGGTAATCCAGACGGTCTTGTTTTGCATGTATGACTGCTTTATGTGCTCGAGCCTGTATGCGTCACCCACGCCCAGCTTTAGCAGGGCGTTTACGTCGTCGACTACGTCCTTGTCCATATCCATGCCTGACGAGAAGGGTATTCAAAATTGTTTCGCCCATACGTAGGGATAAATTTACGGCCATTCAGCAGCTATTCATGGCGCGATCAAGACTCGGATATGTCCTGATCGGGCTGGTAATTATCGTCGCCCTGTCCCTGGCGCTTGCCGCCCCCGCCCCACAGGACGAGGGGCAGGTTACACAGATAGGGGCAATCGTGCCGGTCAGCGGAGACCTCTCAAGCTTGGGCGAGGACATACTTGTCGCAAGCAGGTTTGCCCTAGACGAGTTCAATTCGTATCTGGAAGAAGAGGGCAGGCCGTGGCGCCTAGAGATGACAGTAGAAGACTCTACCACCCGCCCCGTGGTTGCGCTCGAAAAGATGACGTCCCTCAAGGCGCGCGGCATAGACTTGGTCTTTGGCCCGCTGAGCAGCGCGGAGATCAGGCACGTCAAGGGGTATGCCGATTCCAACGACATGGTAATAGTCAGCTGCTGCTCTAATGACCCGTCCCTTGCCATCCCCGGCGACGGCATATTCCGCATGAACCTCGACCACAGCCACCTCGGCCCCGCGCTTGCGCGCCTGATGGCACACGAGGGCATAAAGGCGGTGATCCCGGTGTGGCGGGGCGACACGTGGGGCGACGGGTTGCGCGAGACAGTCGCAGGATCGTTTGAGGATCTCGGAGGAAGGGTGGACGAGGGGATAAGGTACGTGCCTGACACGCCGGACTTTTCTGTGTCCGTCTCGATTCTGGCAGAAAAGGTGGAGCTGCTTGCAGACGACGTGGGGCTTGACGCAGTTGCCGTGGTATTCCTCGGATTTGACGAGGTCACATTATTCTTCCAGACGGCATCAGACTATGAGCTGCTAAATGAGACAAGGTGGTTTGGCACGAATGCAAACGCGGGGCGCAGCAGCCTGCTTGATGACCGCGTGGCATCAGAGTTTGCGCACTCTGTCAGGTTTACGGCGCTACAGATAGCCGCAGGCGACAACCCGGTGTACGAGTCCATCCGGGATCACGCGCTAGAGAGGCTCGGCCGGACCCCGCCGGCATACGTGTATTCTGCGTATGATTCCATATGGGTCCTGGGCCTTGCAATCGAGTCTGCAGGAGTCGATCCCGGGCAGGTAAAGGCGGCGATCCCGCGCGTGGCAGACTCGTACGTCGGGGCGCTAGGCGACATAAAGCTCAACGAGGCAGGAGATCTGGCGGGCGCCGACTATGAGGTAATGAGCATCAGGGACGGGGCATGGACCATGATCGGCACGTATGCAGAAGGCGGCTCTGTAATGATAGATTCTCAGACTGCAGACCCGTCTAAAAGCAGATCGTAATCCAGTCCCAGCACTAATAGCCGGATACCAGACCCGGACAGCGCCACAACGCCTGCTATTGCTGCTACCATCACTGCCAATACTCCATGTCGTAGTGGCGGTCAAGCCGTCCCACATCCACCACATCGACTAGATCCGTGACATAGTCCGGATAGGAGCACGGTATGGGCGCCTTTGTGTATCCCCCGAAAAAGCCGATCATCAGGGCCGGACCGTCTAGACCCGGGAGCGTCTCGGTTCCCCGGTACTGTCTCACGCGCAGGTGCGTAGTATCGCCCTCCTCGGAGCAACTCGACACGAACGACTGGCCGGGCATGTACGTCCTCGTGATCTCCGCCGGAGGCTCTGCATCCCCGGCACCCCGTTTGGTATGGACCATCGTGATCGAGCCGTCGGGGTTGAGAGTCGCCGTCTCTACTGCGGAGATCCTGACCTGGGGCCCGGGATCTAGCGGTATGGGATCCACCGCAAACGGGAGCGTTAACACCATGTGCCTTACGGGCAGCACGTACCCTGTCTCATAGTCAGTTGCCCCCTCGGGGGGCCCGCCGTACGGCTCGAGGTCGTACGCGTCGTCAAACCAGCCGGCGTCGTATACGTCCACCGTATTCTTGAGATATTCCGGGAACTCGCAGGGAACGGTATCGGGCGCCCTCAGCTCAAAATGGACCAGCCGCAGCGTGGTGGCCCCGTGGAACGAGCCTGCCCCCCTGTACTGGAAGAGGCCCACCTTTGTGTACCCGTCGCTCTCCGCGCACGCGTAGGCAAACGTCTGGCCCACCTGGTACGTCTGCGTGTGGACCAGCCCGCTGCGTGATACAGGGTAGCCAAGGTGCATGCCGTGGGATCCAAAGTACGTGTCGTCATAAGTCAGGGTGACAGAGCCGTCTTCGGGGTTGTACTCTGCGTGGGAATAGCCCATCTCTGTGAATGCCGGGTACTCGATCCTGGGGCGGTCAGCAAGCGGCTCTATCAGTCGCGGCTCGAACACGGGCTCCAGACCAGCTATGGGCAGGTAGGGGCCGCTCAAGACCCGGCGTTCTGCAAAGTCTGACAGTCCCTGGTAGTTGACCGATATGAGGATCAGCGCCGCCATTACGGATGCAGTCAAGAGCAACTTGTCTATGCTCCTCACCGGGCAAACTCCGCTCCGACTGGAATTATCGGTGCCATCAGGATGACCACCGGGAGCTCCAGTTTCTGAACCATACCATCCATACCGCTCCTTTGCATATAAGCAGGACGTACCACTTTTTTCCATGTTCTGGATCTTGGAGGCGATTGCAGTAGGAATAAAAAATAGGTCTTTATATATTCATTCCAGCTATTTGGAATGAAAATAATAGTTATAAACTAGCAGGGCCATACACAGACATGAAAATGGTCGTCCCACTCATGAAACATCACATGCAAAATCTCTTGAATCTTTCACGCACATGCATGTTGAGGTGTGATGTATGATAAAAAATTTGGCTGTCGGCAAGCAAGTAAGAATCTGTATGGGTCTGGTGGGGGGACCGATCCTGTTTTTTAACATGTTTATTATAGGCGAGCAGTTTTTTTTTTGACAGACATGTCGGGTTTGTCGATGGCTCGGTGCTGGTAGCGGGACTTGCCGCCGGTTCTGTGTTAGTAGCGGGGCTTGCAGTGGGTGGCGCACCTGGAAAAAGGTTCCTTGGAATCTGCATGATTCTGGTCGGATTCCTGTTTTTGTGGGTCTTTTTTCTCGAAAAGATCCCAGAGTACTATCCGGAGCTCGGGCTGGAGCCGGGCTTCAACGTTTACACCGCCTTGACCCTTGGCCCGATCGGCATCGTGCTGTGCCCTGCGCTGCTTGTCATCGGGTACAGGATCCTCTTGCGCGAGAGGTTTGTGGGCGCGTGTATGATGGTGATCGGGATCGGATGCCTGCCAGCGGTCGCATTACATGTAGTGAGCGCAGTCATCGGCACGTATGTGTTCGATTCGGTGGAACTCTACTGGTGGGCCGTGCATGCTGTACCTGCGATGGGTGCTGTCCTGATTCCACTGGGAGTCGTGATGGCAGTGCGCACGATCCGGCCGAGATAGTCCACTCTGTGACTAGGCGCGCCGCCACACATGAGAAAACGACTAGCTCATATCATGATGGGATTCCAAGACCAATAGCCTGACCTGTAGTTGGAAGCGCCAGAGCCGTCAGGAATTATCAGAAATTAAAACCCGTTTTGTCGAAAGAAAGTAGGGGGGCTAAGGCGGGTCAAGGTTACTCCAGCGACTCATGGAAAATGCTCTGGATATGCTTCCCTTAGATCCCTCATGACCTCTGATGGTATCTTGTCTATGTGCCACGAGTTGTTTCTAAAGCCGTGCATGACGGCTCCGATCTCCAGC
The DNA here is from genome assembly GCA_003724285.1 of Nitrosopumilus sp. H13. Taxonomy (GTDB): domain Archaea; phylum Thermoproteota; class Nitrososphaeria; order Nitrososphaerales; family Nitrosopumilaceae; genus Nitrosopumilus. The sequence continues at coordinate 251 of RHFB01000075.1, read as the reverse complement.
CGGTCGGGTATCACATAGTCCTTTTTGAAGCATCTAATGTCCACAATTTTTTTTCTCAGTTCCAAGCTAGTTGCCAATGTAATCCATCCCCGCGCCTGTCATATTACCGTTTTTGTCCGTTGCACTGGTGCGTTAGTGAGTGGTTTCACTGTAATAGGTTCGGCTGTAAAATATGATTGGTTTTCAGGGGTTTTTTGAATTATTCTCGAATAGTTATCTGTCTTGAATCAAACAAACCAACCTAATTTAAC
>RHFB01000064.1 GCA_003724285.1 Nitrosopumilus sp. H13 | reverse complement strand
GTCTCAGCCATCTACCCAATCCTTAAATGATAGAAGTATTTGTGTTTGAAGTGTAATTGCCCTATAAAGTCAGCCATGGAAAGGCGATCCCGATAACATATTCGCCTGACGAGGTCTTTTCGAGAATTCAGCACGAGAATATCAAGTTCATAGATCTGCAGTTTACGGGTCTTACGGGCCACTTTCACCACACGACCATATCCACTGACACGTTTACCCCCGAGCAGATGCGCGACGGTCTGCCAAAGCTTGACGGCTCGTCGATAGTCGGCTTTACCAGCATTGACGATTCGGATCTGATACTCAAGCCGGATCCAAACACGTTTGCGATAATTCCCTGGATGACAGAGAACCGCACAGCCAGGCTCCTGTGCGACGTGTACTGGGGGGAGGACAGGGGAAGACTCTCAAGGGATCCAAGGGGAATAGCGCAAAAGGCAGAAGAGTACGTCAAGACGCAGGGCTTTGACTATAGCACGTGGGGTCCGGAGGTAGAGTTTTTTGTGTTTGACAAGGTCAACTGGGACGTGCTGACCCCGTACAAGGGACAGTCGTACTCGATTGAATCAAAGGAGGCCCCGTGGAGCCAGGACGGCAACGGGTATCCGATGGGACTGCAGGAGGGATACTATCCGAGCACCCCCTCAGACACGCTGACTCCGTACAGAAACGAGTGCGTCAACATACTAAATAGCAGCTTTGGAATACTGTGTGATAATCACCACCACGAGGTGGCTACTGCCGGACAGTGTGAGATTGACATAAGGTATGATCATCTCACCAACGCCGCAGACGCGGCCCAGTCCTACAAGTATGTAATCAGAAACATTGCAAAAAAATACGGCAAGGTCGCGACCATGATGCCAAAGCCCATAGCAATGGACTCGGGGTCGGGGATGCACATCAACGTAAGCCTGTGGAAGGGAAAGAAAAACATATTTTACGATCCAGACGACGAGATAGAGCTGAGCCAGACTGCGAGGTACTTTTGCGGCGGGATAATCAGCCACGCAAAGGCTCTCTCGGCAATCTGCAATCCCACCACAAACTCGTACCACAGGCTCGTGCCCGGATACGAGGCTCCCGCGTACATTGCGTGGAGCTCTGGAAACCGCTCGGCCATAGTCAGGGTTCCAAAGCACCTCAAGGGAAAAGAGTATGCCCACCTCAAGAGGCTCGAATTCAGGGCCCCTGATCCGTCCTCAAACCCGTATCTTGCCTTTGCCGCAGTTACGGCAGCCGGAATGGACGGGCTTAAGAAAAAGATGGATCCCGGAGACCAGGTCCGCGACGACATTTTCAAGATGACAAAGTCAGACAGGGCCGAGAGGGGCATTGGCGTCCTGCCAAAGAGCCTGGGCGAGGCGCTCGACACCCTGGAGAGTGACAGAAAGTTCCTCAATACCATCTATACCAACGACGTAATAGACAAGATCATAGAGCTTGAGAGAAGGGACCAGCGCGAGATAGCCATCAGGCCGCATCCGCACGAGTTCTATCTGTACTTTGACGTCTAAAACGGCAGGCGCACTCTTCCGGTCAGGTTGAATACCTCAAATAGCGCGAGCGCCAAGATCCCCAGACCTGCGCCCAGGAATATTCCGCGCCGCCTGCTAGAGGTGGCTGCCTTGTACAGCAGGATTCCCCCGATCAGGCTGAACAAAAGCGTCAGGATTCCCGTAATACTGACTACAAGGTGCCTGTCATTGTTGAGTATGGGGTAGAATATTGCAGAGAGCAGGGCAAAGAAGACCACTATGTAGACGTACTTGAAGCTGGAGATGAGGAGTTTTGATATCATGCCGTTCATCGTATCTCGTAATCAGGATCAGCAGACAATTACATCATGCCGGGCATTCCGCCCATTCCGGGCATGCCTCCCATACCTCCCATTCCTGGTGGCATGCCGCCTTCCTCGCCTCCGCCGGGCGGGCCGCCTGCGGACTTTTGTGTTGCAATCACATCATCAATTCTCAGTATCATGCATGCTGCCTCTGTGGATGCAGACACTATCTGCAGCTTTACTACAAGCGGCTCGACGATGTCGCTTGACTTCATGTTGGAGATCTTGCCCTTCATCACGTCAATGCCGGTCCATTTCTCCCCCTTTTGCTGCTTTGAGCGCAACAGTGTGAGTGTATCAATGGGATCCATCCCGGCGTTCTCTGCAAGTGTGAGCGGAATCGTCTCGAGGGCGTCTGCAAACTTTTCTGCGGCCAGCTGCTCCCTGCCCTCTAGGGACTTTGCCCAGCCCCTCAGCTTTGTGGCAGCAAACGTCTCTGGCGCGCCGCCTCCTGCAACGATCTCCGGCTTTAGAATCACGTCCCTTACCACCATGAGCGCATCATGCACAGAGCGCTCCACCTCGTCTACCACCCTCTGCGAGCCTCCGCGAAGCAGCAGTGTGACAGATTTTGGGTGCTTGCATCCCTCTACGAACACCCACTTGTCCTCTTCGATCTTTCTCTCCTCCACGGTCTCTGCGCTGCCGAGATCCTTTTCAAAGAGATCATCAAGGTTTGTCACTATCCTGGCGCCAGTCGCCTTTGCAAGCTTTGTAAGATCGCTCTCCTTTATCCTCCGCACAGCAATGATGCCCGCCTTTGCAAGATAATGCTGCGCCATGTCATCAATGCCCTTTTGGCACAGGACCACGTTTGCACCAGAGCCGATCACCTTGTCTACCATCATCTTTAGCATCTTGTTCTCCTCGTCAAGGAACGACTTTAGCTGCTGCGGGTTTGAAATGTTGATCTTTGCATCAGTCTCCGTCTTGCTGATCTCAAGCGCCGTGTTGATGAGCGCAATCTTGGCGTCACCTACGCGCCTTGGCATCCCCCCATGTACCACCTCCTTGTCTAGCACTATACCTTGGATTATCGTCGAGTCCTTTATCGAGCCGCCGGCCTTTTTCTCCACCTTTATGTCGTCAATGTCTACATCATAGCCCTCGCCGCTCTTTTCGGATACGGATATTACGGATCTTACAACAATGTCTGCAAGCTGGGCGGAGTCCTTTCTGACAAGCTTTGTCTGCATGGACGTCTTTGCCACCTTTGTAAGTACGGCCTTGTCGTTTGCAGCCACCGTGTCTGCAATGGCCTCAAGGAACTGTTTTGCCTTTTTTCCGGCCTTTCTATACCCGTCTACTATGATGGTCGGATGAACGTCCTGATCAATGAGGAACTCGGCGTGCTCTAGCAGGGCCCCTGCAAGCACCACTGCAGACGTAGTGCCGTCGCCCACCTCGTTGTCGGTGGTCTTTGATATCTCTACTAGCATCTTTGCGGCCGGGTGCTGCACGTCGATCTCCTTTAGTATGGTAGCTCCGTCGTTTGTAATCGTAACATCACCAAGCGAGTCCACCAGCATCTTGTCCATGCCGCGCGGGCCGAGGCTGGTGTGGATTATCTCGGCTATGATCTTTGCTGCTGCAATGTTGTTTTTTTGCGCGTCACGGCCCTTGGTCTCCGTGCCTCCCTCTTTTAGCAACACTACAGGCATGTTGCCCTTGGAGGTTGCCTGCATTCCCATAGATGCGGACATCCCAGATCCCTTTTTATACCTTCCAGATCACCGGGCGACCTTGGGATCCAAGCGGTGTTTTTAAATTGGGAAAATCAGGCTCTAGGACATGGCAGGATCACAAAAAGAGTCCTACAAAAAAATTTTCGCAAAGTTAAAAGAACATCACGGGTGGTTTGCAAACTCTATCCCGCTCATCGCAAGCGAGAACATTCCCAGTCCGGCGGTCCGGGAGGCGATAGTCTCGGACTTTGGAAACAGGTACGCCGAGGGCTGGCCCGGGGAACGCGTGTATGCGGGGTGCTCATACATAGATGATGTAGAGTTTGAATGCATGAAACTTGCAAAAAGGCTCTACAAGGCAAGGTTTGCAGACGTGCGTCCCATCTCCGGCGTGGTTGCAAACCTTGCGGTGTATTCGGCGTTCTCGAATCCCGGGGACATAATGCTGGCGCCGTCGATCCCCGCCGGGGGCCACATCTCACATGGCAAAAAAGAGCACTCTGGGACCGCGGGCCTGGTTCACGGGCTCGAGATCGAGTTTTATCCGTTTGATGCGCAGGAGATGACCATCGATGTCGACAAGACAAAGAAAAAGGTGGCCGAGCTCAAAAAGGCCGGACGCTTGCCCAAAATTGCAATGTTTGGCGGCTCGCTGTTTTTGTTTCCGCACCCTGTCAGGGAGCTGTCGGATTTTCTGAAAGGGTTCGGCATGCACATCAACTATGACGCTGCTCATGTTGCGGGACTGATTGCGGGGGGCAGGTTTCAGAACCCGATGCGCGAGGGGGCAGACACGATGACTATGAGCACGCACAAGACGCTGTTTGGCCCGCAGGGGGGGCTGGTTCTGGGATCCGAAGAGCACGCCGAGCCGATCAAAAAGGCGGTATTCCCGGGACTTACGAGCAGCCACCACATCAACAACATGGCAGCAAAGGCAGTCGCGTTTGCAGAGGCGCTCGAGTTTGGCAAGGCGTATGCAGACCAGGTCATAAAAAACGCAAAGACGCTTGCAGTGGCCCTAAGTGACGCGGGATTCAAGGTGCTGGGGGAGAGCAGGGGGTTTACAAAGTCACACCAGATAGCAGTCAATGTGCTTGACTACTCTGACGGCGGCAAGGTGGAGGCAGATCTTGAAAAGGCCAACATCATTGTAAACAGGCAGCTGATCCCCGGAGACATAAAGGCGGGAAGGAACTATTTTCATCCCGGAGGGATCAGGCTGGGTGTCTCTGAGATCACCAGGCTCGGGATGAAAAAGGACCAGATGCAGGAGATTGCCGGCCTGATAAGGCAGGTGATCATTGAAAAAAAGGATCCAAAAAAACTGCTGCCAAGGATAAAGGCGCTCAGAAAAAACTACCAAAAGGTCAGGTTCTGTTTTGATAGCAGGCTTGGCGCCTACGAGTACGTGAGGCTGAGATAGTCAATAGTCGGTAAGGAGCGCCTGATCACCGGTGCTCTTGCCAAACACCAGTTCGATCTCGTCGGAGAGCGCGTGGATTCTTCCGCGCTGGTACGTCCCCACGTCGTACTTGTCGACAAGCCTCTTTGCAAGCTTGAGATATTTTTCCACCGACGGGCGCGTTATGGTCGGGATGAGATCGCGACCGCACACACATGTCTGGATAAGGGGCATGCGCCTGTATGACGTGCCGCAGCCGGTGCATCTGAACTTTTGCCGCGCGTACGCCCTGAGGTTCCCCATTATGTCCGGAACCAGGTGGGTCGAGATGACGTTTGAGACGATCTCAGATGTGTTCACTACGTCGATCAGCTCTGCGTTTTTTATCTGCATGTCAAACTTGTCAAGCATGGAGCCGAGGGTCGAATATGCGCTGCGCGACCTTGACGTGGTCAGAGACGATGTCAGATGTGTGAAGAAATAGTCGTAGAACTGCCTCTCCGTCTCCAGGCGCGACTTTATCATCTCTACAGAAGAGATGTCAGACGCCTTGGGCCGCATCAGTGTGGATTTGAAGAACTCTAGCGGCAGCGACTTTGTTACCTCGAGGTTGTGCGCCTGCGACTGGGACTCGTGCGGCATAACCAGCGGCTGCACGATCAGCGGGGCGTCCATCAGCCCCCCGATTCTGTCGGAGAGAAACTGCCTTGAAAAGTTCAGCAGGCCATCCATCAGGAGCATTATCGAGTCGGCGTCTCCGTCGGCATCCCGCCTCTTTGCAGAGTGCCAGTTGGGGGTTCCAAAGCAGACATGCGTCTCCGTGTACCCCACTATCCGTCCCACTATGCCCACGGACGTGTGCGGCGCCAGGCCGATTACCAGGTGGCCTATGAGCTCCTCGGGGGTCCTTACGCAGTAAAACGGCTTTTTACCATAAAATTTTTTCAAGAGCATGTCGATATACTTGGAGGTGGAGGTCAGGTACGAGCCGCTTTCATACGGGATTATCACGTCTTGCATGAACAGCTCGACTGTCTGATCAGGATCCTCAAGCTGCCTGCCGTCTACATCATGCAGGTATCCCATCTCGCGCAGTTTTTCCACCGGCGTGCCTATCCATGACGGCTTGAACTGGGTAAGAGGCGAGTTTGTCGCATCAAACCTGACAGTCCCGTCCTTGAATACGGAGAGTCCGTAGCTTTGGCGCACAAGGCCCTTTTCAAGCGGCTCGGCGACCCTGTCCTGGTTGATGAGATCCTTGACTCCCTTGAAGGGTTCTTGGGCGCGGATGCCAATCCGCTCTTGGGCCTGAACCAGCTCCGTCTTTAATGGGAACTTTTGGTACGTGTACCCGGTTGCCTTGCGCCCGCATTCCTCACAGCGCGACCCCTTTGGCGCCCTCTTGCATCTTGCGCACACGTAGGACATGACGGTCTTGGTTTTACATTTGGGACACCTGATGCCAAGGGAGAGGGTTCCGCATTCGGAACAGCGTCTGTTGGAGATGTTTGTGAAAAAGTCCTCCGTCCTTGATGCCTTTAGAAGATCCCGGGTCGCGCCGCCCTTGCTGCCTACTGGGAACAGCACGTGGGTGGGCGGCTTCATAAGCCGGGGAGCGGCCTTTTCGGGCCTGCCAATGCGGACTCCGACGGATGTGGAGAATTTGGGTCTGATCAGGATTCCAGAGGCCTCGGAGATGGCATCTAGTATGGATGCCGCGCCAGGTGCCGGCCTTTTTTTGAACAGCAGGCTGTAAAAGATCCCGGCCTCCGTCTCTGCCAGGATTACTGTCTCCCCGCTTACCGTGTGTGGAACTCCGAGTTTCTCCAGTATCTTTTTGGTACCTGCCGGATACTCTGTGCGGGTGCCTGTCGCCTTTTGCGGCTCAAGCAGCAGGGCAAGCTCGTCAGGCGTGATCATGTCCCAAAAGTACAGGTATTTCGGATGCAGCGGCACCCCAGAGTCAAGTGAGAGTTGTAGTGCCTCGCCTGCAGTGGGCGTCTTTTTGAGAAACCCGGCAAATCTGTCATCAGAGCCTGCCAGATGTCGTAGCTCTGCCTCCCAGAACTCTTCTACGTATCCGGTCGGAACCATCCGGGCGTTGTTCTCTAAAAAATCCCCAAACGAGATCAGAATGTCCCCAAGATGCAGAATCCTTTCGATCCTGTTTTTGATCTCCAGTCCGTGTTTCACATCCCTGATCCGTACGACGCTGCCGTCTGTCAGCCGGACAGTCGGCGTGTCAATCGTGTCTACAAAGGCGATAGTAGCTCCCTTGCCGGGGATGTCCGTCTTGATCTGTGTTCCGACGACGATTGTGTGATCCAGTATCTCTGCCACTGCCGGATGAATGCCTACTGCGGCAAAGCCGGTGTTGCATGACCTTCCGTATCTGAGCCGGAACCCGCCAAGCCTCTTTGGAACAGACAGCACGGATCTGCCGGCAATCACCTCGCGCATCCTCTTTGCTCCCGCATCCTCGTGATCCTCGCCTGTCTGCACCGCGTCCTTGAGGTCGCCGAGCCACTCCCATCCGTCAAGCTTATAGTCCTCGATTCTTTTCAGGAGTTTTTTGGATCTTCCGATCAGCCCGTCGTTGAGGACGCGCAGGGCTCCGCCCCGGACCCTGTCCGTCTTTATGCGCGTCATGGCCCTGTGGTTTACCACCTCTATCGGATCCGTGTCCACCCCGTCAAGCTCTACTGGCAGGTTGGAGATCACGTGCTCGATGTCCTCATCGCGTATGTGGAACTGAAAGTTTGCCTCCCTCTCATAGAGTCTGAGCTCCTCGACGAACCTGCCGGTCTCGTCATCAAAGCAGTTGGCCTGAAATTTTGAGAGTCCGGCCGCCTTTCTGACGTGGTCGGCAATGAGCATCGTCACGGCCGATTCGGTGCCTCCTGCAGATCTCATGGGGCCGGCAATCGATACCGAGAGGTACTCGCTGCCGTCCTTGTTCTTTTTTATCTTTACCTCGCTGATTCCCTGCAGGGGGGCTATGGTCACCCCCTCTGTGACTATGGCCAGACCCACCCGGACAGCAAGATCCAGTTTTTCCTCCAGGGTGGCATCGGCAGGCAAGTACTTGCCGAGGGCGATCTCTTTGGCAAGTATTAGCGCGGAGAGCTCCTTGCCGTGTCTGGCCAAGAGGAGCCTCAGGGGCTTGGCTATGTCTATATCGTGCATTTTGGAGACCCGGTCGGCCACATCAAAGGCAATCTTGGGCTCTATCGAGCCTGACGAGTCCACCAGGGCGGATTTTGCCTCCGCCGCCCTCGCATAGATTTGGTGCGTTTCAGACGAGAGATCAGAGTAATACTTTCGGTAATAGTCAGGCATGGGGATGTTTTTCATGCGGGAGGCTGTGTCGTCTTCAGACATTACTCAATAAATGGTGCGGGGCACGCATATAGATTTTGCAGGCTGCTATCTGTCTCTGATTGCCTTTGCGATGGTCTGGAGTTTTTTAATACTGGCGCCTTTTTCAAGCAGCGTGCCGATGACTAGGGCGTCGGCTCCTGCCCTGACCAGGCTTTTGGCAGTCTTGGCATCCCGGATGCCGCCGCCCACTATCAGAAACCCGTCAAACGTGCGCCTGACGGTCCGGACCATCTCTGGCGTGACAGATGTCCTTGCTCCAGAGCCTGCTTCCAGATATACGAACCTCATGCCAAGAAACTGTGCCGCGAGGGCGTACGCTGCGGCAATCTTTGGTTTTTCGAATGGGATTCCCCGCGCAGAGCCTACAAACCATGCGGACGTTCCCTCGCCTATTACCAGATATGCGGTGGGGAGCGGCTCGAGGCCGAACTTGAGGACGTTTGGAGCCCCCAGAGCCTGCGCCTGGGAGATAAAGTATGGATTCTCCGAGTTCATCAGTGAGCTAAACAGGATCGCGTCTGCATCAGGCACGACGCCGGTCACGTTTCCGGGAAAGAGGATTACGGGAATCTTTGTTCCTTTTTTGATACCCTTTACCACGCGCGCCATCTCGATCTGGTCGGTGGCAGATGAGCCACCCACTAGGATTGCAGAAGCGCCGGCCCGCTCCACATCCCGCGCAAGCCTGCCTGATGCGCCGGGATCAGATACTTCAGAGTCAATCAGTACGAACAGCAGTGCCTTTTTCTTCTTCAACTCGGACTTTAGGAATGACTCCACCTTGTCTCCAGCCATGAGGTGAGTTTGTAGGTGTCGTTTTAAAGTTTAATTGGAGTACCAACATACAGAGTTGTATAGCTATGGACGAGTCGGTTGAACCCAATTTTAACAACATTGTACGTAAAATTATCAAAAAATCGCTGTTTACAGAGAGGCAAATTGAAATTATTTTAAATCAGAAGGATCTTCTTAGCTCTGAATTTTCCATCACAAAGGGTGCGTATTACAGGCAGGTGGGGCAGTCTAGGGAGAAACTAGTCTCATTCTTCTATACAGTCGTGCTTTTACGCAGTTTGGGCATACTTTTGCCTGATGATATTGATGTGATATCAAAGCTCTCCGAACAGGTTAGTGTGATAAGTAGCAGTGATTTCTTTCCAGAAAGGGAGGCAGATGTCATTGATGTGATAGACAGGCTGGTCCGCCGTGCGTGTAAGATGTGATGTGTGTGAGTATGTCGGCATGAAGATGTGTGTGATTGTGTGTGTGAGTATGTTCATCTAAAGTGTGAAATAATATTGTTCAATCACAATAAATCACAACATGTGTGTAAATTTTGTGATGTTGGTAGAGATTCCGGATCTTGACGTGATTTTGAGTGTGATTCTGGCGTTTCTGGGAGGCCTGGGAGCGCTGTATCTGTTCTACAAGGCGCGCCCACACATCAGGTCGGGAAGCAAGACGTCTGCCATGCCTGACGAGAGGCTCGAATACTATGAAAGGCAGTTAATTGATATGAAGATACGTCTGGATGCCATGGAGATTCAGGGTGTGGAACAAAAGACGGATGATTCCGTGGGGCTAAAGGAGCTTCTTGGGAGACTGGCTGCAGACAGGGTGCAGGAGGCAGCACCGGAGACGCCTAGGATCGTGCCTGAAAAGGCAGAGCGGGCACCACGCGTTCAGGTGGCCAGCCACCTAAACCCCACAGACCATGTGTTGCATCTAATCACAGACAAAGCTATGACATCACGTGACATACAGGTCACATTAGGCAAAAGCCGGGAGCACATATCACGTCTGATGAAGAGGTTGTTCGAGGAGGGCTTTGTAGAGAGAAACACGGTGACAAAGCCATACACCTACTCGATTACCAAAAAAGGCAGGGCGCGGGCAGGTGATCGCCAGGTCGACCCGATTGCCGCATGATGTGTTTCGGGGGCGGTTCGGGGTTCTTTGTGTTGTGTGTTTTGGGTGATTTTAAGCCAAGATAAGATGATTTTATTATGAATTATTACAATTCGAAATTATTAAATTCTCTATATTATGATTAATAATCAAATGTCCGAAGAAGAAATGGGAGTGCTGGTCAAGATCACCTCTGCAGGCACCATATCCATCCCAAAACAGTTCAGGAAATACATGGATATTCAAAAGGGAGAATACGTCAAGGTGGTTCTGAGAGGGGATCAGTTGGTCGTAAGAAAGGTAACCATATCATAGTGTGATTATTGGTGCCTTTGGGGTATTTTGATCGTCTGATACGTCCATTCCCTGCCGGTTCGAGTCCTGCCAACCCTGCCTCTTGCCGAGAATCGCGACAGATAAGTCGAGATCACACTCAGTTTTACAGGCTCGTTGAACTCGTCTTCAAACTTTTCTAGTATGTTTGTAGATGTGAATTTGCCCATTGGGAAGAACTTGTCTACCACGTGCCATATCTTGGAGCCTACAGAGTTTGGGGTGGGGGTCTCTTGGTCGTTCTCCTCGATGTTTATCAGATCCATCATCTCAAAGACCTTTAGCATCTTTTCCCTGGTTATGTTGCCCTCGAGTTTCAGGTTGTAAGAGGCACCGCTCTGGTCCTGCATGTCTATCCTGATGCGTTTTTTTGCCATTTTGGAGATCTAGAAGGCTTTATGTTAATAGTTTAAAGGATCCAAGGAAGTTTGTTAACTGCAGAAGTTGTTAATGTTGACTGCCTAGCCCACGCCTAGGTCTGTTTCTGTTGTTAACAGGCAGGTACCATCTCTGAGCCCCTCTGGTTGAGGTTTTTGTGCCTAGAGTAGAAATAAAGGGGTCAAAATGACCATATTCACAGTGTTAACACCCAGATTCGTGCCTAGAGTAGAAATAAAGGGGTCAAAATGGGGTTTTTGGGATGTTTCTTAACATTTGGTTAACATCTTGTTAACCTGCAGGCGTGGCTGGCAGAACCCACACACCACTCTTTCCACTCTGTCTTTTTTTATTTTTTTTTTTTAGAAAATACCTAAACTAAAAATAATTAATTACAAACTAAACTAGAGTTATTATTCAGTCCTATACACTTCTAATTCAGACATGGGTATGAAAAGAGTAGAAACAAAGGTGTGTGGGTGTGTCTGACCCAGTAGACCAGATCATCGACTCGGCCAAAGACGGCAAATCAATACTCAAAGACAGAAGCATCCTTCATTTTACACACATTCCCAACACCATCTTCCACAGGGATGCAGAGCAGAAAAAGGTGACCCAATCCCTCCTTCCGATACTAAAACACTCCAAACCCTCCAACCTCCTAGTCTATGGCAAGCCAGGAACAGGCAAGACCCTGGTGGTCAAAAAAATAATCTCCAAAATACAAGAGCGGGTAGACCAATCAAAATTTCCAACCAAACTCATATACACCAACGCAAAAAACGAATCCACCACCACCGGCCTGCTGATAAGCGCCGGCAGGCAGTTAGGGCTTGATGAAAAAGAGCTGCCGATGACGGGTCTGGCAACAGGCGAGGTCTTCAAAAGGCTGCTTGACCGCATTGACAAAAACAGCCTCAACATGATATTTGTAATAGACGAGATCGACTATCTGGCCCAGTTAATCACAAAGACCCACAAGGACACAATGTACCAGCTTACAAGGGCAAACGAACGACTCAAACACGGCTCCCTGGCCTTGGTGGGAATCTCAAACGATCTCAAATTCAAAGAGATACTTGATGCCAGGGTCATCAGCAGTCTTAGCGAGGAGGAGGTCGTGTTTACAAACTACAATGTGGACCAACTTACAAAAATTCTAAACGAGCGGGTCGGCGAGGCCTTTGCACCGGACTCTGTAGAAGAGTCGGCCCTGGGTCTGTGTGCGGCCATGGCAGCCAAGGTGCATGGTGATGCAAGGAGGGCAATAGACCTGATCCGTGTGGCAGGCGAGATCGCAGAGAGGGAGCAGGCAGACAAGGTCACGACCGAGCATGTCAGGGCTGCGTCCCAAAAAATCGAAGAGAACAAGGAGGAGACGGCATTAAAATCATATCCCCTACATGAAAAGCTGGTGGTTATGGCGGTAATGAAGGCGCCCGGCGCCTCGACTGGCGAGGTCTATGCCGCGTACAAAGATCTCTGCAAGGCAACCGCCCAGGATCCGCTCTCCCAGAGGCGGGTCACCCAGATGCTCAACGAGGTAGAGGTCTCCGGGCTAGTTGATGGGAGAATAGTCCATCAGGGAATGCACGGCAGGACCAAAAAATACAGACTCACAATCCCCACCGAGACGGTCAGGCGGGCATTCAAAGACGACCTGTCACTGGAGGATGTTATCTGAGTTCACACTCAGATCCTTTGTAAACACCTTGAACGTCTTGAGATTCACCAGCACCGCGATCCCGGGATTGGGAACCATTCCGACACTGGCCTGAAACGGAGTCTGCTTCTGCCACGATCCGGAATTGACCAGCAGGACTCCACGGTACCTGTCGACTTCCATCCTGTGGACGTGGCCCACATGAAATATGTCAGGCACGTCCTCCATTACCAAGAGATCTTCTGTCTCCGGGGCGATGGGCGTCTGGCTGCCATAAATGGGGCTCATGTGCCTTGCGCGCAGCAGGTGCTTCATCACGTCTGCCGGCCTGTCATAACTCAGTCCCGGCGTGGTCTTTACTATGTCGTCTATGCTCTGGCCGTGAAACATTGTCACCTTTACCCCGTTTAGCGAGACCGTGGCCGGGTTCCCAACCATGGAGATGTTCTCCCTCTCCCACAGGCCGGCATTGTATTTTTTTGGAATGGCCGGCTGCGGAAGGGCCCTCCTTCCCGGATCGTGGTTTCCGGGCATTATCACTATCTTGATGTACTCTGGGATCCTGCCGATGATCTCTTCTGCCTTTGCAAGCTGCTCTTCGACTGTCTGGCATACAAGCTCCCTGTCCTGGTTTGGGTATATTCCGACCCCGTCGACAAGATCCCCCCCGATCAGGACAAAACGGATTCTTTTTGCCACCGGATCCGGGCTTGAAAGCCACGAGACGAACTCGACGAGTTCCTTCTCCATGAAATACTTGCTTCCTATGTGCAGATCAGAGAGAAACACGGCATACGCCTCGGACTCGGACCTGTTGGCGGCCATGTCCGGGATGTCGGGCGCAATAATCTCCCGGATGATAAAGCCGAACTTTTTATCAAAAACAACACTTGCCATGACCAGCTGGTCAGTTAACAGCGTCCCTGCCGTCTTTTGCAGATCGGCATCAAAGATTATCCCCTCAATGGTGCCGGACGGATCCTCGAGCACCACCTTTGTAATGTTCCTCTCAGAGCTCCTTGACATGACCAGGCCGCAGACGTAGGCCTTCTTTTCTGACTTTTCATCCCTTGCAGTGGAGATGGATCTGAGCGTTCTTGCCTCCGGCCTGTCAGAGATTATCCGCTTTAGCTTGTTAAAGCGGCTTACAAACAGGGCGTTGTACCCCTTTGTGCCCTCCCCCGTGGTTATCTTGGATGTGGGATCAAAGAGCACCACGGCCTCTGCCTGGAGCGTGGGGTCGTCTTTTATTCCGAGGTATGTCTCCAAGTCGTTCTGGTTTATCTGGAACAGTTTTTGCTTGGTCTTGTCCCTGACTATCTCTTTTATGATACTTTCAAGTTTTTCTGCGTCCACGCCCTCGAGTATCTCAAAGGCGCCAGGATGTATCTGAAACCCCCTAGTCAGCGCATAGTCAAGCGCCACGGACAGCTCTTTTTTCATATCAAAAAATACCTCCCCGTTTAATTAAACCTCTCTCAACCCTCAAATACCGTCCGGGAACAGTGCCGCCATGGACAAGCTCCGACTCGCCCTGTTTTTCATATTCCTGGGGATATTTACCGGGGCCTTTATGCTCGGCTCTGCAACCAAGCTGACTGAAGAGGATGCCGACGCGTTCATGTCAGAGTTTGAAAAGATCATCGCCGACATTGACGCGTGGGGGATATTTACACACAACACCGTCATAGCGCTGCCCATGTTCGTCCCGGGACTGGGCGTGGCGTGGGGGGCCTTTTCTGCATGGTCGACAGGAACCGCGTTTGCCGCCATAACGATCTCCAATCCGGGACTCGGGGGGATAAACCCGCTTGCAATACTCTTCTCGACTCCGTTTGGACTGATGGAGGTTACCGCGTACTCGATTGGAATGTCCCGCAGCTTTATCCTGATCCGGAGCATAGTCAAAAAGACGGGCCTTGGCAGGCATGCGGCTCCGACGCTTGCAGAGATCGGGGTGGTGCTACTACTGCTACTGGCCGGAGGATACGTCGAGTTTTACCTGATTACTGCTGCTGGTAGTTGATGTATGAATCAGGGACTGCCTGGTCAAAGACCATTACCGACAGATCAGAGAACTCCCTTCCCTCCAGCTCCTTTACGGTCCCGGTAAAGCGGGTCTCCGCATCGGTGGTCAGGGCCTCAAACACATGCACCCGCAGCTTGTCAGTGGCAAAGCCGCGCTCCCGGAGATACGCGGCAATCTCCGAGGGCATAAAGTGCCTTTCAGGCCGGGATGGCCACGGTCTTGGAACCAGAATCACGCTGAGCCCGTCGGCTAGCGCCCTTTGCAGCTCTGTCTTTTTTCCCTCAATGGTGCCGGTTACATGCATCGTGATTATCCGCGACTTGTCAAGCGGGACGCCCGCCCTTGATGCGGCCACCTGGACTGCGCTGATCCCCGGAACAATCTCCACACTCCCAAATATCTCGACTAGCCTGTCTACCACCTCTGACTCTGAAAAATTCACGTCGCCGGTAAAGGGGACCACCAACACCTTCTCGCCAAGCTCCGCGAGGGCCTTCTGGTACGCGTCCTCTTGGCTGTTCATGGTTATCTCGCGCACGTCCTTTCCGTCCACCAGGTGCCTTATGGTGTCAAGCGTGTACCTGTATCCGATCACAATGTCGCAACCCCTTATGATCTCACCTACAACTTTTGTGACATAATCTGGAGAGCCCGGTCCGACTCCGACTGCATAGACTTTTCCCAAACCTATCTGATGTTTTTCTGTCTGTCCTTAATATATTGCACAAAGGGCCTCCAGTCCACCTTCATGTATTTGGTGGGCTCCTTCATGGGATACTTTACCCAGTCTTGTGCCACGGCATACTGGTACTTTTCACGCCTGCCGTCCTTTTCATACTCGAGCAGCAACACGCCGCCCCATACCCTGTCCTCATATCCGACATCTAGTATGTCATCAAAGCCCACCTCTATGTTCTTGACATTCTCAAGGTCTGCCATGAGCTCCTTCTCACCGTACCCGTCGTGGCGGATCATGGTGCTCTTTGACCTGATAAAGCCGACCACCTGCCTCCTGGTGATGGCGCTCCACCAGTTCATCTTTGCGGCCGTCTTGTGCACGAACATCAGGTGCCTGTCGGTAAGTATCAGCATGCCCTCCCTTCCCCCTACGGAGAGGAATTTTTTTGGCTCCCTCCACACCGAGACTATGTGGGACTGGATTCTCTCGTCTGTCTGCATGTGTGATGGGTGGGGGCGGTTTGTTAAAAACCAATTCGATTGGCTTTTTAAGTGCGGTAATTTGTGAAAAAATATTGAAATGGATATTCCTAGTCGTGGCGGTTCTGGCAGGACTCGTGGGCACGGCGTCTGCCCAGGACGACAGGCTGGCAGTGGTGGAGACAAGCCACGGAAAGATTGTAATCGAGTTCTTTTCAGACGATGCGCCAAACCATGTGGAGAACTTTGTAGGCCTTGCAGAGTCGGGGTTCTATGACGGGACGCTGTTTCACAGGATCATCCCCGAGTTTATGATTCAGGGGGGGGATCCAAACACGAAAAGCGGCGATCCCAGTACGTGGGGCACGGGGGGCCCTGACGAGAACGTGGATGCAGAGTTTAACACGATAAAGCACTCGAGAGGAATAATCTCGATGGCAAGATCCAATTCCCCTGACAGCGCCGGCTCGCAGTTTTTCGTAGTGCATGCAGACTCGAACTTTCTTGACGGCCAGTATACGGTGTTCGGAAGGATCGTAACAGATGAGAGCTTTGAGACGCTTGACAGTATTGCAGGATCAGATACCACCGCAGGCGATGCCCCGGTGGACCCAGAGTCAGCCAGAATTACAAGTGTTACAATCACGGACAGATCCAATGTTCCGGATCTGCTGGATCTCCCAGAGCCGGAGCGCCTGCAGGATGCCTCTACACCAGAGACTCCAGAGCCGGATCCAATTTTTGAGAGCGCCGAGCTGGGGGTGTCACTCACTGCGCCGCCCGGATGGACGTTTCCGCCCGTCTTTGATCAACCGGGCGCCCCGAACGTGGCCATGATCGATCCCAACTTGGGACCGATACCCACCATTGCGCTGAGCGTGCAAGAGCACCAGCAGACATTTGATGAAGTGGTGTCTGAAAGGGACGCCTTGCTGGAGGGGTTTAAAGACACAGGCTTTGAGATTCTCTCCCGGGAGAGGGGGACATTAAAAGGACTGCCCACATACACGGTAGTTATCGAGGGCCCGTTTGTCATTAATGGCGCCCAGTTGATGGTAAAGACACAAGAGGTAACGGTACATAGTTCTGAAAAGAACTACATACTGGCATATGCAAACAACGCGCCCGCATACGAGGATCATCTGCCCCTGTTTACAGGAGTGCTCGAATCCCTAGAGGTGGAGGGACAGACAGACGATTCTTCCGATCCCGGAAGTGACGGTTCCGGGGGGTGCCTGATTGCCACTGCCACGTTTGGCTCTGAGCTTGCGCCACAGGTGCAGCAGCTCCGGGAACTCCGGGACAACACCGTGCTGTCTACACACTCCGGCTCTGCGTTTCTAGGCGCATTCAACCAGCTCTACTACTCCTTTTCCCCGACGATAGCGGATCTGGAGCGCGAGCATCCCGTGTTCCGTGAGGCCGTAAAGGTGGCAATTACCCCGATGCTTGCCACGCTCTCAATGCTGAATCATGCGGGAATCGACTCTGAGGCCGAGATGATGACATACGGGGCTGGCGTGATTCTGCTCAACATTGGAATGTATGTGGCGGCGCCGGCGGCAGTCATTTACAAGGCTAGAAAAGTCATTGTGAGCCAAGGTAACAGACGATCCTAGACGCAGTGACTACGTCTTGATGACCGGGACTGAAATTCATCATGTGGTGTACGCGTTAGGCGGAATCTTGTATGCAGGCGCCAATCATGCCCCGCCTGCACTACCAGACGTCGTCTACCTCGTCAAGCAGCCTGTATTCCTTTTCCACATAGCGCCTAGTCAGCCTCAGCCTGGATATGTCCCTGTCAAATTTTCTCAAACGTGGGAATCTTTGAGAGATATACGTTCCTCCAGATGATCCAGGCCCAGAACCCGGACACATTCATTCCCAGAACCGTGGCAATTCCGGTTCTCTTCCCGATGATTGCCATCTGCCCCCTTGTCTTGTATGCAAACGCCTCTTTCTTTTTACCCCTGACTAGCGCCGTCAGGTTTCTGACTGCCGCCTTTGCCTGCACGGTTGCGACCTGGGCAGTAGGCGGATACGGTTTTTGTGATCCCGGATCAACACACATGGCGCAGTCCCCCACTGCAAAGACGCCGGGAAAGTCCGGCACCTCTAGATGCTCATCTACTACTATCTTTCCCTTTTGGGTCTTGAATACGGATCTCTTGATGGTATTAACCGGAGTTACGCCGGCAGTCCATACCAGCGTCCTTGCGCTTGTGGCCCCGATCCGGGGGTCGACAGGACTCTTTGGATCGTCGTCAAGCTGCCTCGTCATCACCCGGCTTCCATCAAAGCCGGTAACTGCGGTCCTCAACCTGATGTCAATGCCCCTGGCTGCCATCTTTTTTCTTGCAAACTCGGCAAGCCCGGGATCAAAGCCCGGAAGGATCATCGGCAGGGCCTCTAGCACCACGACCCTGAGATCCCTCCTGTGTATGGCCGGATAGTGTATGCGCGCATCTAGGAGCAGGTCCATGAGCTCCCCTGCCGTCTCTATTCCTGCAAAGCCGCCTCCTGCCACGACAAAGCTCAAGAGGCTCCTTTTTACGGCAGAATCAGTCTCGTTTTCTGCCTGCTCGAACATGTCAATTACGCGGTTTCTGAGCATCACCGCATCATTGAGCGTCTTCATGGTGTAGGCGTTTTGTTCCACGTCTGCCATCCCGAAAAAGTTCGTCTCGCTGCCGAGCGCAACTATTAAAAAGTCATAAGAGACCGAGACGCCCTTCCTGTCGCCGGATCCCCACAGCGTTACAGTTCTGCCGCGCGGATCTATGTTCTTGATCCTGCCCTCGTAAAACTTTGTCTTCTTGCAGACGGTCCGGATGGGCAGGATTATGTGGCGGGTCTCGATCATGCCGGAGGCGACCTGCGGCAGCATTGGTGTAAACAGCATAAAGTTGTCCTCGCTTACCATGACCAGCTCCGTCTCCGGGTCGCCGCCAAACTCTGACTCGAGCCGCCTTGCGCACTCGATCCCGGCAAAGCCTCCTCCCAGCACCACGATCCTCCTAGCCAAATACGCCCGCCCCACACGCCGGATGAATATATGTCAAGTTCTCACAATGTCAGAGTGCAAGATGTCGTACGCCCGGGACGAGTCCCTCTCATCAAGTATGATGGTAATGCTGTCCTGGCCAAAAAACGCATTTACCAGCTCTACCCCGTTTGCATGAAGCACTTCTGCCACGTACGAGACCACGTCTGACTGGCTCCGTGCAGGTATCGAGATCCTGATCTTTGCAAGGCCCGTGCTGAACATCTCGCTGTGCACGTTTCTAAAGATCCGCCTTACGTCCTCCATGTCCTCTACCAGAAACCTAAACGAGTCAGACAGCCTGAAAAACTCGTAATTATCTGTCACCTTTGAGAACTCGTCTAGTACGGTCGCCGGATCCACCGCGCCAGAGTCCTTTGCAGGGACCCTCACGTCCATGATCCCGTCAGTGAGGACCAGGCGCGCATTCTTGAGCACCGGCTCGCCTCCCATCTCCTCTTTTTCAAACGAGTCTGCATACCTCTTGATTGCCACCACTACGGTGTTGAGGTTTACCCGGCCGCCCTGTATCCGCTCTATCTCCGGATGAATCTTTACTGCAAGGGCCGTGTAGTTTATCAGATCCATCTTCATACAGTCATAGATTGAGCGGTTTCTGGTGATCATCTCCCTTGCTATCTCGGGAACAGACATGCCCGGGCCTCTCATGAACCTTATTATATGATGTCAGTTATAATAGGCTTGTGTAATAGAGCTGAAAAAACCCTAGAAAAGTTAATATAATGTAATATCTATTACATACAATAGGTGAATATGACAATGTTCGACAGTGAGTTCAACCGCCTCTTCAGGATGTCTGGAATGGCTGATATCCTGGAAGAGCTTGGTAGGAACGCCAGGTCCGGCCCGTGCTGTGGCTGTGTCATAACTGCGGGACCGGACGGAACGCCTGTTGTACGGGAGTACGGATCAGAGGATCCGGCCTCCGGTACGAGGGAGCCTGTTGTGGACACGATTGTTGGCGAAAAAGAGGTAAAGCTCGTAGCAGAGATGCCCGGGGTCGAAAAGACCGACGTCAAGATCACAGTCGACGACGGGACCGTGGATCTGTCTGCAGAACACGACGAGAAAAAGTACCACGCCAGGGTGTCCATCGGGGACAGGATCGACGAGGATCACATCAGGGCCACGTACAAGAACGGAATCCTGCAGATAGTCTTCAAGCTGGAGGAGAAACCCGCGGGCAAAAAGGTGGAGGTTGAATAACTCCATCCCCCCTTTTTTTATGGTGATTTTATGAGCGAGACGATTTTAAAGATTGAAGAGATTCCGCAGCAGCACGTGGGCCGCGGCAGGGCGATAGTGGATCCCAGGGTAATAGAGGAGAGGGGCTGGAGCACGGGCCAGATACTGGAGCTGACCTGCAACAAAAAGACCCACGTAAAGCTCTGGCCCGG
>RHFB01000056.1 GCA_003724285.1 Nitrosopumilus sp. H13 | reverse complement strand
TGGTCATTAGTGTAATGCTGGTAATCTTTCTGAGTGCGGCATTCTCCAAGTTATTGGTTGGTAGGAAAATTGGTATATAAACTTCATGGACGATTGGTTCATTGCATAATGGATCGCAGAATCAGGCGTGGAATGCCGGCATGCCCGATGTCGATACTAGGATTCTGCAGAATTTCAGACTTTTTGAGGCACGCTTCCACATACTGGAACCTTGAGTCATCCCCAGAATGATGACAATTCCTGAATGTGTCATATTTGACCCGCCGGACACCCGTCAGCGCAAGGCATCAAATCCAAAGATCCGCCAGTCTACACAAAACGCTTTAAAATATTATAAACACCGCAAACCATCACCATGCATTGGCCGCAAATTCCACAGGCAGACGCCTTGTCCTGACAAGCTTTGGCGAGAGCCACGGAAAATCCATAGGAGCTGTGCTAGACGGATGTCCTGCAGGACTAGAGCTTGACGAAAAGGACATCCAATGGATGCTGGATCAACGAAGACCCGGCCAGAGTTCCATCTCCACCCAGAGAAAGGAGAGAGACACAGTGGAGATCATCTCTGGTGTATTCAGGGGGAATACCACCGGGGCTCCAATCACCATGATGATACAAAACAGCGACCAAAAGTCAGGAGACTATGACGCTATAAAGACAAAGCTGAGACCAGGGCATTCAGACTATACCGCCGCGGAAAAATACAGTGGTTACAACGACTATCGCGGAGGCGGAAGATTCTCCGGCAGGCTGACTGCAACCCATGTGATGGGCGGAGCCATTGCAAGAAAGCTGCTCAAAGTGGCGCTAGATATCAGGACAAATTCGTACACCACACAGATAGGAAGGACTCGTATGAAAAAAGAGTTCAATGAAAAAATGGCAGGCATGATCTACAAAAACGATGCAAGATGCCCGGATGCAGGCACTGCAAAAATTATGAAGGCAGACATCACCAGTGCAAGAAAGGGCGGCGACTCTCTTGGCGGCATCGTAGAGTCGGTAACTTGCAACGTACCCGTGGGGCTCGGGGAGCCCATATTTGGCTCGCTTGAATCCGATCTGAGCAGCGCAATGTTTTCAATCCCGTCAGTAAAGGGAGTCGAGTTTGGCTCGGGATTTGAGGGCTCGGAAAAATACGGCTCTGAGAACAACGACCTGTACGTGGTAAAGCGCAACAAGATAGTCACTAGCACAAACAACTCGGGCGGCATACTTGGAGGCATCTCAAACGGGATGCCCATAGTAATGAGAGTGGCATTCAAGCCAGCATCATCAATAGCAAAAGAGCAAGAGACCATAGACTACAATACAAGGAAAAAAACCATCCTCCGGGTAAGAGGCAGGCACGACCCGTGCGTGGTTCCAAGGGCGCCCCCCGTAGTCGACTCGCTCGTATCCCTGATACTGGCCGACCACGCACTCGTCTCTGGAAAGATAGGGCCCGTGCTGTAAATGTCCGGCATTGACGGCCTCCGCGACAAAATGGACGAGGTCACACTAGAGATGATCAGGCTCCTAAAGGCAAGAACCGACATTGCGCTCAGCATAGGCAGGCTCAAAGAGGACGCCGGTATCCCGGTAACTGACGAGTCCCGGGAGGAGAATCTGCGCCAAAAGATCATATCACTGTGCGGCGAGATAGGCCTCGAAGAATCCATTGCTACAAGGCATCTCAACTTTCTGCTAAACGAGTCAGTAAACGTCCAGTCAGCGGGCCGGAATACACACCTGTCCGTATTTCACAAGGCAAAGGAGCTAGAACGGCAGGGGCAAAAAATAATACACATGGAGGTGGGCGAGCCGGACTTTGCGCCGCCGGAGATGGTGGGAGAGGCGCTCGGCGAGGCCTGCGCAAGGGGATACACCAGATACGGCCAGGCAAGGGGCCGCCCGGAGGTGCTAGAGGCGCTTGCAAGACACATATCTAAAGAGTTCCACCCCACACCGCAAGACAACGTGATGATCAGTCCGGGGGCAAGATTCTCAGTGTATGCTACAATCACCACCCTGCTCAGTCCCGGGGACGAGATGGTAACAATAGAGCCCGCATGGCCCGCATACAGGGACTGCGCGCTCAACTCCGGGATAAAGACCAGGGTAATTGGCACCACACTTGAGGAGGAATGGGAGCCGGATCCCGGACGTATCGAGGATATGGTAAACTCCAACACAAAGATGATCATACTAAACTATCCGAACAACCCCACGGGCAAGATACTCCCGGAGAAGCTCCAAAACGACATAATGGATATCGCCGTAAAAAACAACCTGTACGTGCTAAGCGACGAGATCTATTCCGCATACTCGAAAAACTGGAAGAGCGTGCTGTCATACGAGTACGAGAACAGCATCATTACGCAGTCATTCTCAAAGTCGCACGCCATGACCGGCCTCAGAATCGGATACGCAATAGCGCGCAGCACGATAATAGACAGGATCTCAAGGCTTGGAGCCCTGTGTCTTACCAGCGTCTCTGAACCCATTCAATACGCGGCCATGAGGGCGCTAGAGGCAGATACGTCAGAGTTTGCCGGCATCATGCAGAAGCGGCTTGATGTGTTGTCCAGGGAGGCAGGTAAAATCGGGCTAGAGTTTGCAGCCCCCGACGGGGCGATGTATCTGTTTGCCAGAACAGGCATTGACGGGACCAGGCTCGCAGACGAGGCCCTCGGGCGCGGCCTAGCAGTGGCTCCGGGGGAGGGATTTGGCCGGTATGGCGACCATGTCAGAATCTCTGCCTGCCAGAATGAAAAAACACTAATTGACGGAATGAATATACTAAGCGGGTTGGTTGGAGAGCACAGATGAAAAAGATCACAGTTATCGGGGCAGGCGGCCAGATGGGGCAGTGGTTTGCCAGGTATTTTGCGGGTAAAAAGTTCGAGGTGACAGGACATGACAGCGAGAACCCAGTTACCGGCAGGGGGGTCACAGTCTCCGACTCGCTGGTAGGGGCCATCCTAAAGGCAGACTATGTCATATTGTGCACCCCGACCAGGCGCACCCCGGAGATAATAAGGCTCATTGCAAAAGAGATGAAGCGCGGGGCGTATCTGATCGAGATCTCGTCTGAAAAGTCAAAGGTGGCATCGTCCCTTGCAAAGATGCCAGCAAAGATAAATCCCATATGCATCCATCCCATGTTCGGTCCCGGGATAAAGTCGATAAAGGGGCAGAACATAGTATCCGTGCCCATACGCGACGCAAAAAAAGAGCTGTCCGTTGCAAAGTCGCTCTTTGAGGGCGCAAGCTTTGTTACCAGCGATGCCGCAGAGCACGACAAGCGGATTGCCGTGGTTCTGGGCCTGACGCATCTGGTAAACGTGGTGTTTGCAAAGGTCATATCAAAGGACGAGAAGATGGGCCTGACCGAAAAGATGTCTGGAAACACGTTCCGTGTGCAAAAGACGCTTGCAGAGAGCATACTTACAGAGTCCCCAGAGCTCATAGAGACGGTGATTGCAAACCCCGAGATCCGCCGGGTGGCAGAAGAGTTCTGGAAGGACATAGGCAGGCTGCTCACATCCATCCAGGACTCAAAGACAGAAGAGATCGTGGCGTATGTAAAGGAGACCCAGGAGAGGCTAGCCAAGCACTCGGACATGGAAGAGTCCTACAAGAGGCTCACAAAGATGGCAAGGGCAGTAGAAAAGTGAGACCAGGCATAGTCACATCGTTTGTAACCAATAATGACAAGATTTTGATTCTCAGGCGCAGCAGCATGGTCGGCATGAGCGGACTGTGGGCCGGAGTCAGCGGCAGAATAGAGGATGGCGAGGAGCCACTACATAGGGCAAAGACGGAGATATTTGAGGAGACCGGCATGACAGAGAACGATATTGCGCTCATCGCAGAATCCGGGATGATTCCAGTCGAGTCGCATGGTTGCAGGTGGGAGGTGTTTCCGTTTCTCTTTGAGGCAAGGGATCCCGGGATAAGGCTCAACTGGGAGAATTCAGAGTACCGGTGGATAGATGCCGGCGAGCTTGTAGGGTATGAGACCGTCCCTGACCTGCAAAGGGTGCTGGCTAGCCTGCTGTAGAGTCATAGTTCTTTTGCTGCGGCAGCATCATGTAGACGCACGCCCCGCCGCACATGGTACAGGGGACGTTGTTTCCGGGATGCTGTCCGGTCCTGCTGTGGATGATGGCCGCTTTTTCAGGATCAATTGAGAGGGCAAGCTGCCTTTCCCAGTCTAGCGTGCGCCTGGCCTCTGTCATCTCCATGTCCCACTTTATCGCCTTGTCGCGTATCTTTACGAGGTCTCCTGCGTGGGCTGCAATCCGGTATGCAATGAGCCCCTCCTTTACCTCTCCTGCATCAGGAAGCGCAAGGTGCTCTGCCGGGGTGAGATAGCATAGCAGATCCACGCCCGCGGCCGCAGATACTGCTGCCCCAATCGCGCTTGCGATGTGATCATGCCCTGAGGCGACATCAGTTACCAGCGGTCCTAGCACATAGTAGGGCACGTCGCCAATCAGCGACTTTGCAAGCACTACGTTTGCCTCCACCTGGTCAAGCGGGACATGCCCTGGGCCCTCGACCATGACCTGTATGTCGTGCTCGTGGGCCCGCTTTGTAAGCCTTGCAATGTTTATCATCTCTTGTACCTGAAGCTCGTCATGCGAATCCAGGATGGAGCCGGGCCTGAGAGCATCTCCGAGGCTGAACGTGACGTCGTATTTTTTTGCAATTTCCATCAGATAGTCATAGTGGGTAATGTACGGGTTTTCCTTGTCGTGCTTTAGCATCCAAGCAGCAGTGATCGTGCCGCCCTTGCTCACAATGCCGCCGTGCCGTTGCACCTTGAGAATTCTCTTTGCAATCTCTTTTGTAATGCCGCAGTGGATGGTGGTATAGTCCACCCCGTCCTTTGCATTGTTCTCAAACGCGTCAAGATAGTCATCCTCTGAGAGGTTGAGCGGGTTCTTGTGTACCTCTACACCATAGTTGTACGCCTCGTATATGGGAACCGTCCCGAACGTGATTGGCGCAGCCTCTAGCAGAGTCTGCCGTATCTTTCTTACGTCTCCGCCGTCGCTTAAATCCATCATGGTATCTGCGTGATACTTTACGGCCATCTCTGCCTTTTGTACCTCTGCATCAAGGTCAGCATTAAGGGTGGATGTTCCAATGTTGACGTTGACCTTTGTCTTTAGCCCCTTGCCTATCCCCACGTTGTGGATGTTCTGTGGTCTGGCGTTGTTGCTTGGAATGATTATAGAGCCGGTTGCAATCCTCGACACCAGCCAGTCAGTCGAGACGTCCTCGTCTCTTGCCACCTGCTTCATTTCTTCTGTAACCACTCCTCGTCTGGCAGAGCTCATCTGGGTAGCCATCAGATATGCTGTGTTCTTGCCTGATTTAAACAATAAGCAGATACCGGCAGTTGACAGTATTTTTTGGAATTGTTCAAATGGTGTGGAATCCGGCACACCTCATTCAATCATAAAATATGACAGATTTGCTATACACCCTGAATCTAGCTGACCGTGATCGTAGTCTCTACCGGCGGTGAGAGTGCAGTCGGATTGCTTACAGACTCCCAGACAAATACCGTGGCAGTGTACGTGCCCGCCTCT
>RHFB01000077.1 GCA_003724285.1 Nitrosopumilus sp. H13 | reverse complement strand
GCGCGGCTGCCGCATTCTCTGAGGAGTCAAACACGTGGGTGAGCTTGGCAGGTATTGCCCCAGAGTCGATTGCAAGCGCTATCTGGGTTCCTATCGTACCGCATCCAAGCAGGCCTATCTTTTTCAACTGGTATGTGGCTGGTTTCTTGTTCCAATATGTTTTTCCCCGCATGCAGGCGTGGCCGGTACATGATTGGGGAGTTGTTTTCTATTTGACCGGGCAAAGAACGAGAGGCATGGTAGATATAATGCAGCCCTCCTCGTCCACCATATAATGCCCTTTGTACCTCTG
The DNA here is from genome assembly GCA_003724285.1 of Nitrosopumilus sp. H13. GTDB lineage: Archaea > Thermoproteota > Nitrososphaeria > Nitrososphaerales > Nitrosopumilaceae > Nitrosopumilus. The sequence goes on along the minus strand of RHFB01000077.1, from coordinate 5,341 downwards.
ATAACAGACAGTATCGCCTCCATGAGGAGGACAAGTACTCATGAAGTTCGTTGCTTCTATTTCTGTGAAGAAACAAGAGTGTCGTGTTGGTTCTCCGCGCTCAACGACCCTAACGCAGTGATGCTTTTCTAGGGGTTTTGAATCTGGAAGGGGTGTGTTTGGCGATTCGTTGTATCTCAAACGACAGCCGACTCCTGGTGCAGATTCTTTGTTGCAAATATAGCTGGCATCGCTCGCCTCCTTTTTTGTGGAAAAACACTCAGATGATATAATATATGCAGTGAAACTTTTCTCAACGCAGTAGCGTTTCTCCACGGAATTTGAATCCTGGCACGGTTGTATGCCTAGCTTGTAATGCGCAGCATCAACGCAGTAGCGTTTCTCCACGGAATTTGAATCCGGATAGATCTTACCAAATGACTTTTCTATGGCATGGATTGTGTTTGACGTTAATAGCAGGCCATTCTCGTGCCGTACAAACCATCCCCTGTATATCTGCTCACAGATGGTCCATTTTTCAAGAGCGCAAGTACGTATCAAATCCACCGCCTCTTTTTCTGTGAAAAAGCAAGAGTATCGCGTTGGTTCTCTGTTCTCATTGATCTCGACGCAGTGATGCTTTTCCAAGGGTTCTGGCTCTGGGAGCGGATTGTTTGATGATTCATGCAGTGCAAAGACTGTCGCGGCCATTGACAGTACCATTGCCGCTATTACGGGCAAGAGGATGTGGGGCTTGTTAAAGTCCAAGGGCCTCAACCGCGTTTTTCATGGTTACAGGAACCAAGAGCGCCAAGACTGTCAAAGATGACATGGGTGAGAATTTGCCAATCAACATGCTAGAAAGTACTGGAAGACATATAATGATTTTTAGCATGATTGCTGGAACGTCTGACAAATCTAGGGAATACCAATACCTTCTCTTGTGCCTGCCCGCTGTCAACTTTGGTATCCATTGCAGTATGGGACTTTTATAATGTGTCAGATCCCGGGATCGTACATGAAGGCATACGCGCTGCTGGCGCTGCTCCTTGTCGTGCCCGTGGCGCACGCCGAGGTGGAGATTATGATGGAAAAGCCCGTGTTTGGGTACTGTGAGAGGCTAAACTATACCATTATCGTATCAGAGGTGACAGGCGACTCTGCGATAATACACATCCGGGACAGCTCTGGCACTGCAAGCAGCGCCATTCCCATTATAATCGAGTCCCTGCAGACCCCGGTTCCCTCCCTGATTGCGCTCGAAGAGGCGCTGTTCAAGCAGGGTATATACAACGTGGACGTGCAGTACTCTGGCTCCCAGGACACGGCAGAGTTCGAGGTTGCAGACCTCGGGCTGGTCTGCCTCCCCGGGACTGCAAGGCAGATAGTGTTTAGCTGGGTGCAGGGGGGCATCTCTGACGGCTTTATGATAGACGCGCTGCAGCGGTATGTGGAGGAGATCGAGATACCGTTTGAGATACAAGAGTCCAACGTGTACGACGTGGATATCCCGGGATGGACCATAATACTGGGCAAGCTGTGGGCAATAGGCGAGGCCACAGACGCAGAGCTCATCGACGTGATAAACTATCTTGCAAAAGAGGATCTGATAATCCCGGGGCAGAGCCTGGAAACGGGGGCATGAACAGATACACGGTGATATCTGCTGCGGCAGTGGCAGTCATAGTGGCGCCGTTTTTGTATTCCGGAATAAGCATACTCGGGGCGCACGAGCTCGAGTACAGGTGGGCGCAGCCCGGCAGGTTTTCGTTCTTTGATCTCTCAAACCACGGGGACGTGGAACTATGCAACCCGCTGCCGTTTTGGACCAGCTTTGAGGCGCTAAAGATAGACGCATACTATGACTCTGCACACCACGGCACGTTTACCGTCGGGCCCGCATCGCTAGACCCGCTTGCATATGCGACAAAAGGGGGGGTATTTAGAAGCGACGGGCTTGCCGCATCCCAGCACATATTCATGACGCTGGATCACGAGTTTGACGGAGGGGTACTCAGGCTCGATCCAAACAGGTTTGTCATAGTGAGTAGCATAGAGACGCCCATACTCGGATTCATCCCATACACTACGAGTGAAAAGATATCGGGGTTTGACTTTGATCAGATGATGAACTCTCTGAGTTTGTCCTGCTAGTTCTTGTTGCGGTGGCTTCTTGCAACCAGTCCCAGAATTATTCCCAGCACCCCTGCTGCTGCAAACGCGGCAAAGAATCCCACGCCGAGATCCTTGCCCAGCGACTTTAATGAAAACGGGGCACTTGCCGGCTTGGAGAGTTCGCACTTGCCATCAACTAGTATGGTTCCCGGGCCGCATGTCTTGTCCAGCTCGCACTTGCCATCAACTAGTATGGTTCCCGGGCCGCACTTTTTCTCCAGCTCGCACTTGCCATCAACTAGCGTGGTTCCCGGACCGCACTTTTTCTCCAGCTCGCACTTGCCATCAACTAGTACGGTTCCCGGACCGCACTGCGCCTTGTCTGTCTTGGGCGGCTCTGGCGTTGGATCCGGCGTCTGTACCGTGGCAGGCGGTTCTGGCCCGCCGTCCTCGCACAGATCTGCTCCCGCAAGAACGGATCCAAGTATTTCAACTTCTGTCGAGCCTGCATGGAGGCTTATGCTCAGCGTCCTGCTTTGTGCAGTGGTTTCTGTCTCTTGAAAATCTGGAAAGTCGCCGTCTACAAGCACGATGAACTCCCCGTCGAGTCCCCCGCATGTCTCGTCAAAGAACGTCCTGTCAAACGTGACAACAAGCGTTCCCGTGTCGTCAGGAACGCTCACATCAAAGATAAGCGATGTCGTCTCCATATATGCGTCAACCTTGGCGACGGTCACGCCGTCCCCGGTATATTCAATGTCATATGACTCGCCCCCTGCGCTGGTGGTGACAGTCTCTGCATATACCAGCACGGTAGTCAGTATGGCAAACAGCACGAGGCCAAGTGATATCTTTAGCATGGCGTCAATGCTGGGCGCATACGTCTTTTCGTGTCCTAGTCTCCCCATGCTGCTGTCTGGCATCCTATTCAAGTCCTCAAAAAGGGGGTTAAAAATAATGAGATGACAATAAATCACGTTAAAGTCAAGCTTTTTTGCATATAGGCGTGGACTATATATAAGACTCAGATGACTCCGCGAAGCACCTGGATTATCTTCTCACCTGTCACATTTGCCGCCAGCGACTGGGCCTCCCGGGTCTGGGCGCCTATGTGGGGTGTCAGTATCACATTGTCTAGCTCTGCAAGCCGGTTTCCCACGGCGGGCTCTTTTTCAAACACGTCTAGCGCGGCGCCCCCGAGGCGGCCCCCCTTTAGCGCGTCGTACAGGGCGTCCTCGTCTACCACCCCGCCGCGCGACGTGTTGATTATGACTGCGGTCTTTTTCATGATTGCCATCTTTTTTGCGTCAAAAAGGTGGCGCGTAGAGTCAAGCAGCGGCACGTGTATGGATACATAGTCGGAGCTTTGTAGCAGCGTATCCAGGTCTGCCTTCATCAGTCCCACCTCTTTTGAGAACTCTTCGTCTATTGGAACCACGTCATACCCTATTATGTTCATGTTGAGCGCCCGCGCCAGGCGCCCAAGCCGCTTGCCGATGTTTCCAAGGCCGACTATCCCGAGGTACTTGCCCTTTAGCTCTGTCCCCTTTAGCTCTTTTTTCATCCATTTGCCTGCGCGCAGCTCCCTGTCGCCCCTGGCAGTCTGCCTTGCAAGTGAGAACATGAATCCGAGCACCAGCTCTGCCACCGCGTTCATCGCCCCCTCTGCCGCGTTGATCACGCGGATTCCCCCGGCCTTTGCGGCATCCTGGTCAATATTGTCCAGTCCAACACCGACGCGGGCTATCACCTTGCACTTGGAGGCCCTCTTGATCATGTCTGCCGTGATCTTTGTCCTGCTGCGCACCACCACGATCTCATAGTCTGGTATCTTTTCAAGTACCTGCTCTGGCGTGATTGCCGGCTCGTACGTGACTGACAGGCCGTTGTCTTTTAGAATCTTGCCAAGTATGGGATCCACCTCGTCGCAGATCAGAACAGACTCGCTAAAACCCATCAGTAGTCACAACGGCACACCGCATATAATCATTGTGAGGTGAAAAATAGAAAAAGAAAGAATAGTACCTGTCTAGGGTACCGGTGGCAGTGTCGGTATTACTTCCCAGACGGGAATCATACCTGCTGCCTTCTTTTCAGAAGCAACTTCGTCAGTGTACAGGCCGTGGATGTTGACTGCCGGGTGGGCAATGCTGTCCGTTCCCATTGGAGGGACCGCACTGCTTGGATTTCCCAGCACATATGCATACGAGGCCACAGGAGCGTCGATGACCCCTGCGTCGACTAGACGCGGGTTCAATCCGAACGGATCCCCTGCGACAAAGACCCCGATTCCGCCTGTGTAGATTGCCGCGTAATCGTGGTTGACGAATGCATATGTTCCAGGCTCGTCAAAGACCAGGTCTACGATCATGTTCTGCGAGCCGCCAAGCGACCACGTCTCCGTAGCAGCAGACTGAACCCTGTTGCCCTGGGTTATGCGGTCGAGTATTTCTCCCACGATGTGGAAGAACACCGGCTCGTTGCCCTGGTTCTCAACAAAGATTCTGACGTGCTGGTCGTTTTCGACATACATGAGCTGTGACTGCATGTGCTCTAGCTCGATGCCGTTCCATGGCTGTGCAACAAAGATGTTCTTGTTTACATCACCCTTTATGAGGATGTTGTGCAGCATGTTTGGAACGTATGCAAACTGGATTCCGTTTACAACCGTGGCAGTGTTGTGATGCTGGAACATTGCTCCTGCATCATAGTTGCCCTCGGGTGTAAGGTACAGTTGGTTGAACTGTAGCTGGAATTCTAGCGCATCTGCGTCGTAGAACTTTCTGTCTAGTTCACCGCTGCCGCTTGTCTTCTCTACCATCAGCTTTTTGTATCCCTTGGCGGGATCAACTATCGCAATTCCGTACATGCCGGAAAGTACGTGCTGATCCATTCCAACTAGGTGGACACCAGAGCAGTGGTACTTGAAGACGCCCGCAGCTTCTGCAATGTAGCAGTACTGGCTTGTCTCGCCTGGATTGACGGATTCAAAGCTGGCAGACGACGTCTGTGATGCGTGCATGTCGTTGCCGTGTCCTACCGCCTCATCTGCCGGGATTGAGAGTGTCATCTTTACGACGTCGCCCTGCGTGACCCTGAGGGTCGGTCCTGGGACCTGACCGCTAAAGGTCATTGCATTGTACGTCTTTCCCCCCATGATTGGGAGCTCGACGCTCTCTCCTGTCAGATTGAACTCTTTGACATCTCTGCCAGAGTTCTCCAGTACGTCACAGTCAGTCTCTGCAAA
>RHFB01000090.1 GCA_003724285.1 Nitrosopumilus sp. H13 | reverse complement strand
ACCTCTGGAGCCCTTAGCGGTGAACTGTTTGTCGACACTGTCGCCCTACCAGGCTAGGCTACGACCCCACGAATTATCCCATCACTAGCTAGAATTTTAACTTACGGCTTGCACGGCAAGGGCGAGTCGCTTTTATGAAAAAATTATAAGCACAGATTGACACAATACTACTGCTTGGAGCGACTTGAGACTGACTTTGCAGACATTCAGGAACTGATACAGTTCACCTTTACAGAATTTGCAAAAACAGGTATACTCGACATGACAGAAAACCAGATTCTTGGAGTCCTGTATCTGGTAAAGACAGACCTGCCTGATGATGACCCGCTAAAGCAGAAACTCGCATATTATTGGCATGTTTCAGGTCCGTCATCTGATGTGGTATGCTCGGCACTTGACCAGATGATCTCCAAAACCATACTGCAAACACAAGGACTGTACCGCCTCTCCGATACCTGCAAGCAGTCCACGCATAATGGTAGCATGTCCAACGCGTTGAATCTTGTAGCAAAACACGTGTCTGCATTTACTAATCCCGATGACATGATCCGTAACGTCTACAAGCACTCACCATTCCTGTTTTACACTGCCTACAAGCTGAACTTTAAGAAAAAGTTTGAGGACTATTGCAGCCACATACTTGGCAACGACAAATATACATGCAGTCTTGATGAGGTTCTAGTACTATTCCGTACTGCCACGCTTGCCCTGCGTGCAGAGGATGGCTTTTCTGACTTTGAGATGATCTACAACAAGTATTCAAGGGCACTTTACATCCTACTGGAAACAGATCCGTCATTTGATGAACACATCGAAAAAGACTTTGACCTTGCCCGTGAGCTGTGCAATGAGATATGGATAACATTTGCTCATCAGGTCCGTATTCATGCACACGACCCATACTATGAGCGGCTCATCAATGACTGGCGTGCTCAATCTGATAGCAAAACAAGCAATCTCAAAGACATGGTGGACAAGTTCTCTGACTCTGTGTCTAGACTGCCCATGCCAGAGAAACGTCTCTACAGGGAAACCGAGGAGACAATTAATGACATTGATCAAGGCAAAACAAAGTCCGACTCGTACCCTGCAACGAATATCTCAAAATGATAGACGGCACCTGCAGAAAATGACACCCCATGAACAAGGCAATCCCTAGATCCTCAAATATACATGCAAGATTTATTTGCAATTACAAATCATCACGCCATGATGGCAAAAAAGTTCTACATCGTGCTAGGGGCGATACCGGTGATAGTGGCCCTCCTCATATCGACCCCGTTACTCCTGAGAACCGAGATACCCACCACTGCTGCAAATCCGCTTGACTTTATCGAGATAGAGTACACAAAGCACCAGCTAAAGACCATATCATACGGGGTCACAGAGAGGACTGGCGCGCAAAAGACAGAGATACTCTACATCAAAAACGACGGCGACACAAAGTATTCGGTGACTGAGGAGAGCTATCTGCGGCCGGACGTGCGGTACGTGCTAGACGCGCCCACGCTCAACCGCATAAAGGCGCTGATCAAGGAGACGGGATTCATAGCCATACCCTCAGAGTCGTTCCCGGTAATGCAAAACATTACGGAATACCAAAAGTCAAACGTAAAGGTGACCCTCAACGGGCAGGTAAACCAGATCCACTGGCCCGAGCAGAACGCCACAGCCCGGTTCATCCCGCCGATCATAACTGCAGTAGAGCTGGCGCTGGACAACATAATATCTGACATCTCCAAATAGATACAAATACCCATCACACGCCAACACAACCATGCTCTCACTATCTGGCGACAGGCCCGATGCAGGCGGAATAATATCGGAAAATGACACGGTCCGGGGATCATCGACTCTAAAGCGCGGGCTGGCACACATGCTCAAAAACGGCGTGGTAATGGACGTCACAAACCCCGAGCAGGCAAAGATAGCAGAGGACGCGGGGGCAGTATCGGTAATGGTGCTAGACAAGCTGCCCTCTGCTGTACGCAAGGCAGGCGGCGTTGCAAGGACTGCCAGCATTGGCATAATCGAGGACGTGATGAGCACGGTGACCATACCAGTAATGGCAAAGTGCCGCATCGGCCACGTCAACGAGGCCACAGTACTAGAGCAGACTGACGTGGACATGATCGACGAGTCAGAGGTGCTCACCCCCGCAGACGAATCACACCACATATGGAAGTGGGACTATACCACGCCCTTTGTAAACGGGGCGCGCTCGCTTGGAGAGGCGCTGCGAAGGATTGAAGAGGGGGCAGCCATGATTCGCACAAAGGGCGAGCCGGGTACCGGCAACGTGGCAGAGGCCATCACCCACATCAAAAAGGTAAACGACGGGCTGCGGGAGATAAAGTCAATCTACGACTCTGGTGACACCCAGGGCCTGATGAGCGCGGCAAGGAGTCTGCATGTATCATTTGATCTGGTATCTCAAACTGCCAGTACCGGAAGGCTCCCCGTGGTCAACTTTGCAGCAGGGGGAATAGCCACGCCTGCAGATGCGGCATACCTGATGTCGCTTGGATGCGACGGCGTATTTGTCGGATCCGGAATATTTGACGCAGACGACGCAAAGGAGCGTGCAAGGGCAATAGTGCTTGCAACCACGTTCTGGGACATGCCAGACATGGTAAAAAAGGCGCAAAAGATGATAGACGAGCGGCAGTCCATGCTCGGGCTGGACGTCAAGAACCTGGATCTAAAGATGCAGGAGCGGGGCACGGCATGAGGATAGGCATCTTATCCGTACAGGGCGACATATACGAGAACAAGACAGCTACAAAGTCGGCACTCAAGGAGATGGACAAGCATGGCGAGGTGGTGCAGGCAAAGACTACAGAGGAGATCAAAAAGGTGGACGCGCTGATAATCCCGGGGGGCGAGAGCACTACTATTGGCAGGCTCTGCCAGGAGAACGGCTCGTTTGATGTGATAAAGCAGAGGATTGATTCCGGAATGCCTGTCCTGGGAATATGCGCGGGACTGGTACTGCTGTCTAGTACCGTATCTGACAGGATTACTGGCAAAACAGAGCAGCCACTGCTGGGGGCGCTCGATGTGAGCCTAGAGCGGAACTCTTTTGGCAGGCAGATACGCTCCTTTGAGGCGGACATCTCGCTTGGTGCAATAGGCATACCAAGATTCAACGGGGTGTTCATCCGGGCCCCATCCATATCAAAGGCGGGAGACGTAGAGGTGCTGGCAAAGCTAGGCGAAAAGATAGTCGCCGTAAAAAAGGACAAGATAATGGCCACCGCATTCCACCCGGAACTTGCAGGTGATCTATCTATACACAAGCACTTTATCGAGTCAATCTAGATGGTGCATTGCAACTAGATCCTTTCTGAACGGCTCTAATTTCTCCGGCATCTCCATGCTTATCGAGTCCTTTAGCGAGAGGCCGCGCGACTTTTTCTCGTTCCACACTGCAGAGTTGAACCCGGTTATTATTCCAGTAACGTCGTTTCTTGGCGTGTTTTGAGTCTCTGCCATGCCCTGCTTGTGGATGCTCTGATCAGAGTATATCGCCTGCCACAGATGCTCTGTGATGAACGGCACTATCGGGGCGGCAAGTACTAGTATGGTGGACAGCACCTTGTGCAGCGTATATCTTGCAGAGTCCCTCTCATTATCAGAGAACCCCTCCCCTGATGCGCGAATCTTTACCATCTCTATATAGTGCGCGGCAAACAGGTTCCACGTAAACTCCCTTATTGCTATGGCAGGTATGAAAAAGTTGTACTCTGCGTACCCCCTTCTGCACTCTGATACCAGCATGTCCAGCTCGCCTAGCATCCACCTGTCCGTATTGGTCACATCATCTGACTCTGCCCTGGGAATCCCAGAGATGAACCTTGACACGTTCCACAGCTTGCTGAGGAACTTTTTTGTCGCCTCTATCTTTTGCTCGTTGCATCTGAAATCATGCCCGTGGTTTATCTCGCTTGCGCTCCAGAACCGGAACGTGTCTGCGCCAAGCCGCTCTATTACGGGCAGCGGGTCTATGGCGTTTCCCTTGCTCTTGCTCATCTTGGCGCCCCTCTCATCTAGGCCGTATCCCATTACCCACGCCTCTGACCACGGCATCACGCCGGTAATCTGGTCGCAGCGCAGCATTGTATAGTATAGCCACGTCCTGACGATATCCTTTGCCTGCGGGCGCACCGAGGCCGGATACGTGGCCGCAAAGAACTCTTCGTCGCTGCCGTACCTGCTTATGTAGAGGGGCGAGATGCTCGAGTCCATCCACGTGTCAAACGTGCGCTCTTCTCCCTCAAACTCTGCACTGCCGCACTTTGCGCACGACTCTGCGGGGCACTTTTCATTCCACGGCCTGTAGTATCTTCCGGGCTCTGGCACGTACGGCTCTGCGCATTTCACACAGTACCACACGGGGATCTCAGTCCCATAGTACCTGCGCCTAGACACGGGCCAGTCGATACTGATGGAATCAAGCCAGTTTGAGAGTATCTGCCTGTGCATCTCTGGATGGAATTTTATGCCCTTGCCGGACTCTTTTAGGCGCCCTACTGCGCCCTTTTGCTTGATGTAGTATTCCTCCATCGGTATTATCTCGATCGGGTTCTTGCTGCGCTCAGAGACTGGCGTGCGGTGTGTAATCTCTTGAATGCTCTCTACAAACCCGCCTGACTCCAAATCCCCGATTATCTTTTCTCTTGCCTGCTTTGGCCTCAGGCCGGCGTACGCCCCTGCCACATCTGTCATCCTGCCGTCCATCCCTATTGCGACTATCTCTTTTAATTCCAGCTCGCGGAACAGCGCCACGTCGTTTTGGTCCCCATAACTGCACACCATGACTGCGCCAGAGCCAAACTCCTCTCTTGCAGAGTGGTGGGTGATTACCGGCACCTTTGCGCCGGTAATGGGGACGGTGACTGTTTTTCCCACCATATTGTGGTATCTGGTATCATCGGGGTTTACTATGATGGCGCGGCACGCGCACAACAGTTCCGGGCGCGTACTGGCCACTATAATGCGGGTATCATCGCATCCAAACCTCATGTGGACCAGTCTTGCGGCCCTGTCCTCGTATACTATCTCGGCATCGGCTATCGTCGTGCCTGACACCCAGTCATAGTTGTTTGGCCTGTTTGCAAGGTATACCATGTCATTCTTCCACAAATTTATGAACGTGGACTGGGTGAGCGCCCTGTACTCTGCAGAGTCGGTCCTGTAATAGTGCTCAAAATCGCCGCTTATCCCCAGGCTCCTCATTATTATTATCATCTCCTCTTCCAGGTCATCCAGGGCAGTCCTGCACAGATCCAGGAATTCCTTTCTGTCAGTCTCGCGCATGCGTATGCCGTGCTTTTTCTCAGTGTACAGCTCTACTGGCAGGCCGTTACGGTCTATTCCTATAGGAAAGTAGACGTTCTTGCCGTGCATGCGCGCAGTCCGGGCAATCATGTCTATCTGGGAGTAGTGGGCGGCGGCGCCAATGTGCCACGGGCGGCCAGACGGGTACGGGGGCGGCGTGTCTATGGTGTAGTTATTCTCCTTTATGACAAACTTGTACAGCGAGTAGCCCCGGATCCCAGGCCTTTTGCGGTATCTTTGGCTCCATTTTACCTTACTTTGGAGATGATGTGGGATCCCTTGTTGTACCCCTCGTAAATGTACACGCCGACTGCCTCTATGTTGGGGGGCATCCGTGGTGCAAGCAGCTTTATCAGCTCAAAAGACAGGTTCTCAACTGTCGCCTCGCCCTCTAGCAGGTATGTCGTATCCCTTGGAACCTGCAGCTCAAACCGGCCGCGGGGCCCGTCAAACTTTATCACGTGGTGCGAGTCGTCGCCGGACTCTAGGTACTCTTCGTTTATGAAGAACTTGTGGTCAAAGGCCTCTATCACCTCTTTGATTATCTTTTTTGCCGCTCCAAAGTCAAGCAGCAGGTTGTCCTTCATCTGGCCTACCAGCTCTACCATGACGGAGGATGTGTGCCCGTGCAGTATGGAGCACTTTTCTACCAGGGGCAGAATGTGCGCATAGTCAAATGAAAACGACGGGTCCTCGAGGAATATCGAGCCCGTCTGCGGGGACTTGTCATAGTATGTGATCTCCTCGAGCTCTTTTATCTTTGCCGCGTGCCTTGCGTGGCCTATCGCCATTACTTTCTGGGTCTTTTTGATCCTCTCGTATTTTGCAACGTCCTCGTCACTGTCAATCACCTGTATGATTCCCTTTTCTGTCCCAAAGCTGGCCCTTTCGCCGCCTGCCATGCAGTCATATTCGTACGGCACGTCCAAAAAGTCAAGCATCTGAGATACCGTGAGCTCTGTCCTGGTGCGGAGCAGGTTTCCCTTTTTGTCAATGTATCTGAATGCCGAGTCAAGCACCGTGGATTCTGCCATGTCCGTAACCCCGCCGCTCTTAATATAAATTCTGTATCTATCTGCCAGGGCACGGTATGACGGCAGACAGCGAGTTGAGCCGCTCGACCATCTCGTTGTATTTGTCTACAATTGCGTTTATCCTGAGCAGCTCTGGTTCTAGCTGCGAGTATATGCCAATTGATTCCTGGTACTCTGACTCGGACAGCGGGCGCCCAGCATACGGCTCGTACTGCTTGTATAGCTCGTCGTACCCTGCCTGCTCTGCCCTTATTGTCCTGTCTAGCTCTGCCACCTGTGACTCGAGATCATCATACTTTGGAGGTATGACGTATCCGCGCGCATCAAGTAGCGACTCGGGATCCTCTGTCGAGTACATCAGGTGCCCCTCCTTTGCAGAGTGGCCTATTCCAAGCGAGTGGCCCAGCTCGTGCATTATCAGGTTTGCCAGGAGATAGTGCTCTGCCTGGATGTACACATCGCTGCATCCCATGCCCCCTACCGCTATCTCTAGTACGCATCTGTCCTTTATCGCAGTACTCTGGCACGTTGCAAGGCCAGAGTGCGTCGCCGCGCCGTGCATCCTCCACTCTATCCGGGTGTCAGACCACTCGTGGTGCACGAATCTTACCCCGGGATTGTACTCTTCCCACGTGCGCAAGGCAAGCTCGAGCGCTGCTATTGGCGCCTGCCTGTCTGGTATGTCGGGCACGTCATCATACGAATAGTATATGATCTCGTTCTCTGAGAATATGTCCGGTATGCGCCTGATGCCCTCCTCTATGGTTATCTCGCTTTGCGCCACCATGGGGACAGACGGCAGCACCGCGTACAATGCCCAGAATCCGAGCGCAACTATTATGGATATTCCCGCGGCCTTTCCCGCCGATGCGCGCCTCATTGGTATGCATGCCTGTTCATTCCACTAAAACCTTGCGCATTATTGAGCCCGTATCTGGTGTCTCATGCTGTAAAACTGCCCATGTCTCATCATATGAGATCCTAGATGTTCTGTGGCAAAATGGATGCAATCTTTCTACATTGATGGTCTGAACAGACTGTTTTTAGTTATTTTAAAAATTAATATACTGTTGTGATGCTTGAACATGATCATGGTATCTGACGTATCTGATTTCATCAAGACTCTCAAAGAATCCGATCTGACTGCCGGATGCCCACAATGTGGAGATGCGTTCCAGCTGTCTGATTCACTCCTGTTTGACGGAAGAGGCGAGTTTCCACCAGAGGCAGAAACAAGAAAACTGGCTCTGCTAGAGACACTAAAAGAAGAGACTGCCAAGTTTGCAAAGCAGCAAGAGTACGCCACAAGATCTGAAAAATTGGCAATTTCGGCAGGGGTGGGCACCACCGTGGAAAAGACCCTTCCCGCGCACAGCAATCTGGAACTTAAAATGTCTGATGGCAGGTTTATCGGTGAGCCAATAGACTTGATCTTTTTTGACGGGCTGTCCAAAAACCAAGTAAACAAGATTACATTCATGGAGATAAAAACTGGTGCAGGCAGACTCAATGAACATCAAAAACAGGTTCGTGACATAATCCATGATCACAAGGTCGAATGGAGGCACTTTTGATGGCTCTCTCATTTGAGCAGATGTTCAACCAGATGAAAATAGTCCACTGCATGTGCCCAAAGTGCAATGATATCATGAGGGTAAGCGATCTGCGGCTGTCTTCAAGTACAAAGACGGAAAAGACCTGGCGTGATATGTTTGATGTAAAGATAAGGAATCTGATAAACAAAAAGGCAGAATTTGAGGAAAAAAAGAAGCAGATGCAAGAAGAGGCAAGAGAACGCGGACGAAAACAGGTTCCAAAGATTGTAAACAAGATTCTCAAGAAAAACTTTGCAAAACTGGGCTATAGCCCGTATGATATAAAGTCCATTCTGCACCCGATTGACTT
>RHFB01000081.1 GCA_003724285.1 Nitrosopumilus sp. H13 | reverse complement strand
CTACAATTTTTGAGATCAATTTGTAGTCTTCTGGATTGTTTTTCTTTGCCTTTTCTGCATACTCTTTCCCCTTTTCTGTAAGTTTGTATGTATATGTCTCATAATATCTTGAGACCACATCCTCATCTATAAAAGAAAATTCCGACATGTCGTCTAGTGCTTCGGCTACTCCTTGACTGAACGGACCGTAAAAATGGTGATCGTACTTTGGTATTTCTGCATCGGAGGATAGTTGGGCATAAAAATAAACCATCTTTTGTACTGCGGTTCTATCCTCAAGTTTGTCATTGTTTGCATGTAAAAACAGTGCGATGGTATCATGGATGTTAGGCATGCCTGACGAAAGCGCTGGGTATTATTATAAATTTGTTTGTGTAATTGATTGACCATTGTATAGTAATTATTTGATCCGAGCATACCGCCAAACTTGCAGTTTAAAAAAAAATGAAGATGCTAGGATGTACTGCGATCAGAAATTGATCGGAGCCTATCTCAAAGATCGCCTTGGCTAGCATCGTCTAGCTACCGGTGCAAAATACACAGATGATTATGAATCCTGCCAAGATCACTCGCCGAGGCATTGCTGTACTAATGCACTGCGGAAGATCTGTATTTCTTACGACTAGATGATGTGAATATGGCAGTCCTTGGGAAAAAGAAAAAAGAGGGTACATTCCACGAGTAAGTGTTGGCAATCCAGATACTCCAGTATGAATTTCTAGGACCAGTCCCGCTTGCAGAGTGGGGCCCGCCCATGGAAAAGCTAGTGTACCTGGTAATGTCGCGCAGAAAGGACAGCTTTGTCATGCTGTATGCAGGCGACTGTGAAAGTACGGACGACAAGGAGTTTTTTGCCAAGCACCCGCAGTTCAAATGCTGGGTAAAGCAGTCTGGCTCTGAAGACGGCCTGTATCTGGCGGTGCTTCCCATGTTTGAATCCGGGGCAGACAAGAGGACCGGCGCGCTTGAAAAGATCATATCCCGCTACAAACCGCCGTGCAATCCGGCGGATGCGCCAAAAGAGCCGCCGTACTCTGTAAGAAAGGGGTATCCGTGCCCCTGCTGCGGGGCGATGATGGAGCCAGAAAAAAAGCTTGCAAGCTCTACGCTGTACCGGTGTACGGGATGCAAGGCAAGCGACACTAGGCTTGATTGATCCTGTCTTGAACCTTGAAGATCTGCTCGGTGAGCAGGTCTAGCGCCTTTTTGAGGTGCTCAAACTCCCGGATCGAGTGCATCTGCCCCTCCACTAGCATCCGCATTATCCTGACGTGGTTCTTCTGCTCGTCTGATGAGACGATCTCCATGGCGTTGAGCCTTGAGAGAGCGTTGTCTAGTTCCTGCAGCATCTCCTCTGACGGCCTGTGCTTGTCCATGGGAGTGGTGCGTTGATCTTGATATATGAAGTTACAGCAGCTCCTCGTCAATGCTCTCAAAGGGCTCTACATACTGGCTGCACGTGCATGTGGGTATGGTGCACCTTCCCATCTTGATCATCGAGCTGCTCTGGCTGTCTGGGACGTGGGCCTCGTCAGTGTGGTGGCACCGCCTGCAGTTCATACCTTATGGGATCAGGACCGCCCTTGCCTGAACCTCCGAGTCCTTTAGTTTCTTTAGAGCCTCGTTTGCGCGCTCGAGCGGAAACGTCTGCGTCACCACCTCTACGTTCCCCTCCTCGCACGTGCGGATGACCTCCTCCATATCCGCAGTCGATCCTATCAGGGTGCCGCGTATTGTCTTTTCCTCAAATGCCATGAATGCGGGCCTCTCGCCCACCGTGGCAATGACTATCATGCCGCCTTTTTTTACCGACTTTATGGCAGTGTCAGTCACCTTGTCTGATGGCGCAAACACAATCGCCGCATCAAGCAGCCCGCACTCTGATTCGAGCCCGGAGAGAAACACGTCCTGATTATCCGTATACTGTATGGTGTGCGCCGCTCCGAGCCTCTCTGCCACTCCCAGATGCCCGGCATTCCTTGATACTGCCACCACGTCGCAGCCCTGCATCCTTGCAAACTGGACTGCCATGTGGCCCACCCCGCCGATTCCAAATATTCCAATCTTTTTGTGGTTCTGCGGCTCTGCTGCCTTTACCGCCTTGTATGCCGTGATTCCCGCGCAAAACAGCGGGGCCGCATACTCGGGGCTCATCGTGTCCGGCACCCTTGTTGCAAAGTCCTCCGGAGCTGTAATGTACTCTGCGTATCCCCCGCGCAGCGACTCGCCTGTTATTACAGAGGACTCGCACAGGTACTCTTTTCCCTCCTTGCAGTACCGGCATTTTCTGCACGCCTCTAGCAGCGGCGTGATTCCTGCCCTGTCGCCGGGCTTGAACTTTGTAACATTCTGGCCCGTCTTGACCACCCTTCCCACCACCTCGTGTCCGGGAACAGTGGGCAGCACGGGCGGAATTCCAATGTCCTGCCAGTCGCCTTCTATCCCGTGCAGCTGCGAGTGGCACACGCCGCAGGCCTCTATCTTGATGAGTATCTCGTCAGGCCTCTGTATCTCGTGCCTGTCAATCTCTGCCAGCCTGAGCGGGCTTGTCTCTATGGGGGCGCATTTGTCTAGTATCATGGCGCGCATCTTCATGAGGATTATTTGGCGCGGTGGGATTTTAAGATTGGCTCTGGGGTGTGTCTGGTTTGGGAGAGCGGTTCTGCTTTGGGACTATTCTGTGATCCCATGAATCCGGCATTGTTCCGGGGATGATCTAAAAGCTGCCTTGGGAATCCCTTGATGCTGTCCCCTGCTGTTTATGTGTGATGAATGCTGTGCACATATGTAGTGCCACAACAGTAATAAGATCCCACAGGCAGATGTATGTTGTGCCTGAATATCGGTTCAATGTATCGTGCATTGATGATCATGCGTGCGACATGGCCATGACTCTCATGGAGAAAGACTATGGCACGGATGTCCGAAAAACCTCAAAAAAGGAAAGACATACTGCCGTCGGCGATCATTATGTAAATCTAAATTGTGATGATATTGATGCCGCAGATCTAACTGCAAGGAAGATGCTAGAGATTTATTCAAACCATATAAGAAGCGTTACCGTCATACCGTTGTGCAGCTAGTAACTATCTTTGTTGTTTGTACAGTAGATACTTCGCCTGGTCCTTTGAAACAAAAAATAGGGAATTTGTTGAGTTTGACACTAGAGGATCCAAAAACTTATCACACATTAGCAAGGCATTTCACAGATTTGTCTGCTAAAACCATATTAACTATTTACGCATACATATGGCATGGAGCGAGGACTCGAGGATCTAGATCGTCATATTAACGGCAATGTCGACGAGAGTTATGCGGGCAAGTGGATAGTCATCATCGACGACGAAATAGTGGCATCAGACGCGGATCTTGATAATATTATCGGAGATGTACGCAAAAAATATCCGGGAAAAATTCCATACGTGCGCAAGGCGCTTGAAAGCGGCGAAATCTTGCTATAAGTCGTGCCTGCACTATTTGCGTGTGCCAGAGATGCCTCAATCCCCCTGTCTGGACTGCAGAGAATGATAAAAACAGTCTTTACGATCCCGGGATATGATCCGAGAGACTCTATGGTTATTAAAGGGGGTTTTGCCGCTATTTGTCATGCCCAGCCATCAGGATCGCACGTGGATAAGGCTCTGGAGGCAAAACGCGCCAGAGCTGCGCGAACGCATAGTGGCATGGCGCAAGCAAGACGCAATCGTACGCATTGACAGGCCCAGCAGGCCGCAGAGGGCAAGGCGGCTTGGCTACAAGGCAAAGCAGGGAATCACAGTAGTCAGGATGCGCGTGGGAACAGGCGGCATGAGAAAGCAGAGGCCCACCGGGGGACGGAGGCCAAAGCACCTGGGAGTCACCAGGATAAAGGCAGACGACAACATGAAGACAGTCGCAGAAAGAAGGGTGCTTGAGAGGCATCCCAACATGAGCCTGCTTGGATCATACTTTGTATACAAGGACGGCAAGCACTATTGGTTTGAAGTCATACTTGCAGACCCGCAGCACCCGCGGATATCGGGGGACAAAGAGTTAAACAAGCGGGCCGTACAGGCCGCGTAATTGAAGCCGCTACTAGTGCTGTTGTTGCTTGTATTTCTTCCCGCATCCGGCCAGCCGCTCTCTGATCAGACCGGGCTTGTAAACACGCTTGACGTGGAGTCTGGGGGCCGCTCATTTGAGGTGAGAGTGGTGGGAAACTTTGACGTGTCAGGACACGAGTTTGACGCGGGTAGCAAGAGACTGCTCGTACTAGTTGACAGCTCCCTTGAGAGAAACATTGGCGAGATAATACTGCCAAGGGATCTGCTTGGAGGAGACCTGACGTTTTATCTCAACGGCGAGGAACTAGAGGCAAAGGTCAGCGCAAACGAGCAGATCTCCTTTGTCACGCTCAACTTTGAGGGCTCTGGTAGTAACGAGCTGGAGATATACGGCACTGTATATTCCGGCGGGAATGCATCAGAGTCTGTAACATTTGATTATTGGTGGGTAATTCCGGGAGTCGTGGCGGCGGCAGCGGCGGCGCTGGCAGTCAGGAAATGGACTGCCCAAAAGTAGCCCTGATCGGCGGGTTTGCAATCGTTGCAGCGCTCTCCCTGGCGCTAGTCATCCTTCGCTGATCAGCTTTTTTATCATCGGCTCTGTCTGGCCTGTCATGCCAAAGGAGACGTCGCGGAGTATGCCCCTTCTGTCCACTAGTATGGTAGAAGGCGTGCCGCGCAGGGCGAACTTTTCAAACGTCTCTGCAGAGTACTCTTTTGCCTTCATATGGTCCCTGGCCCTCTGGATTATCTGGCTCTTGTGCTCTTCGGACTGCGAGTCAAAATCGGGGATCTGCGGACGGATAAACTCCATTATTTTTTCGTGGCCTGCCTCCCCGGACGTCCGGACCAGGTTATCCATCGCTATGGGAAACGGGATCTTATAGGGGAGTCTGTCGTCTTGCAGCTTGCCATACTGTGAGAGGGCCGCCCTTGTGTCGCCTACCACCATGCCGGTCTCTACTAACATCTTTAGGTTTTCAAGCGTGTTCTTGTCAAAGTCCTCAAAGGCAGTCGCAATGCCTAGCACGCGCACCCCCTCGTCTCTATACTTTTCATAGATCTCTATTGCCTCTGGAATGGCGCTCATAAAGCATCCCGGGCAGTTTACCTGAAAGACGTCGACTAGTACGATGTGATCCTTTTCCTGATCAAGGTTGGTCGGGGCCCCCTGCACCCACTCTGAGATCCCCAGGTTTGGGGCCTTTTGGCCTATTGTCGCGCTCATCGCACATCTTGGAATTTTTTCCATTAAATACATAGCTACGGTCAAGCCATCGGCATGTCAAACGCAGGCTATTCAAAGACTGGTCATGAACTGTCCTGCTTGTCTCTGCCGGAATATACTCGCGTCTTGCTCTGGAAATAATCACAAATTCATGACTCTGAACGCGCCAAACTATACTATGACATGGGGGCCTGGGGGTGGGGGAACACTACCTTGTCTCCTGACTTTGAACATTTTTTATCGTATTCTTTGATGTATTCTAGCAGCATTTTTTTTCCTTCCTCTGGGAGTTTCTCAAACGGGAATACATACCTGCACAGGGAAAACAGGGTGGCGGGAACAAAGTACTCGTTTCTGCATCTCGGGGCAAACGTGTTCTTAATCTGTTTTGGTGTGCCCGTCTGGCCAGATTTCGAGGATGTATTCTTGTCCATATCCCTTTCTTTCTCTTGTATCTTATAAATTGCCCAGGTTCTTTCAATCTATGCTGGTATGGACACGGATTCCAATCAGCACAAGTTTGCACAACCTCGCCACATACGGTTAATATAGGACGCGGGGCGCATCAAGTCAAGTTGCAGGCGGTAACTGAGGACAGGCTGGCGCTCTTTGCAGAGATGGAGGCAAGATAC
>RHFB01000076.1 GCA_003724285.1 Nitrosopumilus sp. H13 | reverse complement strand
AATGGACTGGAATCCTTGTATGTTTTCTTTAATGAAATGGGTAGGGATTAAAGAAAATGAGGTTTTTCCTTAATGGACTGCCATAGGAAGGGGAGGAGAGGGGGGGGGGTAGGACCCCTATTGAATACCACTAGTCTAATGATATCATACATGCTAGCCTGAGACGGGACTGGTGACTGCCCCGCCTGCAGCAGAGCCTACCAGCGCTGCATACTTTGCCAGGGCACCCGTAGTATAGTTTGGCTTTGGGGGACTCCATCTGCCCCTTCTTGCCTCCATCTCCTCTGCAGACACGTGCAGGCTGATTGCATTGGTACCGGTGTTGATTGTTATCCTGTCGCCGTCCATTACCAGGGCTATGGGCCCGCCCACGTACGCCTCTGGTGCCACGTGGCCCACCATGAACCCGCGCGTGCCCCCTGAAAACCTCCCGTCAGTCACCATTGCGACCTTTTTGCCAAGACCCTGGCCTACCAGGGCGGCAGTAGTCGCAAGCATCTCCCTCATCCCGGGACCTCCCTTTGGGCCCTCGTATCTGATCACCATCACCTGTCCTTCCTCAATCTCCCCTTTTGCCACTGCGTCAAATGCAAGCTCCTCGCGATCAAAGACGCGCGCAGTCCCCTCAAACTCTGTCATCTCGACTCCGGCAGTCTTTATCACCGCCCCGTCTGGAGCAAGGCTGCCCCTGAGTATTACGGCAGTACCGGTCTGGTGTATCGGGTTCTCCACCGGCCTCACAATGCTCTGTTCTGGCTCTGCAATGGTTATTGATTCCAGGTTCTCCCTCTGCGTCTTGCCTGTGACCGTGATGCACTCGCCATTCAAGAGGTTCTTCTCTAGCAGCCTCCTTAGCACAAACGGAATGCCGCCTATCTTGTCAAGGGAGTTCATGACATAGCTGCCTCCGGGCTTCATGTCCGCAAGATGCGGCGTCTTTTTTCTAATCCTCTCAAAGTCGTCATAATCCAGGCCAATCCGCGCCTCGTTTGCAAGAGCGAGCAGGTGAAGTATCCCGTTTGTAGACCCGCCTACGGAATTTAGCACGGTTATCGCGTTCTCAAACGCCTCAAAGGTGAGTATGTCCCGGGGCCTGATGCCCGTCTCTAGCAGCCTTGCGCATGCCGCCCCCGTCTCATACACCACTTTTTCGCGCCTGTCGTCTTCGGCAGGGGGGCTGGCGCTTCCCGGGAGCGCAAGCCCTATGGCCTCTGATATTGATGCCATTGTATTTGCAGTAAACATGCCTCCGCAGGATCCGGCACTGGGGCATGCCGTGTTCTCTATGTTCTTTAGGGCCTCGAGGCTTATCTTGCCTGCGTCATACGCCCCGACTGCCTCGTACACGTCCACCACGGTAAGCTCCCTCCCGTCAAGCATTCCAGGCATGATCGTGCCCCCGTATACGAACACGGACGGTATGTTCAGCCTTGCCATGGCCATCATGGTTCCAGGCAGGCTCTTATCGCATCCGGCAATTCCTACTAGCGCGTCGTACTGGTGCGCCCTGACCATCAGCTCTATCGAGTCGGCAATCACCTCGCGCGACACCAGTGATGACTTCATGCCCTCGTGCCCCATCGCGATACCATCACTTACTGCAATGGTTGAGAACTCCCTCGGGGTGGCGCCCGCATCAGTAACCCCCTCTTTTGCCTTTAGCGCAAGCCTTGGAAGGTGTATGTTGCACGGTGTGGCCTCGTTCCCGGTATGACACACGCCGACAAACTGCTTTGCAAGGTCGTCATCGTCTAGCCCCATGGCCTTGTACATTGCCCTGTGCGGCGAGCGCGCAGTCCCCTCCACTACGTTCCTGCTAGATATCTCCATGTCGCGCGGTTTGTGTGGCATAATTTAGACCTTGCCGGGACTATTTTACCAGGGGCTGGCTCTCCAGCTCTAGCAGATCCGACTGCAACTGCTCCGGGGTCTCTGCGCCATACGAGACGAGAACCCTGTCGCCTTCCATCGGCTCGTGCTCGCGGATGTCTTCCACCGGCTCGCCGTTGACATAGTATGCAAGCGTGTACTGGTCATCATTGCAGAACTCTCTCCCGTCTGTAAACACAAAGCATTCCTCGTCTATTTTGAGCGCAAGCGTCTCAAAGAGGTATCCGAGCGTGACCCCCTCTGCGTGCTTGTGTATGGTGGTGCCGTCGCTTCCCTCAAAGTGAATCCAGCTGGACTTTATCTGGTATGCCGGAGTTGAAAAGTCAAACTTGTCGCCAAATAGCTTTACCAGTATGGCAGTGTGCGTGTGGGCGCTTCCAAGTGCTCCCGCATCAGCAGGGCCTCCCGGGCTGTTGCCCTGGCTCTGGTCTACAAACTGAACCACGGCATACGCGACTATCACCCCTATTACTGCAAACACGGCCACGGCAATGAGGGTCTGCTTTTGCTTTTGGGCAGTGTGCTTTGTGGCATAGTTTTCACGCTTTTGTTCGCGCTCTCTTCGCTCCTTTCTTCCCATGATATGTGCTGACTTGAGCCAGCCCTAAAAAACCATTCGATACCCATGCGTCCCAATACCGCCCCGTCTTGATAAAAATAAATAAAATCACATTCACCACCATACCATGGACTGTATCTTTTGCGAGATAATACGCGGGACCAGAAAGGGCCACCTCCTGTACAGCGACGACTCGCACCTTGCATTCTTGGACAGGTACCCCATAGATACGGGTCATACCCTGATAGTCCCGAAAAGACACTATGAGATGATAACTGACATGAAGGAAGAGGACGTGGGGCGCATCTTTGCCCTGGTCCCCCGCATTGCAGGGGCGGTACTTGCAGCCACGGGGGCAGACGCGTTTAGTCTGGGGCAAAACAACGGCAGGGCGGCAAGGCAGATAGTCCCGCATGTCCATGTGCACATCATCCCCCGGTACTCGAGCAAGGGGGCTGTCTGGACAAAGCGCAGCATTCCGCAAGACTCTGAGCTAGACGGCATTGCAGAAAAGATTCGCTCCTACTTGGCGTGACTAGGGTTGTACCTTAGAATCGCGCCTGCCTTGCCCAGGCTCCCAAGCATGGCACCCGACTCTGTCTTTCCCGAGATGATCTCAAGTAAGGATCCCGTCTTTGCCGAAAGAATCTCCAAATAGTCCACAATGTCTTGCTCTGCAGTCTTTACCTCCATTGCCTTGCATTCGGGGCACGGATTGTTAGAGTACTCTGTCTTTTTGGGTATGACCTGCGGCCTCTCCAGGATCTCTTCTTGCGTATGCTGGCACCTGCCACACCTGCCCTCCACCCTGTGCAGGTCCGTGTCGTCAGTGATTATCAGCGTCTTGACCACGTTGTTTTTGAGATAGCCGATTATCTCCTGCAGTCCGTACGCGCCAAGCCCCGAGTGCGAGTTGATCTCCCGGAACAGGGACTCGACGAGCTTTTTTTCCTCGACCATCCTAAAGTCGGCGAGAATGTCCCCGGATTTTACAAACGCCTCCCTTATTCCCTCTGACCCTGCATACGACGAATCAATTGTAGATAGCAGCATGTTTTGCAGCCTGTACTCTAGATAGTTCCCGTTCACAAAGTCCTCCTTTGTAGGGCCCGGCCCTGAAACCACCAGTCCCCTGATCTTGTAGCTGTCAATAAAATACTGCCTGGTAACTTCGGCAACCCTGTTAAAATAATACGTCAGCTCCATCTCGCGGACCTTTTGAAAGCGCTTTGCAGACTGCCCTCCCTGCCTGTGCTTTCCTGCAACCCCAGAGCCGGTGTGGCCTAGGACCTCTATCTTGTCCCCGTGCATCAGGCCCCAGCCTGCGTCCTTTGCATCTATTGCCAGGAATCCTATGAGATTGTCGTCTTTTAGCATGTCCTTTAGTATGTCCACGTGAAAGTGATCATCACACCTGTACAGGTACTGCTTTAGATCCTTGGGGGGGTCTATCTCCCAGACTTTTACCACCTCGCTCCCAAGCGGCCCCCCTCCCTCCGGCGGCAGCGCGCCGCAAAACATCACCAGTCCGCGCTCTGGGGTCTTTTTGTATAGCCGGAGCCGCTGGACCACCTTGCCAAGCGAGTCGACTACGTGTGTCCTGGTAAGATCCGACTTTATGTTGTCTGCAGTCCCCTGCTCTTGCTGCAGGGCGTTGATTATCTCGTGGAGCTGCTTGCCCTTTGGGATGTATACCGTGATGAGCTCCGTGCCCCTCCCCGATTTTTGCGACAGCTCCTCAAGCGTCTTCCGGATCTTGTAGATCTTGACAGAGTCCTGCTTTTCCACGTTAATCTTCTTCATTTGCAGTCTTTCCTGATCATACGAATATTAATTTTGAGCTTGTCACTAGAGCTCCTCCAGGGTCTTTAGAAACACCTGTAATGGCTGATTTCCCACAATCTTTACAATTTTTTCCCCGTTAAATATCAGAAATGATGGGGTTCCGCTGATTCCTATCTCCCTGCCAAATTCATAGAGCGCCAGCACCTTTTCGCGGTATTTTTTCTCATCAAGGCACCTGTCAAACTGGCCTGTATCAAGGCCCACCTCTGATGCAAACCCGCCAAGTGCCTCCCGGGTGATCCATCCGGTCCTCTCCCCTCCCCAGTTCTCGTACAGCTCGTCGTGGTACTCCCAGTATCTTCCCTGGTCGTGCGCGCAGTGGGATGCCTCGGCGGCAAGTACAGAGTCCGGCCCGTTGAGCGGAAAGTCCTTGAAGACGAGCCTGGCCCTGCCGGCCTCTATGTGGCCTTCGAGCGCCTCTAGCGTGCTCTGGTGGAATTTAAAGCAAAATGTGCACTGATAGTCGCCCCACTCCAGTATGGTGATGGGGGCGCCTGCATCCCCGAGTATGGGCGATCCGCCCTCTGCAAGCCTCGAGGCAGTCAGCGTCTGCTCCTCACGATCCTGGTACGATGTCAGAAAGACACCTGCGGCGAGGCCCACTACTATGGGAACTGCCAGCAGGTAGAGCCTTGCCACAGCATAGCCGATCTCGGTTCAGGTAAAAATCTTGCCCAGGATGCCGGTCCACGATGTGCCATGTTTGATGGGCGACTGCGATCAAGACTCCAGAACCCCGCCTACCCAATAGCTTAAATATATTCAGGTGGCGCTGGACTTTATGTCTGAATCAAGACAGCTCATAGCCCCCGTAACCGGCATCTCAAAGATCGCGCTAGTCGCACTGGCCGTGGTGTTTTTGGCGGGGCTGTTTGTTGTGGCCTTTGATCAGGGTCACATACTCAGTCTGGTTTATGGTGAGCAGGCGTTTGCAGATCAATTCTTTCACGAGCTGGCTCACGATGTGAGGCATGCCTCAGGCTTTCCATGTCACTAGGAACGACTCATGAAAACACTAGTCTTTGTCGCCATTGTCTTGGTTTCTGGCGCATCTGCGGGTCTGGTGCATGGCGCAGTCAACACGATACTCATAGAGCCTTATCTTGACTCTGCAATCGAGATTGAAAACCAGAATCTGTTCGCATCAGGCCTGGTACAGGATACCGCCGAGTTCCGGGCCGAGTATGAGGGGTACCGTTCATGGCAAAAGTCGGGCATGATTCTTGGCACGGTAGTGCTTGGGACCTCGATCGGGGCTCTGTTTGGAATTGTATTTGCCCTCTCGCGCAACTCGCTTCCAGGCAGCGACGATGTGAAAAAATCGTTTGTCCTGGCGGGGATCATGTGGTTTGTCCTGTTTGTAGTGCCATTTCTAAAATACCCTGCAAACCCGCCCACCGTAGGCGAGGCAGACACCGTGGCACTGCGGGCAGTACTGTATGCCTCCCTCGTGGCAATCTCCGGGCTTGGAGCCGTGTGTTTTTACCGGCTCTCAAAAGCGCTGCACGGCAGCAAAAAGATGCTGGCCCTGGCAGGGTATGCGGTACTGATCTCTGCGGCGTTTGCAATCCTGCCGGATACTCCAGATGAGACCACCATTGGGGAAGATCTGCTAACCGGATTCAGAGTAATGTCCGTGCTTGGCATCACGTCGTTTTGGATATCTGTCGGCATATTTTTAGGGCTGTTCTGGTCGCGTCTTG
>RHFB01000065.1 GCA_003724285.1 Nitrosopumilus sp. H13 | reverse complement strand
TCCAGACGGATGCGGCGATAAATCCGGGAAACTCTGGCGGGCCGCTGCTCAACATGCGCGGCGAGGTGGTGGGAATCAACACGGCAATACAGTCGACTACCGGCGAGTTTACAGGCGTCGGGTTTGCAGTCCCCTCCCAGACCATCCTAAAAATCATACCCACGCTGATAGGCTCCGGCGAGTACGAGCATCCGTGGATTGGAATATCCGGGCGCGACATTGACACGGATCTTGCAAGGGCGCTAGGGGTAGATGATGCAGTCGGGTTTCTAATCGTCACCGTAATAGATGACAGCCCCGCATCCAGGGCGGGACTTGTGGGATCAAACGGCACCATGACGATTGACGACTCTACGTGGCCCGTGGGAGGAGACATCATACTCGGAGTGGACGGCATAGAGGTGAGGCAGATTGACGACATTTTGATACACCTGCAGAGATCAAAGGCGGTGGGAGACGAGATGACCGTAGAGATTCTCAGGGACGGGGAGATAATACATGCGACCATAACGCTGCAAGAGAGGCCAAACGGCAACTAGCACAAGCATAAATACCGCTAGGCAAGAATAATTCCTGTTGAAGACGCTCGTGCACGAAACAGAGTCTTTGAACAGGGCGCTAGATGGCAGGCAGATATCGCGCCAAGAGGCATGCGAGATTTATGACGCAGGATCCGGCGATCTATACCACACGGCAGAGTCCCTGAGGCGGAGATACAAGGGGCGCCTGGTGACGTTTTCAAAAAAGGCGTTCTTTAACGTGGTGAACCTGTGCAGCGACTCGTGCTCGTACTGCACATACAAGGCAGGTCCCGGGGATTCAAAGCTCTCGCTCATGGACATGCGGCAGGTAAAAGAACTCATACGCCTTGCAAAAGGCAGCCGCTGCGTAGAGGCGCTCTTTGTGACAGGCGAGCGGCCAGAGGAGAGGTACGGCGAGGCGCGCAGGTGGCTGCGCGGCATGGGGTTTGTATCCACAGCAGAGTATCTGGCCCATGCCTCAGAGGCGGCGCTAGAGGCGGGCCTGTTTCCGCACACCAACGCAGGCAACCTGCATGCAGAAGAGATGAGGGAGCTGCAAAAGACAAACGTGTCCATCGGCATGATGCTAGAAAACATCAGCCCCCGGCTTGCAGAGGAGGGAATGCCCCACCACCTGGCAGCATCCAAGAGACCAGAGGCAAGAACAGAGGCGCTCAGGACTGCAGGCAGGCTAAAGATCCCAGTCACCACCGGAGTCCTGATAGGAATCGGCGAGACTGTAGCAGAGATAGTCGATTCGCTGTTTGCAATAAAGGGACTGCACGACACATACGGCAACATACAAGAGATAATCCTGCAAAATTTTCAGCCAAATCCGGACACTGCGATGAGAAACGCGCCTGCAGCAGACGGGGATCATTTCAGGAGGATGGTGGCGCTGGCAAGGATAATAATGCCCAAGGCCAATCTGCAGATTCCGCCAAACCTGTCGCCGGACTCGTACCGCGAATTCTTATCAGCAGGCATAAACGACTGGGGAGGCATATCGCCGCTGACTCCAGACCATGTGAATCCGGGATTTGCATGGCCCGAGATATCCCGGGTCGACGGGCATTGTGCAGATGCAGGGTATGACCTCCGGTGCAGGTTTCCCGTATATCCAGAGTTCTTTTGCATGACAAACAACAGGCTGCGCGAAAAGATCTCAGAGATGGAAGATGGCGGACTGGTAAGGGAGGGGTATTGGAGATGACGTGCGAGTCGCTGTTCCGGGATGCGGATCCCGAGATATCAGGGATTCTGGAGAGAGCGCTCTCAGACAGGGAGATATCAGCAGCAGAGGGGGCCAAGCTGTACGGGGCAAAGAACCTGGACTATCACCTGGTGGGAATGGTAGCCGACGAGCTGAGAAAGAGGCGCGCCGGGGAGACTGTCACGTATGTGGTCAACCGCAACATTAACTTTACAAACGTCTGCATAAAGCAGTGCGGTTTTTGCGCATTCAGCAGGGACTTTAGGCAGGAGGAGGGATACATGCTCCCCACAGAGGAGATTGTGCGGCGCGCAAAAGAGGCGCGCAAGCTCGGGGCCACAGAGGTGTGCATCCAGGCAGGGCTGCCGCCGGACATGGACGGCGGCCTGTACGAGGAGATATGCCGCAGCATAAAGGCAGAGATCCCAGACATCCACATACACGGGTTCTCGCCAGAGGAGATATTGTACGGGGCCGCAAGATCCGGCGTCACGCCAGAGGAGTTTCTGGGCAGGATGAGGGATGCCGGGGTCGGCACGTTGCCTGGCACGTCTGCAGAGATACTGGATCAGAGAATCCGCGATAAGATATCTCCGGGCCGGATAAGCGTGGCAGACTGGGAGAGGATAATAAAGGCCGCGCACAAGATGGGCATCCGCACCACGTCCACGATGATGTTCGGCCATGTCGAGGATGCGCAAGACAGGACAAGGCACATTGCAAGGATAAGGGAGATTCAAAAGGAGACGGGCGGGTTTACAGAGTTTGTACCGCTCAACTTTGTGCCAGACGAGGCGCCAATGTACAAGCTCGGGGCCAAGACGCGTCCCGGGGCAGACGGCGCAGAGGTGCTGCTGACACATGCCATCTCTAGGATAATGCTCAACAACTGCATAGACAACATACAGATGTCGTGGGTAAAGGAGGGGCCCAAGATGGCCCAGCTGCTGCTGATGTGGGGGGTAAACGACTTTGGCGGGACGCTGATAAATGAGAGCATCTCAACGTCTGCAGGCTCAGAGTACGGGCAGATTCTCAGACCTGCTGAGATCCGCGGCATTGCAAGGCAGATCGGCCGCATTCCAGCAGAGAGAAACACCACGTATGAGATACTGCGCAGATTCGATGATGCGGGGGGCTCTGACGAACTTGATTCTGTCACGGACGCGTCGAGGTTTGGCTCGTATGCAGAGCTGGTAAAGATAAAGCGCTTTGGGTACAAGAACCCAAGATCCTAGCAGTTCCCTGCGGTCCCGGTACGTGCAAGAGGCATGCCTGGAATGATGGGGGATGTCGGCGGGACTCGCTTTTGATCACCCACGCCAATCCGGTCGGATATGGTTCAAGCCTAGAGGAGAAACGAGACCAGATACGCCACATATCCAGCGGCAAGGCAGGCCCCCATGGTCCTGCCTATCACCTTGGTCTTTACCACCACTAGCAGCGAGAGGCCAAATATTATCATGATTGCATAATCTGCATACACGTCTGCGCCCGTAGTCACGCCGCCGAGCGCGGCCCCGAGTCCGAGTATCATCAGTATGTTGTAGATGTTGCTGCCGATTATGTTTCCAATGCCGATGTCCGTGTGGCCCTTTTTGATTGCAATTATCGACGTGATCAGCTCTGGAAGCGACGTCCCTATCGCAATGATGGTGAGGCCGATTATCTTCTCTGACAGGCCGAACTCCTCGGCTAGCGCCACCGCGTTTTCAACTGTGAGGATGGCTCCTACATACAGCAGTACCACGCCTACTACTATCATTGCTGCAGACGACGGTATGCCCCTGCGCTTCTCGTCTGCATCGCCGGTCTGATTCCTGCTGTTCAGGGCAGTCCTAAACGTGTGCGCCGCAAACACGCCCAGTCCGCCAAGCAATAGCAGCCCGTCATACGTCGACAGCTCGCCGTCTGCCGAGAGCGCCACCAGCAGAAACGACACGCCGATCATTATCAGGATCTCCCGGCGCAAGATGGACGCCCCCGCCGCAAGCGGCACGAGTACTGCAGATATCCCTATCACCATTCCCACGTTTGCAATGTTGCTGCCCACCACGTTGCCAAGTATTATGGCTCCATGCTCGCCTGCCGCGGCAATGCTTGCTGCAAGCTCTGGGGTGGACGTTCCGTATGCCACGATGGTCATTCCTATTACCAGGTTGCTTACGCGGTACCGCTTTGCAATGGATACACCGCCTCCGACCAGCCAGTTTCCTCCAAAGCACAGCATTGCCAGACCCGCGATCGTCAGCGCCACGTTTAGTACCGTATCCATAGTCAGACTCGGGACAATGATCGCTTAAACTAGGTGTTTTACCATAATTTCACAATTCTAACAACTGGTGTCAACCATTACAGGTGTAAAAAAACCACGCTCCCGGATTAATAAAGCGCAGACTAAAGACTAATAAGGTAATGTACGGTACAATACCGTATGATGCGAGCAAGACTCACATATGTCCCTGTGGATGTAGCAGAGCAGTATGGCGACTTTATCATTACCAAAAATGAAGAGGTTCTCGGGGCGGTAAAGGCAAAGACCAGGGACTATAGCGTGCTATCCCTAGTAAAGATGCTCTATGTGCTCCGGGACGGCGAGATGACCTTTTCAGAGTTTTATACAAGATCAAAGATCAGGATGAAGAGATCGTTTCTGAACTATCTGCACCTGTGCGTGGACTATGGATTTGTCAAAAAGACGCCGTTGGGGGTGCATGTCAACTATTCCATCACAGACAAGGGCAGAAAGATGCTCGAGCTGTTACACAAGGATAATTAGGCGGCATTTGAAGAGTGGCGCATGGCAAGATTCCCAGATGCCGAGATCTTTGAGACAAGAAAAATACAGTTCAAAAACCCCATAGTTCTTGCGGGGTTTGTCGGCGCGGGACTGGTGGGACCCATTGCGATAAACCACATCATTGCAAAGACGGGGATGGTGGAGATCGGGGTCATGAGATCAAGGTATCTGCCGCCGTCGACTGTGTTTATGAAGGGCAGGCTGCGGCACCCGTTCAGGTTTTACGCAAACCCCGAGGGGACAATGTGCGCCATAATATGCGAGATCACGCTAAAGATGGAGGGGCTGTACTGTTTGGTGTCCTCGATACTTGACTGGGCAGCTCAGAACGGCTCAAGGGAGATAGTGATACTTGACGGGGTGGCAAGCCAGAGCCATGACGGCAGGGCTTACTGCGCGGCAGAAGAGGACCTGGTCAGGACCATGCAGGACAAGGACATTAGCATGATTCCACAGGGGTTCATTACCGGGATTCCCGGAGGCATACTTACAGAGTGCCTGACAAGGGAGATTCGCGGGCTGACACTCTTGGCTCACGCAAACAAAGAGGCGCCAGACTCGGTTGCAGCCGCGACGCTGATCGAGGCGCTAAACAGGTTTTACGAGATGGACATTGATACTGCGGGACTTCGGGAGAACAAGGAGCGAATCCACGAGGAGTTCGGCGAGCTCTCCCAGAGGTATGCAGAGCACCGCGAGGAGACAAGCGGGATGTACATGTGATGGGCAAATTCTTTTATTCACAGCCGGGGCGCACAGTACCATGACGCTCACATACAAAGGGGCAGGAGTCGACATTGCGGCAATAAAGAGGAGCCAGATTGCCATAGGAAAGATGATTGCGTCGACCCACAGGCTTCAGAAAAAGGCAAGGACGGTGCACGGATTCGGCCACTATGCCGGAATTGTGGAGATCCCGGGAGGGAGGCTGCTTGCCACGCATACTGACGGCGTGGGAACAAAGGTGGCCGTTGCAGGCATGATGAAAAAGTACGATACCGTGGGGATTGACTGCATTGCAATGAACGTAAACGACATTGTGTGCATGGGGGCGACTCCGGTCTCGTTTGTGGACTATATAGCGGCAAACAGAAACGAGCCGGCGATATTTAAGAGCATAGTAAGGGGGCTGGTAAAGGGGGCAACAGAGTCGGCAGTGCCCATAGTCGGCGGCGAGACTGCGATAATGCCAGACGTGATATGCGGCAGGGGGTTTGCATTTGACCTTGCCGGGATGGTGGCAGGAGTTGCGCAAAAAAGAGACGTCGTTACGGGGGCGGCCATCAAGGCCAAAGACGTGATAATCGGGGCAGACAGCACGGGACTGCACTCAAACGGGTACACGCTTGCAAGAAAGGCCCTGCTTGCAAAGTATTCCGTATCAGACAGAGTCCGGGGGGTGGGAAGGATAGGAGACGCGCTGCTAAGGCCGACCCGGATATACGCAAAGCCCGTGCTAGAGATGATACAAAAGTGCAAGGTGTCAGGGCTTGCCCACATTACAGGAGGCTCGTTTACAAAGCTGCTGAGGCTAAAGGATGCCGGCTATGAGATAGACTCGCTGCCCCGGATCCCGCCGATCATGGGGCTGATTGAGGAGCAGGGAGTCAGGAGGGACGAGATGTACAAGACCTTTAACATGGGGGTCGGTTTTTGCGTGATCGCCCCGGCAGACCAGGCGGCAAGAATCCAGTCCGTATTCAAAAAGCACAAGATTCCAAGCAGACAGATAGGACAGATCACCTCAAAAAAAGGGGTATATGTGGACTCTAGGAAAATTGCTTAGTGATGGTAATTTTGGATTTAAATCTCCTTATATTGCATAATTTCAGGACTTGAATAGGAAATGGCAGCAGAGGCCCAGTTACTTGAGACAATAATCGGAGTGGGGATACTGCTGTTTGCCGCAAAGCTCATGGCAGAGCTCTTTTTGCGGCTAAAGCTTCCAATAGTCCTCGGCGAGCTGCTTGCAGGCATGATCGTCGGGCCGTTTGCGCTAGGAGGGCTGTTTGTAGTGGACGGCAAGCAGCTGCTGCAGATCAACGAGGAGATCAAGATACTGGGGGAGATGGGCGCAATAGTGATACTTTTCATGGCGGGCCTGGAGATGACTCCAAAGGAGTTTCTAAAGGGTGGCAAGGCCGCATTCACAGTCGGGACGCTGGGAGTGGTGGTGCCGTTTTTTGCCGGGCTGGCCGTGTTTCAGGCGTTTGGATTTGACGCGCTCCAGTCCATGCTGATTGCTACTGCCCTGACTGCCACGAGCATTGCAATATCAATCCAGGTGCTCAACGAGTTTGGCAAGATAAAGACGCCAGAGGCCCGGCTGATAATAGGGGCGGCAATAGTCGATGACATCCTGGCAATCGCGGTGCTCTCTGTGGTGACGTCAATTGCAGGTACGGACGGCGGGGTGGACAACATTGACATTACAGAGGTGATAATCACGATACTCCAGGTGCTTGCATTCTTTGCCATAATGCTGGTGGTGGCAGTGGTGGTGATTCCAAAGATAATCACCCCCAGGTTGTGGAAGGCAAAGGGCAGCGTGGAGGGGATTGCTACTGCCTCGTTTTTTGGGGCGGCGGCGCTTGCCGGCTCGATAGGCCTCTCGCCGATTGTGGGCGCCTTTGCAGTCGGGATGGCCCTCTCCACCACAAAGGTCTTTGAAAAGATAGAGAACTATATCGGCAAGGTCGGGCTGATATTTGCCCCCCTGTTCTTTGCGATAATAGGCGCGCAAGTTGACTTGCGCGCAGTGGATCTCAACATACTGATGCTGAGCGGGGTAATCATACTCGTGGCAATAGCTACAAAGCTGTTCGGATGCGGCCTGCCTGCAATGCTGTTTTTGAAGAGCAGGGACGGCGGCATGAAGGTCGGGATAGGGATGATCTCGCGCGGAGAGGTGGGGCTGATTGTGGCAGGAGTCGGGGTGACGGCAGGAATCCTTACATCAGAGGTGTATTCCACAATAGTGATAATGGTGGCAGTTACCACCATCATAACCCCAATCTGGCTAAAGCTCGAGTACAGAAAGGAGCAGAGAAAAGAGGCGGGGGCGCAGTAATATAGTGAAACCGGCAGTGCCCAATCCGACCAACAATGAACACGCGGTTTGTTATGCATCTAGCACTTTGAAATAAAACAACTTTCCTGTGCTTGTGAATTTCTTTGGCAATCAGTTTTGTATGCGGGTTGGTCACTATCTTGAACACGATACTATAACAGGTATTAGGAACCCTAGCTTTGATTCTAGTTGTTTCTAAAACGAATCTAGATTTTTCCAGATTCTTTGTAACTGTCTTGATGTGTTGAACCATCCTTTGGTAATTTAAGGTGGCATCCATATTTTTTATCTTTCACATGTGTGGATTAAAAATTTTGGATAGGAAGACTCTGTATGTCAATTTTTTAGTCGATTTAGAATAGACTGTACTGCCTTGTCAGCATTTTGGTATGTGTAGTCGATTACATCTTCTCCCGGTTGGTATTTTCCGAATCCCTTTGTGACCTTGTGGATAGCCATTGTCTGTCAATTTTTAAGGAAGTGATTATAGGATTTATGTATTTGTTTTCATGAAATTGAATCTGCGAGAATCTTATTTTGCCCATGCCTGATTGTATTTGACTTTCCAGACTCACTACACACAAGTCTTAAATGGCATGTGATCTGTCCCTAATCACAGATGTCAGAGAATAGTGATGCATTCAAGAGCAGGGTTCTAGAAGAGATTGAAAAGATTCAGGCAGAGCTTGAAAAACTA
The DNA here is from genome assembly GCA_003724285.1 of Nitrosopumilus sp. H13. Taxonomy (GTDB): domain Archaea; phylum Thermoproteota; class Nitrososphaeria; order Nitrososphaerales; family Nitrosopumilaceae; genus Nitrosopumilus. The sequence continues at coordinate 10,132 of RHFB01000065.1, read as the reverse complement.
AAGGCCATGAAAAAAACAATGTCCAAAAAGACGGCTAGAAAGCCCGCCAAGAGAACCAAGGGCAGAAAATCCTCAAAGACTGCAAGAAAAAAGACGGGTAAAAAGACTGCAAAAACCAAGCCCAAAAAAAAGACTGCAAGGAGGATCAAAAAGGCAAAGCCCCGTAAAAAGACCAAAAAGCGAACCGTAAAGAAAAAGACCGCCAAAAGATCCAGCAAGAGGCCTGCCAAAGCCAGAAAAAGGCGTTAGCCCGGATTTAACGAATTTATGTAAATGAGATGGCAGATGGGCATGGATTCCGTGTTTTCCAAGGCATGCGGCGAGATTACACAGAGCCTGCTGGCAATCAGCAGTCCCAGCAAGGGGCAGGTAAAAGAGGAGATTGCAAGGGTGTGCTCGAAATATTCGCTGGCCCGGATGCCAAGAAACCACGAGATACTAGCGACTGTGAGGGACTCTGACTTTGAGAGGCTCAAAAGAGTCCTGCTAAAAAAGCCTGCAAAGACCGCATCCGGGGTGGCAGTAGTGGCCCTGATGCCAAAGCCGTATGCGTGCCCGCACGGCAGGTGCACGTACTGTCCGGGAGGAGTAGAGTTCAACTCGCCTAACAGCTATACCGGCAAGGAGCCCCCGTCACTTAATGCGATAGATAACAACTTTGATCCAGGTGGGCAGATCACATCAAAGATTCAAAAACTGGTGGCGTTTGGTCATGACCCCTCAAAGATGGAGCTGGTAATTGTGGGCGGCACGTTTTTGTTCATGCCAGAGGACTATCAGGAGAATTTTATAAAGTCGTGCTATGACGCGCTCAACGGGACAGCCTCTGCAGGCCTGCAGGAGGCAAAGACAAACAACGAGTCTGCCGCAATAAGAAACGTCGGCTTTACGATAGAGACAAAGCCCGACTATTGCAAGCAGAAACACGTGGACATGATGCTGCACTATGGAATTACCAGGGTGGAGATAGGGGTTCAGTCCCTGCAGCCGCGGGTATATGACATTGTAAACAGGGGCCACACGTACAGAGACGTCACAGAGTCGTTCCAGATATCCCGGGATGCCGGATACAAGATCGTATCCCACATGATGCCGGGGCTTCCCACGATGACCCCTGACGAGGACATTGCAGACTTTGTAAAGCTGTTCTCAGACCCGGAACTGCGGCCGGACATGCTAAAGATATACCCGTCACTGGTGATACAGAACACGCCATTATACGACCAGTACAAGAGGGGCGAGTATACGCCGTACTCTGACGAGGAGATGATCAGGGTGCTTGCAGAGGCAAAGAGAGCGGTTCCAAAATGGGTCAGGATAATGCGCGTCCAGCGGGAGATAACCCCCGGGGAGATAACTGCCGGGCCAAAGTCAGGCAACCTCAGGCAGATCGTGCGGGAGAAGATGGCCCGTGACGGCACGTCATGCAGGTGCATACGGTGCAGGGAGGCAAGGCCCGGCAGAAGCTTGGAGGTAAAGATGGACAGGGCAGACTATGACGCATCAGGCGGAAAAGAGGTGTTTTTGTCCTTTGAGGACGCAGAGGGCTCCATTTATGGATTTTTGCGCCTGCGGCATCCAAGCGAACTCGCACACAGGGACGAGGTGGACGGATGCTGCATAGTGAGGGAGATTCACGTGTACGGCAGGTCCCTTCCGCTTGGAGAGCGCGATGACTGCGAGATACAGCACTCCGGGCTCGGAAAGAGGCTGATGCGCGAGGCAGAAAGGATTTCATCCGAAGAGTTTGATGCAAAAAAAATGCTGGTAATCAGCGCGACGGGCACTAGACAGTACTATCAAAAGCTTGGGTATTCGTTATATGGGCCGTACATGGCCAAGGCGCTGTAGACATGTCTGTGATAGGCCGGGGCACGTGGATTGACAAGCTTGCACGCGAGCTGCTAGAGCGCGAGGAGCAGCTGGGAAGAAGCCTCGATATGATACGCGTCGAGAGCGGCCTCGGGGCGTCTGGAATTCCGCACATCGGGAGCTTGGGCGATGCAGTCCGCGCATATGGAGTAAAGCTGGCGCTGCAAGATGCCGGGTACAAGTCCGAGCTGATTGCATACTCTGATGATCTCGACGGGCTGAGAAAGATTCCAGAGGGAATGCCAGACTCGCTAAAAGAGCACCTCGCAAAGCCCGTATCACTGATTCCAGATCCCTACGGGTGCCACGACTCGTACGGCATGCACATGAGCAGCATGCTGCTAGATGGGCTTGACAGGGTGGGCGTAAAATACGAGTTTAGGCGGGCCGCAGACACGTACAAGAAGGGGCTGCTTTCAGAGCAGATTCACACCATACTCCAGAACAGCGCCAAAATTGGCAGCAAGATAGCAGAGATGGTCGGCCAGTCAAAATATGAGACGAGCCTGCCGTACTTTGTAGTATGTGAGAACTGTGAACGCCTGTACACGACCCAGTCGCTAGAGTACATCCCGGACGAGAGAAAGGTCAGGTATTCGTGCAAGGATGCAGTCATCGGGGACTCGCAGATACCCGGATGCGGGCACGAGGGCGAGGCAGACATTGCAAGGAGCCTCGGCAAGCTTGCCTGGAAGGTCGAGTTTGCGGCAAGGTGGGCCGCATTTGACGTGAGGTTTGAGGCGTACGGCAAGGACATAATGGACTCTGTAAAGGTCAATGACTGGGTGGCAGACGAGATTCTCAGATACGCGCATCCGCACCATGTAAAGTACGAGATGTTTCTTGACAAGGGCGGCAAAAAGATCTCAAAGTCGCTTGGAAACGTGATAACTGCACAGAAATGGCTAGAGTTTGGCACGCCCGAGTCCATCCTGCTGCTGCTCTACAAGAGGATAACCGGAGCAAGGGAGCTCGGGTTTGATGACATTCCCGGCCTGATGAACGAGTACAACGAGCTCGAGGATGTGTACTTTGGCAGGACAAAGGTGGAAAACCCCGCAAAGCTGACAAAGTCAAGGGGACTCTACGAGTATGTAAACCTGCTAGAGCCGCCTTCGGTCCCTGGCATACACGTAAACTATATGCTGGCAGTCGAGCTTGCACGGATATTCAAAGAAGACAGGGTCACGCGGGTGGTGAAAAAACTTACCGAGTACGGCGTGATAAAAGAGTCCGACGACGTGGAGAACCTCGTGTCACTTGCGGGGAGGTATTCAGACGAGTTTGACAGGCAGGAGACAGTCCACATAGAGATTGATGATGCGGCAAAAAAGGCCCTGCGCGAGCTTGCAGGCAAGCTTGCAGGCAGTCCCGGAGACATACAGAACATCATATATGATACGGCAAAGTCAAACGGCGTTCCTCCACGCGACTTTTTCAGGATACTATACCAGATAATCCTCGGCACTACGCGCGGCCCCAAGATAGGGCCGTTTATCTCCGATATCGGGGCGCAAAAGACGGCAGATGCCATAATGAGGCACGTGTGATGGCCCACAGTTCCCACAACAGGAGGAACAACGGGGGCTTTGCCCTGATAATACTGGGGGCGCTGCTGCTGTTTCTTGCGCCAAGCATACACCCGACCATGCCGGTACTGGGGACGGCGTCGCTTGTGGGCGGTCTGGCAATAGGCGGGATTGGATTCTATCTAAAGTTTCTAAGGAAGAAATGAGGCAAAGGTTCATCTTTTGGAGGAGGGCTAGGGAGTGTGATGGGCCTGTTTGCAAGAAAAAAGCCAGAGAGCCTGCCACAGTCAGATGATGAGCAGCAGAAACTGTACCGCGAAAAGCAAGAGGAGCTCAACGGCATCAGGCAAAAGGTAGAGATGGTAAAAGACGAGTACCAGGCGACAGTCGGCAGCCTCATGGCGGTGAAAAAAGAGCTCAACCAGAAGAGGCTGGAGCTTGACACGGCAGTGCGCGAGCTGGCAAAGACAAATGAAAAGGCCAAAAAAGCAGCAGAGATTACTGGTTCAGAGTCAATTGGCAGGTTCAACAAGACGGCAGAGGGCCTCGCATCCATAAAGCAGGATCTCAAAAAGGCGTCAAAAGAGTACGAGAAGATAAAGGCAGAGACTGCCTCAGAGCAGTCGTCTCTTCGGATCATACGCAGCCAGCACGCAGAGTACAAAAAAGAGCTTGACGAGGCGAGCGCCAGGCTGTACAATGCAAAAGAAGAGCTCGCAAAGACGAGGTTCCAGGGCACGGACTCGCTGTCCGAGCAGGAAAGGGCGGCCATAGCATCAGGCCAGAGCCCGTCCGGGGTCATAGAGGCGGCAAGCGCGGTGGTTGCATCACTAAAGTCAAAGCTCAACACTGCGCAAAAGGAGCTTGAGACGATGCAGTCGCTGCTTGAAGAGGAGCGCTCTAGCCACGAGGAGACGCGGCGCAAGCTTGGCTCAAAGGCCTAGTCTGCCCCGCCATGCCAATCTTATCTCGTCTTCGGTCATGCCAAGATCATACAAAGGCGATGTAACCGGCGACACCTTTGTGACTCTGACCAGTATTGTGGATTTTATCTCGCTTTTTATCCCCGCCTTTTTGTACCGGGATACGAGGCTGTCATGGGCGTCCCTGTCTGCAATGCGGGCCATTCCCTGGAACATGTAGCCCCTTCTTATGAGGGGATCAACTATGTTGATCTCGATGTGCGGGTTTGCCCGTATGTTCCTGACCGTATCAGGCGAGCGTATGTCTGCAAATGCAAGGGTCTCATCATCGTACGGAATTATGGTCCCCTTTGGGGAGATGTTTGGCCTGCCATTCTCTGACACGGTGGCGACATACCCCAGTTTTTGACCATTAACAAAGTCCTTGATTTCTGCAGTGAGCACTGCTGTGGGTTGGCGCGGCCGTATTTATCGCATTACTTCTGCCAGCTCTATGGAAAAGAAGAAGAACCCTATGCCGCCGCCTATAATGGCAATCCAAGCGACAATCTGCTTTATCTTTGACATCCTGTAAGAGTTTCTTGTGCCTATTATTGAATCTAGTCCGCAGAGTTATAACCGGAGAAGCGGTATTTTGCATTGATGGCAGGCATCAGGGACGTTGGAAGGCTGTTCAAGTTCATAGCTACCGGAATCATAGCAATAGCGGTGGGGGCATTCATGATACGGGGGACGATGCACATGTGGGACAGGCCAGATGACGACTCTGATGCAGACGGCGATTAGTCAGGTAAAAATACGGGCAGGTGGCCAGCAAGGCATGGTCGGACCGCAGGATGGAGGATTTGGATTTGACCAGTCCAAAAAATACACAGCGGTTGACAACATTGAGGAGGTGTGCGTCCAGTGCCAGGCAGGCCAGCACAAAAACTGCCTCAAAAAGGCAGGCAAGCAAAAAGAGTGCGAGTGCGAGCACTGTATGATTTACGGCTGATTCGAACATGGCGCAAGATTCGTTAAAAATAGATAAGCCAAAAACCTGTAATCAACTGACGGTCTAGATCATTCATATCTACCAGAGCCTGCAAATTTGATGCGTCATCCTTTCGGACTACACAACATACAATCACTATATCTTATACCGTCCTCATTAGAGAGGTTTTGAGCCACGTTTGTAGCATCCTGATAGCTGGGAACAGCATACCACTCAACAGTTGTCGCATCAAGCTTTCTATTCACATAAGCAGTACAGTCAATCCTATGAATCTTGATGTCAGTCGTCTTCCAAAAGTCATGAAACACGGCAAACTGCTCCATTTTGCACCATTTGCAGTATCTGTATGTCATGCCGTGTTCCTTGGAGAGTTGTCTAGCTTTGTTTATCGCCTCCCAAAGTGTGGGTTCAATATGCCATTCGGTTGTCGTTGCGGCTGGATCCCTGCTTGTATATGCAGAACAGGTCAGTTTGTGAATCTTGATCTCTGTCGCATGATCTAGATCACAAAATACTGCAAATTTTTTGGATGTAGAAAAGTTGTCGCGTATATAATCAGTAATCATTTTTTCTGCATGAATGGGATCATTTTGATGATATTCGTCTTCTTGTTTGTTCTCGTCCATTATATGGACTAGGATCTTGCTGCCCTTTATTCCGGTAATCCATCCGTAAATATCACATTGATCCCTTGGGTATTTCAGGTTTTCATTCAGGCCTTTTCTGGTACGAACGTATTTTGCCTCAATAATGACATCATTTACCACATCGTCGGGTTTGCCAAGTATAAAGAACTCTCTTCCATCCACGTTGATTATCTTGGTTACAAGTTCTTTTTTGGAATCATGTGAGCTAAAACCGTGTTGCGCATGCAGGTAAGATCCCAAAAGTTTTGCGGCTTCTCCTGATGCAATGTTGTGAATCTTGTGTTCAAGCTCTGCAAGTGTCATGTCTCCTATTTTTTGAGACTTGTTCTCCATACGGGAATGATGTATGGATGTCAGTATGTTAGTTACAGATATTGTGGTGTGGGTGTGCGGGTTCCGGCTATCTAGTTCATACATAAGGTATGGGCTGTATCTCGTCTCCTTGATGCCACGGATCTTTTTGCCACATACCCAGCACGGATATTCTGCATCCATATACATGATTTCTGGCGTACAAGATGAGATATATCAATATCGTACCATACATTAGCAAGTCTTAAAAGAACAGATAGAAGCGCCATGTCTGGTGTATCAAATATTCTACATCGGTTTTATGACCAATATCGACAGACCGGTATTCCAGACAGACAGTCTTTAATATCATATCACCACATCCATGATCGTGTCATATACATTCCAGTGCAAGCTGTGCGGCAGAAACTATGGGGCAGACATTATCAACCTCGCATTGTACATGGGAAGAAGACATGACAGGCCTAGAATCAGGGAACAAGTATGAATTGCAGTAACAAGATCGGATGCTATCATGACAACTCGATACACATGAACGGAAGCGGAAGGTGCCTCGTCAGAGGATGCAGGTGTGAAAAGTTCGAGTCATAGACCAGACAGCTTGTTTTCAAGATCCCGGATCTCGTTTTGGTGGGCGCCGGCGGCGCCGTCTGCAAAGTCCCTGCAGGATGCAATGATTCTAGTCAGAGCCGTCTTGTAGTCGGGATGCCCCTTTTTGATCACATCGCATGACTCGAGAGACGTGACGTGGCCAGTCACCGTGGCAACGGCGTCCTTTTGGTTGAACTTTACAATCCCTCCAAACGCCTCAATGAGCATATAGGCAGACTCTGCCTTGCACTTGTATGTGACCCTGCCAGTATCCGTGTTGAACAGCTGCGTCACACCGCCCGGCTTTTTTGTCACCACTACTGTCATAAAACAGCTGGACGGCACGGGTATAATTGTTTTAGGCGGGCTCTTGAGATATAGAGCCTGCAAGTATCTTGTCTATCTCGTTTATCGCAAGCTTGTCTCTGCCCAGCAGATCAAACTTTTGAAGTATGGTCTCAAACTTTGTCTCCTCTTGAACCTGCTCGTTTACAAACCACTCTAGAAACACGGCAGTGGAGTGATCCTTTTCCTTTTGAGCAGTCTCTACAAGCGCGTGGATTGCCCTTGTGACTGTCTGCTCGCTTTTGAGCGCCGCCTTTAGCATTCCCTCGAGGGACTTGTAAGACGATGCCGGGGCCCTCACCGCAGGTATCGCCGCAGAAGCGCCCATGTCATTGAGATAGTGGACCACCTTTAGCATGTGGGTGCGCTCCTCGTCGGACTGCGCGTAAAAGTATGCGGCCCCGCCCTGGTACCCCGTAATCTCGCACCATGACGCCATTGCAAGATAGCTGCTAGATGCGGATGCCTCTAGGACTATCTGTTCGTTGAGCCCTTTTTTCATCTTGGGGGAGAGTCTCATGTAGAATGTCATGCCGCCTGCATTAAAAAGACTTTGGATATCACGCTATCTGTATGAATACAAACACCACTGCAAACCCGGACAAAAACAGTATTCCCGCTACGCTCAGACCCCGGAGGAACAGTGACGGCTGGTCCTCTTTTTTGAGATACTTGCCGGTCACCAGCCTCAGATTGAATATGCCTATTACCGGCGCAATCACAAACGACATTACAGTCGCAAAGTCCACCAGAGCCTTTAGGTTGCTCTGGAACTGGATCACTATCACCATGGCTCCTCCGGCGATTACAAACAAGAGTACGGTATACAGCCTGCCAAAGTTGTTCCTGTTAAAGATGAGCTCTGCTGTGCGCTGGAGCGACCGGGAATAGCCGTCAAGCACGGCAATTATCGTGCCAAACATGATGGTAAACGCAGATGCCGCAATTACGATATAGCTCCAGTCCCCTATGGTCTGGGTGTACAGCGTGACCACCCTGTGAGCAAACTGCGAAGAGTTGTTTGGCAGCTCCTCCCCGGAACCGTACACCACCAGGGCGCCCAGCACGACAAACATGACTGCAAGCACGCCCGTAATGATATATGCAAGCTTGAACTCGAATACTATCTCCCTTAATGTGGGCTTGAAGCCGATCATCTTTATCCGCTCTAGCGTCCACAGGCTGTTCCAGCTGGAGAGGTCTATCGCAGTGGGCATCCATCCCATCAGCGCAAGCAAGAAGAATATCCCCGACGCGTTCCACAGCTCCTTTGGCACAAAGTCGGCTGCAGGCTCTACCGGCCCGTTGTACACGGCAAGCAAAAACGCTGCGGTGGTAGATACCAGCAGGATCACCCCTATCACCTTTATCAAATTATCAAGCACGCTGTATTTTCCCACGGCAAGTATCGCAATGCACACGCCAAACAGGATGAACAGCGTCCACTCTTCCAAATACTCTACTCCAAACAGATTCTCAAAAAATCCGGCAGTCACAAACCCTACTGCCCCCGTGACAAAGAACATTGAAGCTATGGTGAGGGCAAAGTACATCCACAGCACGGGCCTGCCTATCTTCTTGTATCCGTCGATGATGCTGGTGCTAGTAGAGATTGCATATCTAGAGCCGTACTCGAAAAAGGGGTACTTTATAACGGTCACCAGCACTACAAACCCCAGGATCATCAGCCCATAGTCTGCTCCCGCCCTAGTCGACTGCACCAGGTGGGACACCCCGATTGCCGTGCATGCAAAGAGTATCCCCGGACCGGCAATCTTTGAGAACCTAGAGAGATCCAACGCCAGTCACGCTCCAGGACTCATCAACCCACGCTCCTGCCACCTCTGCCCCCAGGTTCCACGACGATGCGACACGTACCGCGTCTCGGATCATCTTGATGTGATCTTCCTCAGAGGCGGGGTTTGCCGCGCAGTCGTGGTGCCCTGATATTATTATAATTTTGGAGCCGTGGGCTTTGACTGATATGTTGGCCTTTGTCCGGATGGAGGCTGACACGGCATCCCGGGACATGGCCTTGTCGACTCCGGGCTCTGTTATTACGTCCACATAGTCCACGCCGTGGTTCTTTTTTATCCAGCTGCACAGCGGCTCTTGTATGCGGCCGTCCATGCACGATATCGAGGTGGCAAATGCTGGCATCGATTATCCGCAGGCGGGTCGGGTTTAAAAGGTTCCCTCGTACATAAAGCAGCCTTGCGTGTGGTCGTTTACCATGCCTGTTGCCTGCATCAGGGAGTAGCAGATGACGGGGCCGACAAAGGTAAACTTGCGCAGCTTTAGATCCCGGGACAGGGACTCTGACGTACTTGTGTGTGCGGGGATCTCCTTGTGGCTTTTAAAGCGGTTCTTTTTCTGCCTGTGGTTCACAAAGCCCCACAGGTACTCGTCAAACGTGCCGAACTCTTCTTGGACCTCTAGGAACCTCTTTGCGTTGTTTATCGCCGACTCTATCTTTAGCCTGTTTCTGATTATCGACTTGTCAGCCAAGAGCCTTGTTACGTCTCTTTTTGTATATCTAGAGACCTTTCCGGGATCAAACCCGGAGAACGCCCTCTTGTACCCGTCCCTTTTGTCCAGTATCGTGCTCCAGGAGAGCCCCGCCTGCGCGCCCTCTAGTACCAGAAATTCAAACAGCTTTTGATCGTCGTGCTCTGGCACGCCCCACTCCGTATCATGGTATGTGATTTCAGGTCCGGACTTTGGCCACGCGCATCTCTTCATAGTATATGCAGGACTTGCCGGGATTAGTGCTTTTGCCGCATCCCGGATCAGGACGGCATTGCATGGACCGGATGTTTATGGCGGGCTCGGTCGGATTTGAACCGACGACCTAACGCTCCGCAAGCGTTCGCACTATCCATGCTGTGCAACGAGTCCGCTGGGATTTGGAATTCATGC
>RHFB01000058.1 GCA_003724285.1 Nitrosopumilus sp. H13 | reverse complement strand
GACGCCCTGTCTTTTGAGCTCTGCGGCAGTAAAGGGGCCAATAGAGATCACGCATGTTGTTTCGAGCCCGGCAAGGAGGGCGTCTCTTTTGTGATCCCGGGACATTATCTCTAGGAACGCCCGGACAGACGAGGCGCTAGTAAAGATGACAGAGTCGATCATATTCTGCGAGAATAGATCCCGGAACTCGTTCCACTCTGTCGTGTTTCGGAACGCGCAGACGTCATACAGGTGCACCTCTATCACGCCAAGGCCGATCTTTTCGAGCAGCTCTTTGAGAAACGGCGTGGATGCGCCGCTGCGGGGAATTATCGCCTTTTTGCCCGCGGCGTGAATCCTGGTGAACATCTCGCCCACGCCGACTGACGAGTACGTGTCAGGCTGGTGGTTTGCCCTTATTCCGTATGATTTGAGCATCTCTGTGGTCTTGGGGCCGACAGACACCACGGCCGTGTTTGCAACTGCCAGGCGCAGCTCGTCGTATCTTTTTGCCTGCCTGGCCGTATCAAAGAGGAGCTTTGCCGCCTTTGAGCTCATAAACACGGCATAGTCCGGGTCGTGCTCTGATATGCCGCGCAGAAACTCTTCTACTATGCCCTCGCCCCTGCTTACAAGCTCTATAGTGGGAAGCATGATTGGGTGCATGCCATTTGAGCGCGCAAGGGACGCAAACTCCTCGGCATCGCTTTCTGCCCGCGTGATTGCAATGTTTATCTCCATGCCAGCTCGCCGGACAGGCTTACGACCCTGCCGATTATAATGTTTGCAGGGGGGGCCATCTTTTTGGCCCTTGATTTTTTTGCAATGTCTGATATGGTGCCTTGGATAACTCTCTGCTTTTTTGTGGTGCCGTCTTGTATCACTGCCACAGGAGTGTCCTTTTTCATGCCGCCTGACTCGAGCTGCCTGCAGATCGTACCGATGCGGGATAGCCCCATCATTATTACTATGGTATCAGCAGACCTTGCAAGGTTCTTCCACTTTACCGACTCTGATCCCTTTGTCGGATCCTCGTGTCCTGTTACAAACACGACAGATGACGAATGCCTTCTGTGGGTCAGGGGGATTCCCGCATAGGCAGCAGAGCCCATGCCTGACGTGATTCCCGGGACTATCTCGTAGCGGATGCGGCGGCTCTTTAGGAACTCTGCCTCCTCCCCGCCCCTTCCAAACATCATCGGGTCGCCCCCCTTTAGGCGGACTATGTTCTTGTGCGTCTTGGAGTACTTTATCATCATGTCATTGGTAGAGTCCTGGTGCCCCGTGTCATCGCCTACTGCGCGCCCCACGTAGACCTTTTTTGCGGACTTTGCCAGTAGTAGTATGCTCCGGGAGACGAGCCTGTCATACAGCACGACGTCTGCCTTTTTTAGCAGCTCTGCTGCGCGCACAGTTATCAGCTTTGCATCCCCGGGACCCGCCCCGACAAGGTACACCTTTCCGGTCATCTGTTCCACTCCTCTGTCTTTTTTCTCCAATTTAATGCAAGATCGCCGACTCCGCGCCTGTGCATGTCCTCGCCCGCCCTCTGTCCTATCGAGCGCGGATCAGTCTTGTCGCCCGTAACCACCGCACGGAGCGACTCTTTTCCGTCTGCAGAAAACGCTTCTGCAGTCAGGGTCACCTGGGAATTGCCAGATACTGCGTGCGCTCCTACGGGAAAGCGGCATCCGGACTCGACTGACTCTGAGAATGCGCGCTCTGCCTCTGCCTCGAGGCGCGAGTCCCGGTGCTCTATTTTCTGCAGTACCGGCACCACGTCGTCGCCTTTTCTAGACACCAGGGCGAGCGCCCCCTGTCCGGGAGACGGGACAAAGACGTCTGCAGGCAGCTCAAAATACCGCACGTCAAGGCCGAGCCGCCTGATACCTGCCATTGCAAGAACTATGGCGTCGTACTCTTTTTGCGCCTTTTTTATCCGGGTCTCAATGTTGCCGCGAATAGGCCTCACGGTAATGTCTGGCCGCTGCCTGGTCATCTGGACTGCGCGGCGAAGCGAGCTGGTGCCCACCAGTGCCCCGCGCCTCAGCGAGCTTGGGGGGATCCCGTCCCGGGATACGAGCACGTCGTTTGCCTGGTGGCGCCTCGGGACGCACGCAAGGTGCAGCCCGTCGTCAAGCTTGGAGGGCACGTCCTTTAGGCTGTGCACTGCAAAGTCGACCTCGCCCTGGAGCACCGCCCTGTCTATCTCCTTTGCAAATATGCCCCTCTGGTTTATCTCAAAGAGAGGCCTCGAGTCGGTGTCGCCCTTTGTGGTGATGGTCTTGATCTCATACTCTGTGTTCGGGCTTGATTTTTTCAGCTCTGATATTATCTGGCTTGTCTGCTCTAGGGACAGCCTGCTGCCGCGCGTTCCCACAATATACTTCATCGTGCGGACCTCAGGGCCTCGTGGTAGGCATCAAGCGTGCGGTTCAGATCATCCTGGGTGTGGGCGTCAGATAAAAACGCGACCTCGTACTGGGAGGGGGCCACAAAGACGCCGCGTCTTAGCAGCGTCTGGAACATTTTGTGGAACTTTTTTGCGTCGGCCTTTTTCGAGGTTGTATAGTCAGTTACCGGGGTGTCTGTAAAGAATATCTGGAACATTGACGCGGCAGAGTTTATCTGGTGCGGTATGTGCAGGTCTGTCGCCATATCATCTAGCGCGGCGACTAGGCGCAGACAGTACCTTTCAAGCTTGGGATAGAGCCTGCTTTTTGACCCCGTCATTATACGTATTGACGCGAGCGCGGCGCTCACGGATACGGGGTTGCCTGCAAAGGTGCTTGCCTGGTACACGTCGCCTCCGGGGGAGAGCATGTCCATCATCTTTGGGGTCCCGCATACTGCCGCAATTGCAAAGCCCCCGCCTAGCGCCTTGCCAAGCGTGGTGAGATCCGGCCTGACTCCAAAGTGGTTCTGCGCCCCTCCCGGGCCAACCCTGAATCCCGTGACCACCTCGTCGAAGATCAGCGGGATTCCCGCGTCCTTTGTGATCTTTCTGACCCTCTGCAAAAAGTTCCTCTCTGGAAGGATCAGCCCCATGTTTGCAAGTATCGGCTCTATTATCACGCATGCAATGTCGCGGTTTTTTTGTATCATCGCCTCGAATCCGGCGGCATCATTATACCGGGCAACAAGCGTGTTTTTGGACACCTCGCCTGGCACGCCTGCAGATACAGAGACCCCCCGGTGCGCAGAGCCCGAGCCTGCGCGCACCAGCACGGAATCGTGCGCCCCGTGGTAGCAGCCTTCAAACTTTACTATTTTTTTCCTGCCCGTAAAGCCGCGCGCAACCCTGATTGCAGTCATGGTCGCCTCGCCGCCCGTGTTTACCAGCCTGACCCGGCCAGAGGGGTACAGCTTTTTTATCGCCTCTGCAAGCTCTGTCTCTGCTCCTGTGGGGGCGCAGTAGAGCGTCCCCCTGGAGAGCTGCCCCGACACTGCGCGTATGATCTCCTTTCTTGCGTGGCCGAGAAGCAAGGCCCCGTACCCGTTGCAAAAGTCGGTGTAGCGGCTGCCGTCTGCATCCCAGATGTACTGGCCTGCGGATCTGGCGGCAAAGAAGGGGTACGGGGGATAGTATCTTACGGGGCTGTTGACTCCAGACGGGACCGCCTTTTTTGCGCGCGTGTAGAGTCTCCGGGATTCAGACATGGATATGGTAGGGCAGGCTCATTATTAATCGTAATTTGGCCGGATCAAGGCTTTTATTCTGGCGTATAATCGTCCAAACATTATACCATGGAAGTACTGGAACTGATACAGTCAAATCTTTTGACTCCGATAGTGTTGTTTTTTCTGTTTGGCATAATAGCTGCCCGGATAAAGTCAGACCTCAAGATACCAGAGGCGATCTCAGAGTTTCTTCCCATATACCTGCTTGCCGCAATAGGGCTGCACGGCGGCATCGAGATGAGAAACACCGGCTTTGAGAGGATGCTCGTGCCCATGCTGGTAGCCATAGGGCTCTCGCTGCTCTTTACAATAAATCACTACCAGATACTGAGGCGTCTGGGCAAGTTCAACCTGTACGACTCGTACGCGCTCGCATCCACGTACGGGGCAGTCGGCGCAGTTACATTCTCAGTGGGCCTGTCGTTTCTGCGCGACCAGGGTGTGACGTCGGAGGGATACCTTGCGGCAGTGCTTGCCGTGCTAGAGCCGGTCGCGTTCATACTGGCCATATTCATGACAAACATGGCAGCTGCAAAGCAGCTGCGTGCAAAAAAACAGTCCGCTGGCGGGGACGAGATAGACGTGGGCGTGCAAAAGACGCGCCTCTCAGGAGTGCTCCGCGAGTCGGTAACAGGCAAGGCCATAGTTATCCTGCTTGGAAGCATCGTGATAGGATACGTGATTGGCAGCGAGGGATTCGAGCCGATAAGCATAGTGTTCGAAGAGATGTTTGTGGGGGCCATTGTGATATTCATGATAGAGATGGGAGTGATCGCAGGCCAGAGGCTCGAGGACATAAAGAGGGTCGGCGTGTTTCTTACCGCATTTGCAATAGTGATGCCCACCATTAACGGAATAGTCGGCGTGGTAGTAGCCACCGTGATGGGGCTGAGCCTTGGCGGCTCTGTAATGTTCGGGCTGCTGCTTGCAAGCGCCTCTTTTATCGCGGCTCCCGCGGTGCTGAGGCACGCAATCCCAGAGGCAAAGCCGAGCCTGTACATCACGTCTGCCCTCGGGATAACGTTCCCGTACAACATCATCGTGCTGCTGCCGATAATGTTTGCCATCTCCACCATCACGCACGGGTACGAATCGATAGACTTATTCCGACATATGGCGGGGGGATGGACGTGAAGCTCTACAAGGTAAAGCTGCTTACCGTAGTCTGCGAGATTCTGGCCCAGAAGAACGTGCTGGAGATACTAGAGAGGCATAATGTGACAGGATATACAACCTTTGAGGTGCACGGCAAGGGCGCGCGCGGCATCCGGGGACAGGGGCTGCAAAACGAAAAGAACGCCAAGATAGAGGTGATAATGCGCGAGGAAAAGCTCTCAGATGTCATAGAGGAGATATCCCGGACGATGTTTGCCGACTATGCGCTGGTGCTGTATGTGGGGGATGTCGGCGTGGTAAGGACTGAAAAATTCTGAGTGTTTCTGGATCGCATGTGCGGTATTTCCCAAACAGGGCATGTCAAGCGCCTGCCGTATGAGAATCTAAAATAACACTCATGCCTGATGTGAATCTGTAGCAAGATGTAATCAAGACATATATGGCATACATAACAAAGAGTTCCAAGTTGGAAGCACAGGGACAGAAACCGCCGCATTCGCAAGTTCTCTCTGATACGGATAGTAAAATTAATGCTGTGGAAAAAGCAATTTCCCAGTCATCTAGGTATCTAACAAAAAGCGAGCTCAAAAACACCATCTCAGAAACTATTTCAGATTTTGAACTGGATCAAATTTTAAAACAATTGACAAAATCAAACAAGATAATGACGGCCAAGGACGGAGCTTTGATTTGGACGGCTGTGAATTCACAGGAATCGGAAAAATTTCTAAAAGAATGCCGCGATCATCCTTTCCCTTTGTAGCCAAATCGTTTGTCATATTTTTTGTGGTTTGGAAAAAATTCTAAAAGCACAATTTCAGTTTTACTGGGACTGGTAAAGATGGTATAAACGAGTCTGCGGCTTTTGGAAAGATTGCATTTTAGTAAATTTGTAAGCCTGATCTCGCGTTCGTAGGTTTTAGGCCATTTGTTTTTTTCTATTCGTATGTTATTCATTGGATCGTTTTTTATTTCCAAAAGTACGCCGGTTAGTTCATATCTTAACGGATCTGTTTTTGGAAGAGCATTAAAAAATTTCGCAAAACTTTTGCTCATTAATATCGCAACATTCATGACAGCATTAATTGAAACATAAATTTAAACGAATGTGTACTGGGCTAGCTTACCGCAATCACAAGATCCACAGGCGGCGAGAGCGCCGCCGAACCATCTAATGACTCCCATACAGACGCAGTCACTGTGTATTCCCCGGGTCCGGCCGGAACCCACGATATGGCAGGCTCAAATGTCTGGCCTGAAAGAATGCG
>RHFB01000021.1 GCA_003724285.1 Nitrosopumilus sp. H13 | reverse complement strand
AACGGGTTTGAGCCGTTCAGCGTGATTAGTGGGTTTGTGGGGGCAGACTGCGCGTTGGCTGTCACCTGAACCTCATAGATCCCAAACAGAACCACCGCCACAGATGCCAGCACTACCAGATACGAGAGATTCAGCAGGTATACCTCCAGCCAAAACTCCCGTTACTCCACGACATACCCAATGGTAGTAGTGCGGATCCCAGATAACCGCTCATGTGTGGCAGAGATAACCACGCATATTAAAACAGATCATGCGACAACATGCCTAAAACGAGCCCAACCACGCATAATAAAGCGATCAGGCGCTACAAAGCCAGATCTGGCAATTCCGTCCCGTCTTACTACAAGCCGCGCGGGATGCAGGCGGCTTGTCCTGCAGACCAGCCACACAAATGCAAGATTGCAGGCCAGTACGCCAATCACTACACATGCAGACCCTACAAAAAATGCGCGTCTGCGCAGACTACGAGCCGGGCAGGTGCACATTGCCTGCAGGCTGTGATCAAGGCGCCCGGTTTTTGCAGGCATTGCCACGTCTTAGATATGATCTTTTTCTGGCAGCAGTTATTCCACGATATATTTCCAAAACTGTCCGGCATTTTTTGAGTGCTCCAAGTAATAGCATACACGTTACACCGGCAACCATGCATGGGTGCAGGACCTGCCTGTTGCGCTTTTAGAGAACATGATCATACATGCGCAGATCACAAAGATTGGACTGCATACGGATGCCACATCCTGTAACAATCCAGATACATGGCAAGCGATGTATTATACTCTGGGGGATAGATCCGGGATCACGGCGATATCGTCCCCCCTCAGAGCGAGTCAAGCAGCCTTTTTGCCTGCTTGTAGTGCACCTCGTCTATCATCTTGCCGCGCACAGTAGTAGCCCCGCGCCCAGAGCCGGACGACTCGTCATACGCGCCGCACACGTCCCGGGCCCACTGCACCTGCTCGGGGCTTGGAGCAAACACCTGGTGCGTCACTTTTATCTGCCCGGGATGCACGAGGCTCTTGCCAGAGTAGCCAAGGCCCTTGCCCGTGTAACAGTCGCGCCCGAGACCCTCGTCATCGCGCACGTCCTGCCATACAGAGTCGATTGCAGGTATTCCTGCTGCGCGCGCATCGACTGGCACCTTTGAGCGAGCAAAATAGCCAGAGCGCTCGTCGTATTCCACGTTCATGTCGTGTAATAGGTCAAATATCCCGAACACCAGGGCAGACACGCCCTCGCACGAGGCTATCTCGTGCGCGTTTACCACGCCGCGCGCAGACTCGATCGAAGGCATGATCTCCTTTTCTGGGGCCAAAGCACGTATTTTACGCACCTGTCCGGGATCATCGACCTTTGGAACCACTATTCCGTCCAGATTCCCGCACGATACAGAGCCCAGGTCAGACTCTAGCATGCCGGAGGCAGGCGAGTTTGTGCGCACAAACACCGCAGAGTCAAACGGCACATCGAGCGCAGAGCGCACAATTTTTCTTGCATCATCCTTTTGATCCCGGGGCACAGAGTCCTCGAGGTCAAGGCATACAATGTCGGCGCCCGCCGTGCGCGACTTTGCAATAAACCTCTCGTTGTTGCCGGGGACAAACAGCAGGCTGCGGTACAGCGTCATGCTAGCGCGGCTTTAAGAGTATCTTGCCAAAGAGACCCTTGCCGGTAAGCATCTTTGTGTGCGCCTCTGCTGCCTGCTCAAAAGTATACGACGAGTCGATGGCGGCCTTTATCTTTTTCTGCCCCATCCAGTAGAGTCCCTGGTCAAGCTCGGCCTTTGTGCCCTGCGTGGAGCCGAGTATGTTCGTGCCCTTGAAGAAGACGTGCCTTAGATCAGTCGTTGCGTCATAGCCCGTAGTGGCCCCGCAGGATACTAGCGTGGCACCGTACTTTAAGAGCGTGAGCTGCTTGTTCCAGTGCGTCTGCCCGATGTGGTCAAAAGATACGTCAATCCCGGGAACCTCGCCCTTTTTCTTTGCGATCTCTTTTGTAATGGCGCGAACCTCTTTGTGCCAGTCCTCCTTTCTGTGATCCACGGCATAGTCTGCTCCAAGCTCCAGGCATTTTTCCAGCTTGTCCGGACTCGCAGTGGCTATGACGTCACAGTTGTACAGCTTTGCAATCTGTATCCCAAAGCTTCCCACGCCAGAGCCGCCGCCCATTATAAGCACGGTCTGCCCCGGGGTTATCTTTGCACGCCCCACCAGCATGTGCCAGGACGTAAGCAGTGTCATTGACGCGGCTGCCGCATCGTCGTATGAGACTCCGTCTGGGATCTTTGAGACGTTCACCTCTGGAAGGTGCGTCACCTCAGAGTATGCGCCCCACGTTGGGCCGGTCTGAAATCCCCAGATGATCCTCTTTGTACAGTCAAACTCCCTGCCGTCCGTGCATGCCTTGCAGACCCTGCACGACATGTTGGAGTGGGATACGACCTTGTCGCCCACCTTTATGTTCTTGACGTCCTCGCCCACGGATATCACGTCACCTGCCGCATCAGAGCCGGAGACATGCGGGAGCGGGACGGGAACCGGCTGGCCCCTCATGCCCCAGATATCGTTATAGTTTAGCGCGGCGGCCTTTACAATGTCCCGAACCTTTAGTATCTTTGAATAGTTGTCATCAGGTGCGTACTCGTCATACACTACTGCCTTCATGACTGGACTCCACAACTGCCCATAATTAACCGTATGTGAGGATATCGGGGGCAGGCAAATCAGACTGCATATGACCGGCAGGAACAAAGCCGTTATCTCGGGGACAGCCTTGCAGAAACCGGGAGAAGCAGACTGACATTAATGCATGCCCCGACATGGCAGCATATTTGATTGATTTGAGTGACAGACGACTGCAGGTAATAATGATGCGCCATATACAGACTATAAAACGCGGTTGCAAAAATACGGGTTTCCTGCAAGACAATACTAAAAGATGCGCCGTGCATACGAGTATTGGGAGTCACATTGTCTTGTAGCATGTATTACAGTCTTGATTGCAACGCAAGGCATCCAAGGGGAAAAACCAGATTGCAAGAGCACGTACTGCCAGGACAAGGTATGGCCAGCACAACAATATTTAATCTCAGGGAATAAAAGATGCGCCGTGCATGAACTCGAGGCAGGGTGTAATCCTTGCAGGCAAGATCAAGGGGCTGGCCAGACACCTTGATGAGTCGCTAGACGAACTCCCAAAAGTCCTTGCAGGCAGATTCCTCACGTATGACAGCATTGATACCATAAAAGGCGCCAGGGTATAGTCATGAAAAAACATGTGTTGATTCGAATGTTCAATGGCATTGATAAAATTTCCGAGCAGATTTGCCAGCACTTTGCATAGAGACTCTTCCATGTAAGGGCGAGTGCAGTCCTGAAATATTCCAAGATGGCGCCATGCGTCCCAGACAGGGGAGAATGTTCAGGACCGGTGTTTTTAGGCCGCGTCTTCCTGTACAAGCCCAAGATCACGTTTTTATTCAAACTGCAAGGAGCCATACCGATGAGAAAACTTGGAACCGTCGACCTTGAGATCATACACCTCGGAGTAAGAAAAGGGGGCGCGTTTGATGAAAAAGACATAGAGGCATCCAGTCTGAATGGCATGGGCGTGGGAAGGATACTCGACGCGCTCGCATCGCTCCGGGACAGGGACATGATAACGCAGGGAAAAGACGGCTCGTTTTCTGTAACGGATGCTGCAAGGGGCATACTCTGGGATCATGCAACGCCGCTGTGGACCAGGATGCTCAGGCTGCTGCAGACAAGGTCGTGCACCATACAGGAGATGGCAGAGTTCCTGCTCGAGCCGCAGGATGTTATAATGCAAGAGGCAGAGTCCATGAGGAAGAAAGGCCAGGTAATGATCACGCCGCAGAGGCGCGACGGGCGGCTGCTAAGAGTATACGAGATACTAGATGACGGCAAGTCACGTGTAGACAGGGGCGATGCCATACAGGAGATACTAGTGCAGATGGAGCGGGGAATACTGGATGGTGCAGGCAGAGAAGAGATGCTGCGCCTGCTGCACTCGCTGCGCGAGTCACTTTGAGCGTATCTTGTCTTGTATCTGGGCGAGAATCATCTCTGCCTTTGTTTTGTTCTCAAACTCTTCTGCAGTGTCGTCCATTATCTCATCTATCTCGTAGCTCTTGTCTACTAGTATGTCGGCCACGTGGTCATCAAGCGTGCCTGCCCCTATCAGATAGTACGCAAAGACGGTGTTCTTTTGTCCGATGCGGTGCAGCCTGTCTTCTGCCTGCCTGTGTATCGCGGGGCTCCAGTCAAGCTCGGCAAAGAGCACGTATTTTGCGCGCGTGAGGTTTATGCCGACGTTGCCTGCGCGCAGGCCGGCGATCATCAGCTTGGACTCGCCCCTTTGGAAACTGTCTATCTGATCCTGACGCACAGAGTCGGACTGCCCGCCGATTATCGAGACGGGCGAGAACTCTTGCAGGCTCTGGTGCAAGAGGCGGTGTATCGCCTTGTGGTGGCAGAACACGACGACGCTCTCCTCTATCTCCATGATGTTCTTTACAAAGTTTATCACGTGCGGCAGCTTTGCAATGCCTGCGACCTGCCGCTCGCTCTGTATTGCGCGCTGGTACGATGACGATTTCGAGGACGGCGAGTCGGACTTGCGGTCAGCCTCGAGCCGCGCCCATATCTTTTTGAGCTCCTCCACATAGTAGTCCGTGTCTGATGCAATGACCTCCTTGTACCGCACCTTGTCCTTTAGCTCCTTGAGGACGTCGGATTTTTTGCGGCGCAGCATGATGTGCTTTAGCAGCTGGTTGCGCAGGGACGTGCGCTTGTTCTCCAGCACTATTGCCTTGCCCTTTTCGTTCACATAGCAAAAGTACTCGCAGAACTCCTTGAACGTGCCGAGCAGCCCCGGATGTATTATGTCTATGATCGGCCATATCTCCGAGCCGCGGTTGTAGATGGGCGTGCCGGACAGACCGATGCGGTACAGGAC
Source organism: Nitrosopumilus sp. H13 (assembly GCA_003724285.1). GTDB lineage: Archaea > Thermoproteota > Nitrososphaeria > Nitrososphaerales > Nitrosopumilaceae > Nitrosopumilus. Next base: position 3,823 of record RHFB01000021.1, on the reverse strand, counting down.
AGAGTCTGCCGCGGCGAGCTTTTTGACTGCCTTGTACTTTTGCGTGGTCTTTGAGCGCAAATTGTGCACCTCGTCGCACACGATGGTACGTATTCCCAGCGCCTCGAGGTCTGCGCGCCTCTTGAAGAGCAGCTCATAGTTGATCAGATAGATGTCACTCTCCGGGAGGTCCTCCCGCTTGCCGGTGCGTATCATCGCGACGCTTGGCGTCTTGGATTCTGATATGCGCCCGTTCTTGCTCTTTTTCTTTAGAAACTTTGCAATCTCGCGCTCCCAGTTGTTGAGCGTCACAAGCGGCGCGACTACCAGTACCGGAAACGTCTGCTTGTCTGTCGCCACGTACGCGAGCGTCTCGACTGTCTTTCCGAGGCCCATCTCGTCGGCAAGCAGTGCGTTGCCAGAGGACTTTAGCAGAAAGTCAAGGCCCTCTTTTTGAAAGTTGAGCAGCTTGCCGCGGAACTGCTCGCCTGCCCGGGCGCGCTTTAGATTGTGCTTTATCGGCTTTATTGCAGGCTTTGGGGCCCGGATATCTATTATCTTTCTCTGCCACGCGTGCTTTGAGAGTATGTCTATCGGGTAGCGCTCCATCATCATCTTGATCTGCTTTACGTTCTCTGCGCTGTCAGATACAATGACCTCGTCTTCCTTCTCGCCGTACCACGCTTCTGGGATCAGCCGCGAGATCATGCTTACTGCCCGTGCCCCGGAGATCTTCCAGCTCCAGATCTTAGAGTACCTGTCAAGCACGTACTGGAGTGTTCCAATGGACTCTAGTGAGGACTCCATAATTTGTCGTTTGGAGGTTTTTTTTACTTATGAATCTTTCACGTGGGCTCCGATCACGCCGGGATCGCATTGGTTAAAATATGGGGCACGCGTATATTACAAGCCGCTTGATCGCAACGGCATATATTCGCGGATCCGGGCGCCGTCATTTTTGAGCATGAACACCCACAAACCCCTTGATGCAGAACCGCATGGAAGGCGCGGCCGTTACGGGGCGTTCTGGGATCGCATGCGTGCACTCCGGGATGCACGAAACGATCAACTCCCATGACAAACCATAATTAAACCGGACTCTCAAACACATACCATGGCAGACGACTCGTTCTGGTGGATTTATCTGGTATTTTTCATGATCCCCCTTGCAAGGATGCTCCCCCGGATAATCAGAAGGATGAGAGGAGATGCGGCATATGGGCAAAAGTTCGAGCCGCGGCGCACGTTCGGGAGGGTCGAGGAGGCCCAGACTAGCACCATGCACGAAGAGCAGGCGCGCACGACACACGAAGAGCACACACCTGACAAAAAGGTGCTCGGACAGTTGAGCCTCGGAATAAGGGACTTTGGAAGGATGCGCGACAACCTCGGCATGAACAATGACGAGCTTGACGGCATACTAGGCAAGCTTGAAAAGCAGGGACTGATGAAGGTGGTGAAAAAGAACGGGCCGTTTGGCATCAAAGTCGAGCTGCACATAACAGAGGACGGCATCAAGAGGTACCACTCATGACCGGGTCGGCATGATGAAGTTCGATCAGATCTCAGAGCCGGACGTGAAAAAGCCGATAATGATTGCCGCCATGCAGGACATGGGAAACGTCGGCAGCATAGTAGTCAACTTTGTAAACCATTCCCTGGGCACAAAGACGTTCAGGACCGCAAGCCCGGAACACCCCACCCACGTGATTGACTGCGGCGGATACATTGAGATTCCTGACGAGAGGTGGGAGTACAGATACGCAGACGACATCATCGTGTTCGGAGGCGGCAGGGGCCAGCCGCACGGCGCGGACATGGGGCATCTGTGCCAGGATGTAATCAAAGTGGCAAAGAGATACTCTGCAAAGTTCATCTATACGCTCGGGGGGTTTCATACGGACAAGGCAGGTCCCAGTCCCAAGACGTACATCACCACCACGTCCCGGGATCTTACAAGGCAGATGGAGGGAATCGGGGTGCACACGACGCCGCAAAAGTCGGTAATTACGGGGTTCAACGGCCTCATACTCGGGTTTGCAAAGCAAAACGGCATGCACGGGATAGGGATGTACGGCGAGCTTGACAGGCCCGACATCGAGCAGTACGGTGCGGCAGTCAGCATCATCAAGACGCTTGAGAGGCTCACATACAGAAAGCTCGGCAATACGGGGGACCTTGAGGCCATGGCGCGCAGCTAGTGCGGCTTGCCCACGGGGTGCGGACCGGTGTTCTCGTCGTGGCAGTCGCACGAGCACAGGTGCGTCTTGTGGTCGTTGAGGCAGTCGATGCACTCGTAATGCTTGCGGCTCTCGCACGCGGCACAGATCATACCCCTAGTCAGAAACTAGATGAATTTGAGCTTTTACCCCGCACAGGGGGCATTACTCAACAAAAATTGAAGATTGGGCAGCTTTTCTTCATACTTTGTCTTAACAACAAACCCCATGATGTGCACGCATGCTCGCATATTCAGCCGCACTACTGCTGTTGCTAGCCGTACCCCTTGCATACGCCGAGATACCAGAGATCATAGTAGAGGTGGAGACGGACATGGCCATCATCGAGTCAGGGGACCCGGTGGGCGTAACCGGCATGGTAGTCGATCACGCCTACAAGCCCATCGTGGGGGCAGACGTGCAGGTAAGAATCGGCGCCGACACGGCCAGCCTTACTACAGATAGCAACGGGACATTTGCGGTGGAATTTGCAGGAGTCAAGAGAATCCCGTCCACATATACGGTAAACGTGGCGGTAACATGGAATGAACTGTCCGGGGTTGCCAGCACGCAGTTCAAGGTGAGTGGCGACGTGTCTGCCATATCCATTCTAGAAGAGCGCCTCTCAAGCGAGACAGCAAAGAGGTACCTCGGGGCAAACGTGTCGGACTTTGAGAGGGATCCCATAGGAATGAAACTGTTCCTGCACTATGAAAAGCTGCACGAGGAGCTCGTAGCAGAGCAAAAGAAAATAGAAAAGACCCCGGAGCAGATTCGTGCAGAACAGGAGATCAGGATTGCAGAGAAGATGAGGCGCGCCGCGATAAACGAGTTCAAGCCCACAAACGGCACCTACGGGGGATACGCGTATGACCAGTACCTAAGCAGCCTGAACCCCCTGATAAGGGATCTCGTTGCAGATCAGCTCAACTTTACAAAGAATACGTTTGAGAATGCGCAGAAGATCAGGGATGCTGTGATCGCCTCCGGAGGCACGTACGAGGAGGCAAGAAAGGCATACCATGACGCGATATCCATCCCAAGGGACGTGCTAGAGACGTTTAACAAGAACGCGACTGGCGGCAACATGCCAAACAGTACAAAGTAGCCTGGGCCGTCACGACTTGTTTTGTTCCTTGAATATTCTTACCGCCTCTAGATGCGAGCAGTTTGCCTTTAGGCCCTTGCCGTGGTGAAGCTTGTAAAAATTCTTGAATCCGGGACACTCGCACGTGTCGGACTCTACAAAGTATGACTTTGAGGGATCAGAAGACGACCGTATCTGGAAGAGATTCGGCTCGAGCTGTTCCACGCCACCGCTCTCGACTAGTTTTTTTGCCTTGCGTATCGTGCTTGCGCTCATGATATACCGTATAACCGCTGCCTTTTATTATTAAATTAGAACTATAGACAGACGGTTTTGAAATTGGCGTGGTTTTGGCACATGATATCAACACAGAAATCGATGATTTACATCTGAAAAAACCATGACGAGTATGAGAATCGACAGTCATATCCACCTAGGCTGACGCATATTTTGATATCATTATATAAAGAAAGTGTCAATGGTTTTGACATGATTATATAAAGAAAGTGTCAATGGTTTTGACATGATTATATAAAGA
>RHFB01000033.1 GCA_003724285.1 Nitrosopumilus sp. H13 | reverse complement strand
TCTTTAGCATGCACGGGGGCAAGTTTACCGGGCCCTTTGACGGGTTCTCCACGCCGGACTGGGATTACATCAGGGAGATCGCAACAAAGCGCGCCATGGCCATCAGGAGCCAGGGATTCATACACCCCGCAACGCTCGTGCCATCTGAGCTCGAGTACGCAGAGGGGTACCGGGCAAGGATGGAGGTGCTAGAGAGCAAAATGAAGCCAATGGAGGGAGCCACTGGCGGCCAAAAGAAGGAAAAATACGAGGATCCAGACTGATCTGATGGCATGGATTTTTCATAGGAAATAGTTAAATTAAAAAAGGAATTACAAAAACAGATGCAAAAGGGGATTCTCAGGGTATTTGACTGGAAGACATATGTCTTTACTGCCCTGGCTGTGATCTCGTTTTCAAACTTTATCATAGTCCTCTTTGGGCAGACAATACCCGGGGTAATCATGGCCTTTTTCAAGGTGGCAGGCGAGTATGTGGTTCTGGGATCCGTCTTTGTGTTTGCCCTTGCCTGGCTTCTCAAGGCAAAGCCGCACAGCCGCCCCAAAAAATACGCAGTCGTAGTCTTTGACGTGTTTGGGAAAAAGAGCCATATCGACGGGATCAGGACAGATTTTAAGACACACGACGTGGCATGGAGCTTTATGAAACAGTACAAAAGTGCATACCCTACGAACAACTTTGCACTGGTATCTGATAATCCAAAGTCTGTAAAGCCCACCATCTTTAGATACATCTAGATACTTTTATTGACGCATGAGGCAGGCATTGTGTGAAGTTTTCAGTCCTGGCAGAGGCGTTTGGACGCATGGAGTCTACAAGAAAAAGGACGGAACTGACGCAGCATCTCGTGGATTTGTTCGAGCAGACGCCGCATGAGGTGGTGGCAAGGATAACATACCTCATGCAGGGAAAGCTGAGACCCGACTTTGAGGGGGTGGAGCTCGGAGTCGCAGAAAAGCTCGCAATCCGCGCAATCTCAAAGTCGTCTGGAATTGCGGCAAAAAACATCGAAGACGAGTACAGAAAGGAGGGGGATCTGGGCCATGCCGCGTCTGAGATACTGTCCCAAAAGACGCAGACTACGTTTATGGCGCAAGACATCACAGTCGAGCGGATATACGAGACGCTCTTCAAGATTGCAAGGCTGGAAGGGTCGCGCTCACAGGACATGAAGATGAAGTACATCTCCAGCCTGCTCAATGACGCGAGTCCGCCAGAGGCCAAATACATACTAAAGATCCTGCTTGGAACCATGCGGCTTGGCGTGGCAGAGAACACTGTGATGGACGCGCTTGCGGCAAGGTATACAGGCGACAAGGCAAACAGGAGGCTGCTAGAGCACGCATACAACGTCTCCAGTGATCTTGGAAGGGTGGCAGAGACAGTCGCGACAGGCGGGCTCGATGCGGTAAAAAAATTCAAGATGATGCTGTTTAATCCGGTCAGACCCATGCTTGCAGACAGGGTAAAGAGCCAGGAGGAGGCGGTGGAAAAATTTGGAGGCGAGTTTGCAGCAGAGTACAAGCTTGACGGCGAGCGCGTGCAGATTCACACCGGGGGAGGCAGGGTCGCATTATTCTCAAGGAGGCTTGAGGACATTTCTGCATACTATCCGGACATAATTGAAAAGATCCCGGAAATAATAGATGCCGGGGATGCGATACTAGAGGCAGAGGCGGTGGCAGTAAATGAGAACACGGGGGAGTTTCTCCCGTTCCAGGAGCTGATGCACCGCAGAAGAAAGTACAAGATAGAAAAGGCAGTAGCCGAGTATCCAATAACTGTGAACTTTTTTGACATCCTTTACTGTGACGGGGCCAGCTGTCTGGATATGCCATATACAGACAGGCGGGCAATGCTTGAGAGGGTGGTAAAGAGCGACGAGTATGCAAGGTGCATTCAGATGAGAAAGGCAGGCAACAGCGGCGAGGTGCAGGACTTTATGGAGGACAGCATCAATGCGGGAAGCGAGGGACTCATGCTAAAGAGGCTGGACAGCCAGTACCAGGCAGGCTCTAGGGGCAGCAACTGGCTCAAGCTAAAGCGCGAGTACCAAAACGATCTTGGCGACAGCCTGGATCTAGTCGTGATAGGCGGCTTTTTTGGAAGGGGCAGGAGGACCGGCAGCTATGGGACGCTGCTGCTTGCCACGTATGATATTGACGGGAACGTGTTTACCAGCATCTGCAAGGTGGGCACCGGGTTCTCCGATGAGAGCCTGGATCAGCTGTACCAGATTCTAAAGCCAAAGGTGGTGATCAAAAAGAACCCGAGGGTGCGCAGCGAGATGGAGCCAGACGTGTGGTTTGAGCCAGAGCTGGTAATAGAGGTGGTCGCATCAGAGATTACGCTCAGCCCCATACACAAGGCGGGTCTTGACACAGTACGAAAGGGCGCCGGATTTGCCCTGCGCTTTCCAAAGTTTACCGGCAAGATAAGGGATGAAAAGGGGGCAGAAGACGCGTCCACAAACGAAGAGGTCGCCACGCTGTACCACGGGCAAAAAAAGGTGGCGCACGACAAGAGCCTGATGTGAGCCGGGGGCAGATCATACAGGGTTTAAATTACCTTGGAGGCGTGTGCCTTCAGTTATGTATAGCGGGGAGTTGGAAGTTCAGGCAAAGCGAAAGGCTATCGCTGTCCTGCAAGACGAGATCAGCCGCATCCTGCACGCCTCAAGGGAGCTTGCAACCGTGCCAGAGCTGATGATAAAAAAGGACAAAAAGGGAATCAAGAACGCCATAGAGCAGATCTCCTCCATAGAGGAGGACGTGGAGAACCTGAGAAGAAAGATCACGCGCGAGGTTGCAGACGTGGGAGGCCTGATAATGAACAGGGAGAACCTGCTCAATACCGCATATACGATGGATGAGATCGCCGGATACATTACGGGCATTTCATTCAAGCTCTCAAACGTAAAGGTCAGCACCCTCAAGAGTACAAAGCTTGACAAGGACATCACGGTACTGATAGAGCTGGTAGTAGACCAGGTCTACAAGCTCAACGAGATAATCCGCAGCCTGACTACAAACACTGCCAACGCCATAGAGCTGGCACAAGAGACGCAGACCATCGAGAGGGAGATCGACATAAAATACAGGGACGCGACGATAAAGCTGCTCTCAGAGGTCTCAAACACAAAGGAGATCATGCTCATAAAGGACGTAATAGAGGGGATTGAAGAGATGGCAGACAAGTGCCAGAGGGTCTCTGACTCTTTCATACTGCTTGCGCTCAGCCTCTAGAATCATATACTGACTGGCCCGCCTTACTGTATGATCAAAGGCGAGCTGATAGAGAACAGGATCATCGTATGGGACATTGAGGATTCCAAAAAGCTGTTCGGTGGGGGATACTATGGCAAGCCGATAGGCATTCCAAAGCCAAAGGTAGAGGAGATTGACGCGCCGCTGGTTCTGGATTTGATCGAAGGGCTGTACCTGCTAGAGAACAAAAAGATCACCATACACAGGGCAAAGAAAAAGATGGATGCAAAGAAATTAGGCGAGATATGCAAAAACGAGCACTATGACTTTGAGAAAAAGTACATGGTCTACAAGGACTTTAGAGACAAGGGGTACATTGTAAATCCGGGGATAAAGTTTGGCTGCGACTTTGCAGTGTATGAAAAGGGGCCCGGAATAGACCATGCGCCGTACCTGGTCAGGGTCTACAACCGGAGCGAGCCGGTCACGTCCACCGGGGTGGTACTTGCAGGCAGGCTTGCAACCACGGTTAAAAAGCAGTTTATCTTTGCCGTGCCAAGCGGCAAAGGGGTGGAATATCTGGCACTTGACTGGTGGAAGGCCTAGATGGACTTTATGTGGCCGGCGATGCGGTCATAAATCTCGTAGAGATCCTTTGTGATCCCAAACGCGATATGATTATCCCACTTGCTGCGTATGCGCACGACCCCCTCTGTGGGCTCGATGTAGATAGTGGCGTCATGGACTGTCTGTTTTGCAATCATTGCGTTGAGCTCTGAATCGGCATCAAGCGCGACTGCCAGCTTGCCTGCCCCGTTCCAGCCCACCTTGTCGACTGTCTTTGCGGCAAAGTGGCCCCTGGTGGTCAGGCGCGTCCTTGCGACATAGTCCTTAAAAGTGCCCGGATCTTTTCTCACGATGAAATGCGCCTGAAACCTGTCCTGAGCACCCCATGGAATCGGATTTGGATCCTGCATCTTTTCATCCCTTTTGTATTATCTGCACCACGTCAATATTGGAGTTTTTGACGTCAACGCAGCCCCTGTTTGTAATCATTCTGGGAGTCTGGGCAAAGTTCCTAGAGTAATAGTCGCCTAGTTCCACGTCGTCGGTCCCGATCTCCATCGCCTCCGAGTCCACGCCTATCTCCCCTAGCATGTCGCTGAACTTTTCAGGCCATGTCTTGTAGACAAACGTGTCGGGCTCCTCGTCGTGCATCAGATACCGTCAGCCGCACCCTAAAATAAAGATTGATTGTGACCCGCCCATGAATGGCAAAAGATAAAAAATATCAGTGGCGGTAAAGCATCGGTTCGTCGTCATCATCGAACTCGCGGATTATCCGCGGGTACAGCGAGTCGCCTTTTTGGAGTTTCTGGCTCATGAACTGGTTTGCTGCTGACAGGTTATTATCAATCATCAACACAGTATTCATACTGTGCATACTGTCATTAATAACGAGGCACGAATCCGGGATCAATTTGATTAAATAACAAGGGATTCAGGGGAATGATAGTTGAAATTTCAGGGCAAGACGGCATTGATAACTGGCAGCGGCACTGGAATTGGCAGGGCCATTGCAAAAAAGTTTGTAGAGAACGGGGCAAGCGTGATAATCCTTGGCAGGCGAAGAGAGCCGCTGGAGGATGCGGCAGGGATGCTAGAGGGGATAATTTCCCAAAAAAACACGGGCTCGACTGTGAGGATATTCTCTGGCGTGGATGTCAGCGAGGAAAAGGGGATAAACGACATGTTTGCCGCTCTAAAGAACGACGGCATTGTTGTAGATTATATAATTAATAATGCAGGAGTCTCCGGGCCCGTAACATGCTTTGCAAACGCACCGCTTGACGAGTTCAAGAGCACGGTGAAGATTCATCTCACCGGGACGTTCTGGTGCTCTGTGCAGGGGCTTCAGGTGATGAAGGAGGGGGGCAAGATAATCACGATATCTACGTTCTTTACAGAAGAGAGACCGCTTGAGCAGAGACCGTACAGGTTCAGAAGCCCCTACACGGCCTCACAGGGGGCAAAGAACCGTCTGGCAGAGGCCATGTCGTGGGAGCTAGTAGACAGGGGAATAATATCGATTGCGACAAATCCCGGACCGGTGCATTCGGACAGGATTTACAAGACCGTATATCCAAAGGCCGCATCAGAGTTTATGAGGGTGAGCGGGTTTGAGAGCCTCGATCCAGAGCATGTGGATGCGGCAAGCAAGGAACTGCTGCCGCTGCTTGGAGAAGGCGAGGCCGTGGTAAAAGAGGGCGTTGCAAAGGCCGCTGAAAAGCTCGGGGCAGACGCAGACACGCTTGCAAGCCTGCTAGAAAAGATTCAGAGCATTGCAGAAAAAGTCCAAAACAACACGTCGCACATGATTGCAAACAGGGAGTTTCTATCGCAAGAGCAGGTGGCAGAATCTGTCCTGAATTTGTGCGACGAGGAGATATCCAGGATTTTAAACGGCAAGGTGGTTCCGGGGGACAGGGTGTTTTATCCGGTAAAGGCCCACATCGGCACCGCCACCCCGGGAGTCCATCAGCCTGACTTTGGGGACGCAGTCGTGTTTACAGTCGATGCCGGCACCATGAGGGATGCCAAGAGGGTGGAGTTTCTGGCGCGGCACGTGGAGAAGAACGGCGCCAAGGCGGCATGCTTTATCTCAAGTAATGCTCCTCCAGAGGTTCAAGAGTACATCAGCTCGCGATTTCACTCCCATGTGATAGATGTTGCAAGTCCGGACGAGGTGGGGCGCTGGCTCGATACGGCAAGGAAGAATATTGGACAGATTCGGGCCGTGGTGCACGTCACTGGAAGCCTGGCAGATACAAGGCTGACAGGACTGTCACGTGCAGAATGGGACGGGCTGGTTGAAAAGTTCATTCTGACGCCGTCCATGGTATCACAAAAGGCGCTAGAGCAGTTTGTTCCTGGAGGAGGCAGGGATCCCCGCCTCTACAAGGATGCAAAAGGGGCAGTCATGATAATAGGCCCGGATCTGCCAGTTGGCAAAAAAATAACCGGGGCGCAGAGGGCTCAGACTGAGGTGTTTCGCGGGGCGCTCAGGCCGTTTACCACCACGGTAAACCAGGAGCTAAGCGACGTCCTGAGATCCCGGGTCAGAATATTTACCATACTTCCGGGAACCGTGTCCGGAGCAGAGCCAGATGACAAAAAGATTGCAGATGCGCTCAACTTTTTGGTCTCTGAATCTGCCGCCTCGTCTGCACTAGTCACCTTTTGCGTGGACGAGTCAAGATAGACCACACATAGCCAAGTCAAATGCAAAATAGTGCATGTATTTACCAGATTCGGCAGATCTTAAATTTGAGATAATCCTAGACGGGGGATTAGGAAGGATGGCAGTTACCACAATCTTTTACATCAAGACTGCGATCCCGGTGCAGCAAATCTGCAATGATTTTTGCATTGGCATAGGTGGGAGCATAAAACCACTCGTCATCATGCCCTTGATCCTTTTTATGGTCAACGCATGTGACTTTATGTATTCTTATTTCAGACGCGCGTGCTTTGTCACAGTATATCGCGAATTGACAGTCCATCATTAAAGTTCCATACCCCCCCCCCGTTAAAAAACCATTCGGAGATAAAACCGAGGAGCCGACTAGTCTCCCCAGCTGCCAGATCATACAATCTGACAAACAGTACCAGTCTCAAAATGAGTATAAAAGCCTGCGATCACACGCCGGGCGTGACAGAGTCTGCAAAGAGCCTTGCGGCGGCGGCCAGTATTGCAGCAGATGCAAGCAATAGCAGGTATTTTTCCCGAACACCTGCAGAAAGCCTAGAGCCTGCCAGTCCCCCAAAAAAGGCTCCGGCGGCAAGCAGGCCTGCCTGCGCAAAGTCCGGGTGCCCCAGAATGCTGTGAGTGATTACCCCGGAGAATGACGCAAACAGCAGCACCAGCTGTGATGTCGGCGCCGCCCGCCTCATAGACATGCCCATTCCTGCAACCATCAGCGGCACAAAGACAATGCCGCCGCCGATTCCAAAAAAGGCAGATATAATGCCTGCAAAAAAGCTTGCAGACACGACAAGCACCACCATCAATGCAGGCATCGAGGAGTTGTCGCCCTCAAGCCGTCTCCGTAGCAGCATGTAGGATACGGATGCCACCAGTACCACTCCGAACAATATCTTGAACGTTGCAGGGGTCACGTCGGCAGAGACGAGCGCGCCAATCACGGCCCCGGGGACAGAGACCAGTCCGAGCTTTATCCCGAGCCGGTACTCTATTCTTTTTTGTCGCGAGTATGCAATGCTTGATGCGGCTGCATTGCTCAGAGTGGCAAAGAGGCTGTTGCTTGCAGCCAGGGTCGGCGGAAACCCCAGAAACGTCAGTACCGGCACTATTATTATTCCGCCGCCAAGCCCGATCATAGAGCCGAGCACTCCGGCTGCAAACCCCAGCGGCACAAGCCACAGCTGATCAATCATCGCAGTCCCAAGCACTCCGTGATATATTAGACTACTTTGTCACTACCAGCGCCCACAGATACAGGTTGTCTGTCAGGCTGATCTCCAGCACTAGATCCTTTTGGTCAAGGCCTGAGATCCTCGACTTTAGGGGAAGGCTCTGATCAGAGGCGGCAAACTGCATTCTTACCTCGTCCATCCACTCTTGGATTGATGCAAATCCGCCGGGGCGCACATCTGCCCAGCAGTCGCACACAAGAGTCCTGGCCATCACCTCAAAGACGCCCTCTGCCCTCCCGGGATCAAGGGATGCCGACTCTACTAGGGCCACGGCCAACACCGGTCCGCCGTCTACTGTCCCCCCGATGTTGATGTTTCCCACCGTGGCACCTGACTCTACTAGCGCCGTGGTGGTACAGTACGAGACATAGTGCTGCTTGCCGTCTGCATCAAAATACGTGCAGTACTGGTCTATCGTCGAGTCGGTAATCGGAGCCGGGGCAGAAAGGCTCAGGTTATAGGCGGTCAGGCCCTCCTCGATCACTATAATGTCAGAGAACGTAAAGTCGTTTGCGTATGATTTTGCAGGCGGCTCTTCTCCAGGCTGTGCAAAAATGACAAGGCTTGCAACAGTTATTGCTGCGACTGCAGCCAGTCCCAGGATCAGCATGTTCATGGGTTCCGGGGATTGTCATTCAAAGATAAGCTTTTGCAATCTCAAATCGAGATTACTGTAAGTATGGAATCCCGGGTAATGTCGTATTTTTCGACAAACCCTGATGTCACCTCTAGTATGTAAGACGCCTTGCCTTCTGGCTGGTACGTATCACAGCTTATTATCTCCTCTACGGTAATGCACGGCGGGACTCCCTGGATTATATCCACCACCCTGCCGTCAGCATCAAACCAGATCATATCCAGCGCAAACTGCATGTTGCGCATCCATAGGCCATAGTTTCCGGGCTGATCAAATACGAATATCATTCCCTCGTCATACGGCAGCTGATCTTGGAACATCAGCCCTCCTGCGCGCCTGGCCTCCGTGTCTGCAATCTGCACCTGCAGCACCACGTCGTCTATTTTGATCGTCCCTATCGGAAACTCAGAAGACGCGCGCTTGGCATCACCGGGCAGGGTAGACAGTCCCACCACGCCCACTATTACTGCAGCGATGATTATGGGAACCAGTACCTGCGTCCGGGTGGTCATGAGATGTGGTGTACGGGTTCCTTTTAAAAACCAAGTCACAGTATGGTGTTCTTAAAGTCGTTAATCGAGGAGAGTGTGTTCTTTGTCTCGTGGCCAATGTCGTGTATCGTGGTTCCGTTGTACTTTTTGTCAAGGTACCGTCCCGCCACAATCATCGGAGCTCCCACTGCGCACGTCACCCCCGTGGGCTCTGGGACCCACAGCATCATGAATCCTATCTTTTGGAGCTTTTTGCCCGGAGCAGAGGCCTTTTGGAGTGCCCCAAGCGACGTGGCCGTGCGTTTGTCAGAGATTCCCGCTAGTTCCGAGTACAGGCTGGCCCTGCGCTTTGCAGAATCGGCGGACTTTTTTATCTGCTCTAGTCGTGCCTTTAGAGGATCCATTCTGTGGGGAATCAGGGCGTGATTAGTTAAGACTCTAGGATCAATAGTAATTACTTGCAAGTCAATATTGGATAACAAGTGGACATCCAATTATACTAGGAGCCTGCCACATACAGGAAGTGAAGGCAAAAAACTCTAGGAGGCTGGATTCGATAAAGGCGGCCCACCGTTCAGAGAGGAGCCAGTCAAGCTCGAGAATGGAGGACTATCTAGAGGTGATATCAGAATTGGTAGAGCTAAAGGGGTATGCCACTACTCTGGACATATCCAGGTACATGGAGGTGAGCGCCCCGAGCGTCACAAAGATGCTCCAGAGGCTAGACGAGGGCGGGTTTTTAGAGTATGAAAAGTACCACGGAATCAACCTCACAGAAAAGGGGAGCCGCATTGCAGACGGCATCAGGCAAAAGCACGGGATACTGCTAGAGTTCTTTGAGATACTGGGGGTGGGATACGAGACTGCAAACAGGGATGCAGAGGGCATAGAGCACCATCTGGATCCAAAGACTATAAAGCAGCTGCGAAAGTTCATTACGTTTCTCAGGGCAAACCCCAAGATAGTCGAGAATTTCAGGAATCTCTGAGCACTAGCTTGATCTCGCCCTTTAAGTCCGAGTCAGATATGCTCCTGCCTGCGCCCGAGTGCCTTGGGATCTTTATCTGTCCCTTTCTTCCCACCCTCTTTGATGCGACATGCCTGCCATCTATCAGCACGTCGGCTTGCATTGACGCGTACTCGCGCCCCACCACAAGTAATATCATGCCGTGCGTCTCCGAATAGGTAAACTGGACGCCTTGGACTTCTGCCGCACCTACAGAGTCGCGCGGTACCACGTCCACGCGGACCCCAAGCGACCTTTCAATCTCCCCGATGTTGGAGCCTCCGCGGCCGATTATCGAAGCTATGCATCCCTCGTCGGCAAACACCCGCACCTTGTTATCAGAGAGAACCTCGACTGTCGCCCCGGGATCATACCTCTTGAAGACCTCGCGGATCTTGTCTTCTGCAAGTTTTTCGAGCCCCGGCTTTTTGTCGAGCTTTGAGACGGGGACGATCACGTTCTCCTCCCCAAACGTGTATATCTCGTGCTCTAGCGTGCCGTCTGCAAAGTCCCGGATCTCGATTACCGGCCTGGCAAGGTCTGACTCTGTCATGCCAGAGGGCACCTTTACCTTTAGCTCTAGGTCGTACACCTTTGCAATCATGCCGTTTTTTACAAACACCACGGTGTCAAGCACGCTTGGGATTATGCCCAGCTCTATCTTGCCTATGAACCTCTGGATGGCATCAAGCGGCGAGCTTGCATGGATTACGCCGACCATCCCCACCCCGGTCAGCCTCAGGTCTGCAAACGTCCCAAAGTCCTCGCGGCGCCGGACCTCGTCAAATATCGTATAGTCTGGGCGGACAAGCAATAGTATGTCTGCCGCATTATCAAAGCTGCCCTCTAGCTTGCTGTACTGGGTGATCCCGGGGTCCACCTGGAGGTCCCGGGGAGACTCGAAGGTCTTTACTATTCTCTTCTTGGAGTGGTAAAAGTTGGCAAGCCCTGATGCAAGCGTGCTCTTGCCGGATCCCGGGGCGCCAGAGATCACTATCCCCTCTGCCGCATCAGAGAACCGCTCCATTAGTTTTTCAGATACGTCATAGTCTTCAAGGGACATCTTTACTATCGGGTGCACTATTGTGATCTCATAGGATTCTGAAAACGGCGGGTGCGTGATTGCAATGCGATAGTCGTCGTGCTGGATTACAGAGGCGCCAGTCTTTGAGATATCTATTGTGCTCGAGTCCACTGCCTCTACTGCGTCAAATATCTGCGAGGCAATCATCTCCAGATACTCTTTGGATAGCGGCTCGTCTCCTACCTCTGTGAGTGTAAATGTTCCCGGCATGCCTCTTTTTGCAAGCGGACGCTGCCGCTCCTTGAGGTGTATGCTCATGGTCTCCGAATCAAAGTACTTTAGGAATTCAAGGTCCGATTCCTTTGGCGCAGAGCGCAAAAGCACGGTTCCAATTCCCTCTGCCTGCGCCACCAGATGCTGCACATTGTCAGACGTGTACAGTGTGGCATCCTCCTGCTTTGCCATGTCGGTGATCAGCGCGTCAATCCTGCCGCGGTCTGCAAGCCTGATGTCCTCAGTGGACGGGTGCGAGCCCTTCATTGCCACCTCTAGACCGTGGCTTTCTGCTAGCGCCTTTAGTCTGCGGATTTTTTCCAGCCCCACAAAGCCCTGCTCCTTTTTGCTTGCAGCCTGGGACTGGAGCTCGTCAAAGACTGCCTGCGGTATGATTATCTGTGCATCGCGTATGGAGCCTGCCTCTATCTGGGAGAGCAGCTGGCCGTTGATTATGACGCTGGTATCTGCCACTATTCTCTGCATGACTGAGCCCCGGAATGGATTCCATAAATTACTTTGCCGGGCTTGATTGAAAAAAACAGACACCCAAGACTAAAACTGCTCACTCTTGCAAAAAAATGCAGGTCCGGACACGTGGATTCATGGCCAATCCGCGAAACGGCGACTTTTACCAGGACTGCTCTATGTATTTTGAGTTTTTGCGCAAGGAAGGCAGGGCCGACTATGACTTTGAGGACGAGTACTATTTTACAATGCCGGCAATATCTGGCTAGAATGCAGGGATCACATGCCTGAAGAGATGATCAGAGGCGGATACCTAATATCGGACATGAAGATTGCCTCAATTGACATGAGACGGTACAACTGGCGGCGGTCAGGAGCATGAGATGAAGAGTCTAAAGCAGACAAGGCAGGACGTCATCTCTTGTACCAGATGTGAACTGTGCAAGACCAGGACAAACGCGGTTCCGGGAAAGGGCAGTAGCAATGCAGACGTGGTGTTTGTAGGCGAGGCTCCGGGAAGAAACGAGGATGAGCGCGGCGAGCCGTTTGTAGGGGCGGCCGGAAGGATACTCTCCGAATCACTGGAGAGGGCCGGCATATCAAGGGATGATGTCTACATTACCAACGTGGTAAAGTGCAGGCCTCCGGGGAACAGGGTTCCAAAGACAGAGGAGAGAGAGGCATGCAGTGGATATCTGGCAGAGGAGCTTGCGGCAATCAGGCCCAGCATGGTCTGCGTGCTGGGAAATACAGCGTTTGGCTCGGTGCTAGGCGGAGCAGAGATTACAAAGTACAGGGGCAAGATTGCAAGAAAGGACGGGCAGCTGTACTTTATTACGGTTCATCCTGCTGCCACCATCTACAACTCTGGCCTAGTAGAGGTGCTAGACGGCGACATTGCAAGAATGTTCTCGCTGATCAGAGAATTAAAAAACGGCAGGGATGTTCCGGTAGACATTGAGTATTCCTAGGAGATTTTACCGGCGGGACACGGCAAGGGTGGCAAGGGATCTTTTGGGAAAGATGCTGATCCGCAGGGTTGGAAGGGGCATCATATCCGGCGTGATAACAGAGACAGAGGCATACAAGCACAGGGATGATCCCGCAAGCCACGCGTTTAGAAACATGACAGACAGGAACAGGGCCATGTTCGGCGAGGTAGGGACGGCATACGTCTATTTCACATACGGCATGCACTACTGCTTTAACATTGTCGCAAGGAGCCCCGGTGTGGAGGCAGGCGCTGTGCTCATCAGGGCAGTCAGGCCAGAAAAGGGCATCAAGATGATGCAGAATAATCGTGGCATGACAGGCGTGAATAATCTGGCAGACGGACCGGCAAAGCTTGCCCAGGCAATGGGAATTACAAGTAGCCACTACGGGACGGATCTGACCAGCTGCACGGGGTTGTACGTTGCAGACGGCCCAAGACCCAAAAAGATCACCGCATCTGCAAGAATAGGAATAAGACAGGCAACAGACAGGCAGTGGAATTTCAAGAGCGACTAGTTTTTGTCATCATTATCATCAAGCGTCCATGGAGCAAACCGGCCCAGTATCCTCTCCCAGTCAAGCCTGAGCATCAGTATTACTACTATGGTCATGGCAGCTCCAAACGCGACTATGCCGATGTATATGGGCGTGGCGTCATCTATATTCTCAATGAACGGCTCTATCAATGAGAGGCCCAGGTAGTGGGATACAAACACAATGGCGTAGCTCAGTACAAACTTGCCTGACAGGGTGGCAATAAAGAACCTCCTTGGATTATATCTTGCAAGTCCCAGCGGCACATACACCAGGTCGTCTGGGATGGGGGTGGCAGCCGCTACAAATGCCGCCGCCGCCCCGTATTTTTTCACCAGTCTCTCAAAGGGGCGCAGCCGCAGTCTTGTCTTTTCACTTACGATTTTTCTGCTGCCATAGCTTGCATAGAAGATTATCTGCTTTGCCGCAGTAGCCGTAACTGCAGAGAGGATTGCAATCACGTGCAGATCAAACTGATCGCCTACTGCCATTGTTGCAAGCAGCAAGAATCCCGGAAGCGGGACAAATGGCACAAGCGAGCCAAAAAAGTTTACGAGTGCTAGGAGCGGATAGCCCACTTCAGGGGCAAACGGGAACAAGTCTACAAAATCCACAACCCTTGCGCAGTGGCGGGGATTAATTTAGTTTTGGCACGGGATTGGAAATGTGGCTCGCCGCAGATTTCAAATTAATCGGAATTTTGCGCCGGGACTGGCTTTGCAGGAGATGAGCAATATGGTGGATATCCGGGACATGTCTGGAATCATCGCATGGTTCAGCGTGCTGCTGTGCAGAGTATTTAAGGTCAGGCGGCCATCAGGCGTGGAATTATCCAAAAGATCATTAAAATATCATAATTATGCAGGGCATACAAGATGGCGAAAAAGGACTTTGAGAAGATCTGCAACTCTGTAGTGGCAATCAGCCCGTTTATCAGGTTTGTCGGGGTGATAGGCCCAAGTGGCGAGCTCCTGGCATACAAGAGAAGGTCGGATCTTGTGCCCCTGCTAAATGAAAAGAACACGCACTACCAGTTCTCACACATTGCAATAAAGACGGATCTGGAGGGGTTCTTTGACAAGAACCTAGGCGAGGTAGAGTTTGTGTGGGAGGAGAGAAAAAAGGTGCAGACCATCTCGTTTGCGATAAAAAAGAGCAGGGTCTGGGTGTCAATTGACAAAAAGGTGATAAGAACAGAGATGCTCAGGATCATAGACTCCTGTCTCCCCATTGTAAAGAAACATTCCAAATGAGTCGGATTCCCGGATTGGCACGATCCCGGGATCATTCGTACAGCCAGCATCTGACATAGCCGGTGTCGGTCTCAAACTTTGGCGGAAGCTGCTTGCATTTTTCCACGGCCTGCGGGCATCTGTCTATGAACCTGCACCGTGTCGGCGCATCCAGCAGGCTTGGAGGGATCCCTTTGATGTACTTTGGAGGGTCGCCCTTGAGTGTCGGGATGGATTCAAGCAGTCCCTGGGTGTACGGATGCTTGGGGTTTTTGTAAATCTCCTCAGATGTGCCAAACTCTACAATCTGTCCGCCATACATGATTCCAATCTTGTCTGCAATTTCAGAGAGAACGGCTAGATCGTGGGTGATGAGCATAAACGACATGCCGTCTTTTTTTAGTGACTTTAACAGGTTTATGATCTGGGCCTGAATAAGCACGTCAAGGGCAGTCGTGGGCTCGTCGGCAATGACAAACTTTGGCTTTAACAGCAGGGCCATTGCAATTACCGCCCTCTGCTTCATGCCGCCGCTAAGCTCGTGGGGGTATTTTTTGAGGACAGAATCCTCAAGTTTGACTGATTTTATGGCATCAGATATTGTCTTGCCTGCATCACCCTCAAAACCGTGCTGCTTGAGCACCTCTAGGAACTGGTCCCGTATGGTGAATACGGGGTCAAGTGAGTTCATCGCCCCCTGGAATATCATGGATATCTTTTTCCATCTAAACTGCCTGTCAAACTCCTCTTCTGGCATCTCGAGGAGGGATTTGCCATCAAAGGAGATTCTGCCGTCAATGTCAGCACCTGGTAGCATTCTGATTACTGCAAGTCCCAGCGTGCTCTTGCCGCAGGCGCTCTCGCCTGCAATTCCTATCGACTCGCCGTCTTTGAGCTCAAAGTCTACATCATCTACCGCATATACAGGGCCCTTGGAGGAGCGGTATCTGGCGTTGAGGCCACGTGCAGACAGAAAGGTCATGGATTCTGGACGGATTGGCCGGCATTTTTATTTTGTCATTGCATGCCCGACACCAATACTGCTATGAGATGGCAAAAGATCCGTCAGAATCTCAAAATTTTACTCCAAACTTTTAAGTCAGAGCCCACGCATTCTTGATCGAGTTGGAGCTTGACCAGATAAAATGCGGGGACAATGTAAGTGTCCTCTCAGGGATCGACTCTGACACATTTGACATTACCATCACGTCTCCGCCGTACAGAAACGCCATCGACTATTCGATGCATGCCCGACAAGGAAACAAGGGGGAGAACTATCGCGGCAAGCTCTCAATATCAGTCTCTGACTATATTGACGACATGGCAAAAATCTTCAAAGAGGTGCACAGGGTCACAAAAAGCAGCGGATATTGCTGCATAATAATAGGCAACGAGATAAACAAGGGGACGCTCGAGCCCCTCCCGGCACTGCTGGCATCTAGGCTGTATGAGCAGGGCTGGGCACTGCACGAGGAGATAGTATGGCACAAGGTGACTGGAGGGGCAAACAGGGCCGGCAGCTTTGTCCAGCACCCGTATCCGTCATATTTCAGGGCAAACATAATGCACGAGTCAATACTGGTAATGCGAAAGGATGAAAACAAGCTGCGAAGGATGGAGTATGCATTCTCCAACATCAACCAGGACGTCATGTGGAAAGAGATTGCAAACTCTGTATGGCACATAGCACCCGTGCCTCCGGGATTTCTGAATCATCCCTGCCCGTACCCAGAGGAGATACCATACAGACTGCTCAACCTGTACTCAAACGAGGGCGATGCGGTCTTGGATCCGTTCAACGGAGCAGGGCAGACAACAAAGGTCGCCAGATATCTTGGCAGAAAGTTTTATGGCATAGACATACAGAAAAACTATGCAGAGTATGCAGAATCCAGACTGGATGAGGAACCGCACATACGCGATGAGAGCATCACGCTGGAGTTTGAGAGAGTAGAGGGGTCGGTTCCAAAGTGGAAAAAAATTCCTACGAAAAAGATTGGGACAGACGATGACTTTAGATAGGTCAGAATCCGGGAGACATTCATGGTCTTTGTAAAGACGCACGATATTGCAGAGCTGAGTCCCGGACTGGTAGGCAAGGATGTCGTCTTGGGAGGATGGATCGAGGACTTGCGTAAGATGGGCAAGATGACATTCATCACGCTGCGCGACGTGACGGGGATATCCCAGATCATAGTAAAGGGCGAGCTCAACGAGAATCTCGGCGAGATAAACCGCCAGAGCGTGATAAGTGTGAGCGGAATAGTCCAGGAGACAAAGGCCAGGGACTTTGATTTCGAGGTAAAGGCCCAAAAGATAGAGGTACTTGGCAGGGCGGTGCATCCGCTGCCTGTCGACCCGATAGGAAGGCTGGAGAGCAACATCGATACGCGTCTCAACCATCGTGCCCTAGACATGAGGAACCAAAAGACTGCATCCATCTTCAAGATGAGGCACCACGTGCTACAAGTATTGAGGAGCACACTGGCAGAAAAAAAATTCATCGAGATTACCACCCCAAAGATAATAGGCAGTGCAAGCGAGGGGGGAGCCAATCTGTTCTCGCTTGAATACTTTGGCAAGACCGCATACCTTGCCCAGAGCCCGCAGCTGTACAAGGAGCAGATGACAATCGGCCTTGAGCGGGTCTTTGAGATATCAAACTTTTATCGTGCAGAGAACTCGCATACCGGCAGGCACCTAAGCGAGTTTACCAGCGTGGACATAGAGGCGGCATTCATGGACTATGACGACGTCATGGACGTGCTAGAATCACTGATAATGAAGGTGTACGAGCACGTGGGGCAAAACTGCAAAAAAGAGCAAGAGGTGATAGGACACACGGTAAAAATTCCAGAGACCCCGTTTAAGAGGATTACATACAGCGAGTGCGTAGAGGAGCTCCGAAAGGCAGATCAAAAGGTGGAGATTGGAGACGACCTGCTTGACTCGCACCTGAGGATAATAGGCGAGAATCATCCTGGATTTTATTTTTTGACTGATTGGCCCATGAAGCTAAAGCCGTTTTACATCCGTGAAAAGGACGAGGATGCAACGCTGTCGCGCTCGTTTGACTTACAGTACGGCTATCTGGAGCTGTCCTCTGGCGGGACAAGGCTGCACAGTACGGAGATGCTAAAGTCGCGCCTGCGCGAGCAAAACCTGGATCCTGCACAGTTTGCAGACCATCTCAAGACCTTTGACTGGGGCATGCCTCCCCATTCCGGATGGGGCATGGGTCTTGACAGGCTGATGACTACGCTTATCGGGATTGACAACGTGCGGGAAGTGGTGCTATACCCCCGGGATCCAGACAGGCTTGGGCCCTAGCATGTTTTTATTAGAACGGGACGAATCAACCCCATGATAGAACCTGTCGATGCAAAAAAGGTCGCAGAAGTAATTGGCAACAATCTCGTAGGCGTGTCCCATGATTCGAACAGCTTTGCAAAACTGCCCGACTCGTTTTGGGGATACTTTGCAAGGGGGCATGACACAAAGGGGACATTTGGGGTGATAGTGACGTACTCTGAGAACGGCGAGGATGTGGACTCTTTGATTGCCATGTATGAAAAGTGGCTCAAGGAAAACAAGTCCTAGTTATTTCGTCTCTAGTAGCAGCTTGCGGTACCCCTGGCACTCTTTGCAGACGGGCTTGCCCTTGTACTTTGGGTTGCCGTCAGCTATCTTGAGGGTGTTTGCAGGACCCTTGCAAATGCAGCATGCTGCCATGTAGAATGGAGCAGGAGCGATTAATAAAAACTGAGTGGTAAAATATGGAAATTTTGTGGGGCGGCATCAATGTGTGGTCAATCAAGTCTCGTAATATCACGAGGAAAGAACAGATCTATAAACCAGTCAAGACCCACCCGGAGCCGCTTCTCAAAGGTAGGCAAGGTGGACAGATAGTACTGCTTCCAGATAAACCAGGCGACAAACCCGCGGAACTCGCGCCCCATTAGTAGCGCCACGCCGTCTTTTTTCCCAATCTTTGCCATCGATCCCTTTGTATCATATACAAACGAGGACGCGCCGTCTGTCCCGCGCACGGCATGAAGCAGGTTCTCTGACACGGTTCCCGCCTGCCTTATCGCATGCTGGGCAGTTGGGGGATACGGCTTGCCTGTGCGCGGATCCGTCACATACGAGCAGTCGCCTAGTGCAAACACCTCGGGATGGTTCTTCAATCTCATGTATTGATCAACTATCAGGCTGCCGTTCTTGTAATGCTCTGTATCAATCCGGGCAATCACGTCGTCTGCGGCATTTCCGCCCGCCCATATCACCGTATGGCACGGAATCTGCTCTGAATTATTCAGATGCGCCACGTTCTCAACTAGGTCGGCAAGCCTGGTCTTTGTGTACATTGTAACCCCGGATTCTTCAAGGGATTTTTTTGCATGCACCCCCAGGTTGCCAATCTCTGGCAGTATCTTTTCCCCCGATGCAACCAGTATTATTCTGGGCGTCCCGGGATCAATATTCCTGTAAAACTTGGTTACTGAGTCCCTCACAAAGTCGTTTATCTCGCCCACAGTCTCCACCCCGGAGAATCCGCCTCCCACCACCATGAATGTGGCCAGCCTCTCTTGGACTATGGGATCCGACTCTTGGTCTGCCGCCTCTAGCATGGATATTATGTGGTTTCTTATGCGGATTGCATCATCAAGTGACTTTATCGTAAACGCGTTTTTCTCAATGTTTTCATTGCCAAAAAAGTTGGTCTTGCTGCCTAGCGCCAGAACCAGATAGTCATAGTGCAAGACGCTAGATACGCCGTCAGAGCTGCGCTGTATTGATACGGATTTTTTCACAGTATCCACCTCCATTACCCGCGCATGGTAAAACCGGGCCCGCCTGCAAAAGTTGCGTATCGGGGTCGCAATGTGCCTTGGCTCTATGGTGCCGGTGGCCATCTCTGGCAGCATTGGCGTGTGTAGAAAAAAGTTTGACTCGCTTACCAGGGTTATGCTCACGGCAACGTCGTTGTGCAGCTTTTCCTGTATGTGGTTTAGCACTCCCACCCCCGCATAGCCGCCGCCGAGGATCAGTATCTTTTTTGTGTCCGGGTTATCCGGGCCGTGTATGTACTGCTCGTGCGCCTCGTACGTCGCTAGTTTTCCAAACTCGATATCGCACCTGTGGCACCTATAATTTGTCCCCTTTTTGCGGGTGAGTATCGATGCGACGATTCCAAGCGTCGCCCCCCACACAAAGTGGGATACAAGCGCCCTGATCCAAAACACCTCTGAGAATACCACGTTTTGTACAGGTAGGTTGTTTATCTCTGCAATCGTAGGCTGTATCCAGAAATACTGCGCAGGAAGCGTAAAGACCACGGTGACTATGCCGCCAGTCAGCAGCCCGAATGCGATGCCGTTTGAGAGCTTTGATATGTTGAGCATGCTCGTCTTGTAGAGAATCAGTCCGACAACTATGCCGATAATGGTGGCAATGCTCAGATGTACAAAGACCCCCACGATGTGGTTATCTGACCCAAGCACCCGTGCAGCCACCACCCAGAACGTGTAAAAGTCAGAGCTGATGGACAAGTTGCTAAGCGAGTTTGGCAGAAGGGTCGGCAGCAGCATTGCGCCCGCTCCCAGCATCGAGCCGAGCGCGATAAAAAAGACCTCTTTTCTGAGCGAAAAATTGACGATTTGTGCCTTGCCATCCATGTCCAAAATACTGCAAATGCCGGTAATAGTGCTTTCTACAGGCACAAGATAGATAAATTCAGGGCACCAACCATACATCGTGCACAGGTGCGACTATTGCGGATCTGCATTTGGCGACAGGATATGCTACTTTTGCGACAATACCTGCTGTACTAGCTGCATGACAGACGACGGGAGCCGCTGCAAGAACTGCCATATCGGCAGGAGGCGGCTGGGATGGAAAAGGATACTGCTAAAAAACAAGTTCTTGCTCGTGTTTGCCGCCGTCTTGTGTCTGTATGCGATATTTCCCGGCCCGTTTATTCCAGGACAGGCTCCAGGATTTTATACCGTGACCGTGATTGCAGCAGTGCTCATAACGGCGCCGATCTTTCTCATAATGTTCTTCTGGTCCATGACGCCTCCCACGTCTGATGCCCGGAGAGGAAGGGACTAGAGCGCGTCGATTATTTTCTGCGTAAACTGCGCCGTATTTTGATCCCCGCCTATATCCCGGGTCTTGACCCCGGACTTTACAAGGTCAAATATCACTGACTCTAGCCGCCTGCCCGCGTTTGTGCATGCGTCATCTTTGTGCTTTGCTCCAAGCCA
Source organism: Nitrosopumilus sp. H13 (assembly GCA_003724285.1). Taxonomy (GTDB): domain Archaea; phylum Thermoproteota; class Nitrososphaeria; order Nitrososphaerales; family Nitrosopumilaceae; genus Nitrosopumilus. The sequence continues at coordinate 16,715 of RHFB01000033.1, read as the reverse complement.
GTCGCACATCATCTTGATCGACAGCAGAAACGACGACGGGTTTGCAATGTGCGAGTCTGCAATGTCAAAGGCGGCACCGTGCACGGGCTCAAAGAGGGCAAAGTCATCCCCGATGTTTGCAGCAGGCGCCATGCCAAGCCCGCCCACCACCTGCGAGGACTCGTCAGACAGTATATCCCCGAACAGATTAGTGGTGACGATGACATCAAATTTCTCCGGCTGCCTTATCAGGTTCATCGCGCACGCATCAACGTACATCTCCTCAAAACGTATGTCATACTCCTTTGCAACCCGGGAGCACGTACTGGCAAACAGGCCGTCAGTAATCCTCATCACGTTTGACTTGTGCACGCATGTGACCTTTTTTGCCCCGTCCCTTCTCTCTGCAGTCTCAAAGGCATGCCTTGCTATGCGCTCAGAGGCGGCCTCGGAGATTATCCTCAAGGCGACAGCAGAGTCTCCCAGGTCAAACTCTTTTCCCGTATAGAGATCCTCCGTGTTCTCCCGGACTATGACCATGTCAATGTCGTCCCGGAGGGCGTTCATCCCGGGATACGACTTTGCCGGCCTGATGTTTGCATAAAGGTCCAGCATGCGCCTCAGCACCACTATCACGTCTGCCGCGCTCTCGCCTACCGGGGCCTTGAGGCACGCATCTGAATTCCGTATGGCAGATACCGTCTCATCGGGCAGCGCCTTGCCTGTCTTTTTGAGCGCGCCATCTCCCGCATCAAGCGGGACAATCTCAAACTCTGCTCCCAGCCTGCCCATCGCTCCAAGCACAGACGAGGCAGAGTCCGCCAGATCAGGGCCTATCCCATCGCCCCTTATCATGGATATCTCATACATGCCATACACACAGAGTCAGGGAATTTTAGGATTTTGTATCCATTAGTTTTCTGAGCATTATCCGGTTAAGGCCGTCAATTACCGCCTCTACGCTCGTAGTCACTATATCCTTGCCGACTGACTTTGCAGAGACCTTGTTGCCCTCCGAGTCCTCCACCCTGATGGTCACCTCGCAGAGGGCTCCAGAGCCTCCGGATATCGCGGCAAGCCCATAGTCGCGTATCTTTATCTCTGCAATGTCTCCCGTGATCTTTTCAATCGCATTGAGGGCCGCGTCTACTGGCCCCACCCCAGAGTCTTCCCCGGCAAAGTCCTTGCCGTCAATGTTGAGCTTTACAAACGCGTGCGGCGTTATGCCCACCCCCGTGGATACCTTGAATCCGGCCAGATGCACGATTTTTTTGATCCCCGCATCGCCGAGTATCTCGCTTGCAATCAAGAGCAGCTCCACATCCGTAGTCTTTGTCCCCATATCTCCGAGGGCCTTTACCTTTTCTAGTATCTTCTTTGACTGCTCCTCTGTCGGCTTTATCCCGTACTCTTTGAGCATTGCGTTCATCCCGTGCAATCCTGCATGCTTGCCTACCTGCAGCCACCTCTTTCTTCCCACAAGCTCCGGGCTTATCGGCTCGTACGTGAGGGGATTGTTCAGCACACCGTGCGTGTGGATTCCCGACTCGTGGCCAAACGCGTTGCTTCCCACGATGGCCTTGTTTGGCTGGACCAGAATTCCGACTGTTTTGGATATGAATCTGGACGTCTCATACAGCATCTTTGAGTTTATGCCGGTCTCGTATTTCCGTCCGTGCTCTAGGCACTGGAGCGCCATTGCAAGCTCCTCGAGTGACGCGTTGCCTGCGCGCTCGCCTATCCCGTTGACTGTGACGTGCGCGCACTCTGCTCCCGCATGAATCCCCGCGAGCGCGTTTCCCACTGCAAGCCCAAAGTCGTTGTGGCAGTGGACGCTTACCGGAAGCTTTGTGGCGTTTACCACGTCCCTTGTTATTCCTGCCATGTATTCTGGCGTCGAATACCCGACCGTGTCAGGTATGTCCACCCTGTCTGCGCCCGCCTCTGCAACTGCCCCAAACACCTCTAGGAGGTATTCGCGCTCTGTCCTTGTCGCATCCTCTGCAGAAAACTCTACCCTCATCCCGCGCGACTTTGCATGCTCTACTGCAGTTACGGCGTGGTCGAGCGCCTCCTTGCGGCTCATGCGCAGCTTGTGCTCTAGGTGCAGGTCGGACGTGGCAATGAACGTGTGGACATAGTCAAGCCCGGCATCGGCTGCAGCATCAATGTCTTTCTTGCTGGTCCTGGCAAGCCCGGCAATCTCGCAGGAGAGCCCCTGCGATGTGATCATCCTGACTGCCTTTTGCTCCCCCTCAGATATTACGGGGAATCCGGCCTCTATTGCATCGACTCCCAGCTCGTCAAGCTTTATGGCAATTGCAAGCTTTTGATCCGGTGAGAGCGACACGCCGGGGGTCTGCTCGCCGTCCCGGAGGGTCGTGTCAAATATGCGAACCCTCATGCCCCGCTCCTCTGGAGCGCCGCAACGCCGGTGCGCGCCACTTCTAGTATTCCAAACGGCCTTGCAAGATCCTCAAATGCCTTTATCTGATCCGGCGTGGCTGTAAGCTCTACCATTATCGAGTCCTTTTTGACATCGTGCACCTTTGCCCCGTACGCGTTTGCAAGCTTGTTTATCTCCATGCTGTCATTTGCGTTGTTCAGGCGTATCTTGAAGATGCTCAGCTCGCGGTATACGGCCTTGTGCTCATCTAAGTGCTTTACCTCTACAGTGTCGATCATCTTGTCAAGCTGCTTTACTATCTGGGCCACCTGCTTTTCATCTCCCACGGTGGTTATGGTCATTCTGGAATAGCCCGGGTTTTCAGTCACCCCTACTGAGATGCTGTCGATGTTAAAGTTCCTTGACCGGAACAGGTGCGTCACCTTGAAGAGGATTCCCGGCTTGTTCTCGACTAGTATGGATAGTATCGCCCACATGCCACATCACGACGGGAGTATCATTTCCGAAAGCGAAGTCCCCGGGGCCACAAACGGCAGCACGTCCTCTTCTGGGTCGATTGGAATGTCGATTACCGTAGCTATGTCGCTTTTGAGCGCCGTCTTTATCGCGCCGTCAAGCTCGTCCATGGACTGCGCCCTTAGTCCCTGCGCGCCATACGACTCTGCAAGCTTTACATAGTCAGGGCACCGTCCCTGGTCCACGCCTATCATCCTTCTGTCATAAAACGTCCTCTGCCACTGCGCAACCATGCCCAGTGAATAGTTGTTGAGAATAAATACGATTACCGGAATGTTCTCTAGCACGGCAGTCGCAAGCGAGTTTTCCGTCATGCTAAAGCTTCCATCACCTGCAATGTCTACGACCGGCACGTCCGGCCTTGCCACCTTTGCCCCGATTGACGCGGGAAATCCCCAGCCCATCGTGCCAAGCCCCGTCGAGCTGAAGAACGTCCCCGGCTGTATCACGTCATAAAACAGCGACGCCCACATCTGGTGCTGGCCCACCTCTGTGGTGATTATTGATTCCGGGGGCAAGAGCTCGCGGAGCTTGCGGAGTATCTTTGCCGCTCCCATCTCGCCGGGATGCAGCTTTAGGTTCTCCTTCCAGTACGCCTTTGTCTCCTTTACGTGTTTGATCCACGGCGTCTCTTCTGCCTTGCTTTGCGCCTTTTGTGCAAGTATCTTTACCATTATGCGCAGCGATGCGCGGACATCGCCCACCACTGCAATCTGCGCCGTCTGGTTCTTGCCAATCTCCGCCGGATCCACGTCCATGTGGATTATCTTGAGCCTCTTCTCAAAGGCCTCAAACGTGCCTACTGACCTGTCAGAGAACCTGGTCCCTATCGCAAGCACGCAGTCTGCCTCTGTCATCATCTTGTTTGCCTCTGCATGCCCGTGCATTCCGATGGGCCCGAGCGCAAGCGGATGGGTCTCCGGGAACGCCCCCTTGCCCTTGAACGTCGTTACTACCGGGAGCATCAGCGTCTCTGCCACCGCCTGAAGCTCTGCAAATGCAGACGAGATTATCGCGCCCCCGCCTGCAAGTATTATCGGCTTTTGCGCGTGCATCAGCGCGTCTACTGCCTTTTCTACAGCCACAATGTCCGGATCAGACCAAGGGTGGTACCCCTGTATCTTGAACTCGTCGGGAAATATCATCTCTTCCTCGTTTTGCTGGACGTCCTTTGGAATGTCGATTAGTACCGGTCCCGGCCGTCCAGTCTCTGCAATGTAAAACCCCTTTCTTACCGCTTCTGGAACCTCTCCTGCGGTCCTAGGCTGGAACGCATACTTTACCACGGGGTTTGCCATGCCGATGATGTCACTCTCCTGGAACGCGTCCCTGCCGATCATTGCCACAGGCACCTGTCCCGTTACTGCCACCATCGGGGCAGAGTCTGCCTGCGCAGTGGCAATCCCGGTAAGTATGTTCGTGGCGCCCGGCCCGGACGTTGCAAAGCACACCCCCGGCTTTCTGCTTACACGTCCGAATCCGTCTGCCATGTGTGCCGCAGACTGCTCGTGCCGTACCAGTATGTGCCTGATGTCGCACCTGGCAAACTCGTCGTACATTGGAAGGTTTGCACCTCCCGGTAGGCCAAACACCTGTCTGACTCCCTCTTTTTCCATGGCAGTCATCAGGGCCTTTGCACCAGTCATGCTTTGCATTTCAGTAATCATTTCAATCTCCATAATTTTAATGGTTAAAATTCAAGAGCACGCCCTACAGTAGAACCTGCAGGAGGTAACCGCTTGTAATGGCAGTCTTTGTGCTCAAACCAAGGGGTAAAGCCTTGCTGCAACTAATAAAGATTCGCAGGCGTTCAGGCGTGGCATTTCAGAAGACTTTATAACAATTTGAACGCACAAATGTTGCTTGTCAGACAGCGAGGAGATAATACACGTGATAGAGGCGCTCTTTGAGGCCGGGGTCACAAAGGATACGTCGGCGCTGCGGGACATACATCTTGATGACTCGCGGTTTTCAAGCTTTGGCGATCTGCCCCCGTACGACCTAAAGGACTACCAGACCACCATACTGCTAGAGGAGCTAAAGTTTGCAAGCATCTCGGACTATACATACGAGATACAAGAGCCCAAGATCAGCATATTTGGGGATGCCGCAGTGGTGGCCCTCAAGCTGGTTCAAAAGGGGATGCTAGTGGACAACAAGGCGTTTACAGGCAAGCACGTGAACATTGGCGGCAGGGCCACGTTCGTGCTGGTAAAGAGCCCCACATGGAAGATCGCCCACATTCACATCTCAAAGGCAGACAATTAGATCGTGTCCGGCGGAGACCCAGCCGATGTAGAACCCGTGTTTATCTCAGGCCTCGGGTTGCCCGGGTCTGGCGTGTTGGGGATTGGTCGCGGTATATTCGGTTTTGCGCCCGGCCTCTTTCCGGGGCGCTCACTTGAGAGCTTTTTGTACATTTCATACGCCCTCTCGACGTCAGAGTTTCCATGTACGATAGAGCGCACCGCCCTGATCATCGCAACCGGGTGCTCTGACTGCCAGATGTTCCGTCCCATGTCCACTCCCACTGCCCCGCCTTTTATCGAGTTGTATGTGAGCTCTAGCGCGTCGCGCTCTGGAATCTTTTTTCCACCTGCCACTATGATCGGTACGGGGCACGAGTCTGCCACCTTTTCAAAGTTCTCGCAATAGTACGTCTTTACAATGTGCGCCCCCTGTTCTGCGGCAATCCTGCATGCAAGCGAGAGGTATCTTGCGTCCTTGCCAAGCTCCTTTCCCACCGCAGTCACTGCCAGCACCGGAATGCCGTACTGCTGGGCATCGCCTACAAGCTTGCCCAGGTTTACAATCGTCTGGTGCTCGTACTTTGAGCCGACAAAGATGGACATTGCAAGAGCAGACGCGTTGAGCCTGAGCGCATCCTGTATTGACACGGTGATATCCTCCTGCGAGAGATCCTCGCCGATGATGCTAGAGCCGCCTGACACGCGGAGGACCATCGGCGTGCGAGTAGCTGCTGGAACGCATGCCCTCTGGACTCCGCGCGTAAGCATTAACGAGTCGCAGTATTTGAGCAGCGGGGCTATGACCTTTGTAGGATTCTCAAGTTTTTCAGTCGGGCCCAGGAAATACCCGTGGTCTACTGCCAGCATGAGGGCGCGGTTGTTCTGCGGGTTGATTATGCCTGCTATTCTGTTTTGAAGACCCCAGTCCATTCAACCGGGCTTGGAGCCAAATACCTTTAAGCCTTTTGTTGTTTTGTGATTATTATCTTCATGGCGTCTGCTCCGCTTCGTGCATGCTCAAAGGCGCTCTGCGAGTCAGATATCGTATACGTGTGGGTGATGAGCTGTTTTACGTCAATCTCAGAGGACTCGATCATGCCAAGGGCCTCCTTTGTGTCCCTGTCAGAGGCGGCATAGCTTGCATGCATGGTGATCTCCTTGGAGTAGATCTTGCTCATGTCAATGCTCATGCTCGCCCCGCGGGACGGCACGCCAAACATCATTATGTGGCCGCCGCTGCGCACCATCTCGATTGCATCTGCAAGCGCCTCGAGGCTGCTAGTTGCAACTATCGCCACATCCACCCCCGCGCCCCCGGTGTGCTCCAGTATCTTTTTCACCCTGTCTGCATCGTCTGATCTTATCGAGTCCGTGGCCCCGAGGTTTCTTGCAAAGTCAAGCCTAAAGTCATTTACATCAAGGCAGAGCACCTTTGAGAACTTTTTGGACAGCGCAATCATTGCGTGCATCATTCCGGTCGGCCCCACTCCAAAGACTGCGACGGTATCGCCTTTCCGGGCAGGCAGCTTTGACCACGCCCTCACGCAGCACGCAAGCGGCTCGATCATGGCAGCCTCCTCAAAGCTCGTCGAGTCTGCCAGCTTGAGTACGCCCCCGTGCGAGACGTTCCATGCCGGAACCGCATACACCTCTGAGAGGCCGCACGGCTCTAGGTTTGTCTCCGAGTATCTAGCGCACAGCGTCTCGCTGTTGTGATTGCACAGATGGCAGTCATAGCACGGGACATGGTGGTGCGTAAACACCCTGTCTCCTGCGGCAAACCCGGGGACGTCCGGGCCCGTCCTGATTATGACTCCTGCCGGCTCGTGACCCAGCCGCATGGACTGCTTGCCGTACTTGCCAAACACCTTTTCAACGTCAGAACCGCAGATTCCGCACGCATGCATCCGGACTAGGATGCCGCCAGGCTTTAGATCCGGCTCGCCTGACTCGCCGACTGCTACTGATGACGGCCCCTCCACCGTGGCAGATTTCATGAGCATTGTATGTAAAATGATTATAAGAGTTACACGCCAAGAATCTTTTTGAGCATGGCGCGATAGTCCACCTCGGACTTTTCACTGCCTGCAGAGGGGAGAGCAAACACGAGTGTGGACTTTGCCGCCCTGAGATCAGTCAGCTTGTCATCAATGGGCTTTGAGATGTCGTCGCTGACTAGTATGAGCCCCACATCAGAGTCGTCAGTGAGCCTCTTGATCTCCTCGAACGCCCCCTGCGGAGTCTCTGACACCACTCCGGGAACGCCCGCAAGCTGAAAGCTTGCTACAAAGGACTTGCTGCCCACTGTGAATATCTTCACAGCTTGTAATCCTTCCAGATTCTAATTTAAACCCTAGCCGGCAATGTGGGAAAGGTTGATTTAGCCGCGCCATATCATGGGAGTCATGGCAGAAATTGATGCTCAAAGGACGGTATACTTGTTCTTGCACGGAAAGATGGATCTGCGCGAAAAGGCAACTGGCGCCCTCGTATCAAAGGGGTTTTCAGCAGACAAAATAGTAATGGCAGTGCCAGACAAGGTCGGGGATGTGGGCGAATATATGGCAATGCTGTGGATGCCGCCAAACCCGGATCACATAAAGATCCAGCAGATAACAAAGGTAGAAGCGGTAGAACCAGAGGGCATGATCGGCCTCTGGAAGGGAGTCTCAAAGGACGACATCGACACGGTGCCGCTCTAGCTAAAGCCGGCTCCGAACTCGTTGCCCTTGTCAAGCAGGCCCCCAGAGTCGGCGCTCTTTAGTTTTCTGTACAGGAGCGTCTCGTACACCATGTCCATTGCGGCTCCATCATCCAGGTTACAGTCCCGCATGATCACATCCCTGTACTTTTGAAGCTTGGAGGCATCCTGCTCGTCAGTGGGTATATCATCATGAACCATCAGGTTTGCAATTTTTTCAATCTCGGCGTTGTGTCTGGCAGTATCCATGAGTGTGTGTCTGGCACCCTGACTAATAAATTCTGATTTACAGGTCCTCCACAAGCCCGCATACAAAGGGGGCAAACTCCTCGTCTGCAAAGACGACCCGTTCCACCCGGTTTTTGCTGCGTGCAAGCCTGACTGACTCGAGGTGATAGCACTCATTTTTGCCCCGCGCCCTGCCAAAGTAGAATCCCGGACACGAGCAGTAGCCAGAGTCGGGATCAACCCAGTGCTCACTGCCCTTGCCCACCACTGTCCAAAGCACCCTCCTGCTTGGCTCAAAGACGTGCATCTTTACGCGCTTTTCAGATACTGCAGAATCGACATTGCCCACAAGGGTTTAATCACACAGGCGTGGTATAACCTTTTGATGCAGCGCATCCGCATAATCCCCTCAAGCCCCGCGCTACTAGCAGAGGGCAGGAGGAGGATCCTGGCAGTGGCAGACTTGCATCTGGGCTTTGAGGCAGGACTTGCGGCAAACGGGATATTTGTCGGCAAGAACTCTGCTGCGCGCCAGACGGCAGAGGAGATTGAGTGTCTGATCGACTCGCAAGAGCCGGATTCCGTGGTGCTGCTAGGCGACGTAAAGTCCAGCGTCAGGGGAATCTCAAAGAGCGAGTGGGACGAGGTTCCGGCATTCTTTGAGAGGATATGCAGAAAATGCGACGTGGTGCTAGTCCCGGGGAACCACGACTCGAATATTGAACGGCTTGTGCCAGATGCGGTGACCATGACCGGCCCGTCCGGCATGATAGAAGAAGACACGCTGTTTACACACGGTCATGCAATGCCTTCTGACAACTTTGGACACGTAGGCAGGATTGTCATGGGCCATGCCCATCCGACATACATTGAGGAGGGATCCGTGTTAAACGGCCAGAGGGTGTGGGCATCCATGCAGGCCCAAAAGGGGGACATCTTTCCGAGCAGGACCGGCAGCATTGAGGTAATAGTCATGCCGTCATTTAACAGGTATTTTTTTGCAACGCACAAAAAGCACTCAAAGTCAACATCGCCCATAATACGGAGGATAGGCGAGTGCAGGGCGCGGATCACCACGCTTGATGGCTCGATAATCGGGGACGAGTCGGCCCTAGACAGGGTCGTCTAGGGGATCATAGGGGGCTAGCGGCTCCCTTGTGGTGTCGTTGTCCCGGAGCCACTCTAGCGTCTTTACAAAAGAGTCTGCAAGCTCTATCGTGGTAAGCACCGGGATGCCAAGCTCGAGCGCCTTGCGCCGTATCTGGTACTCGTCATCAAGCATCCCGACGTACTTTTCAAGCGTAGAGGTGCTGGGAATGTTGATGATAAAGTCGATCTTGCGCTCATAGAGCAGATCAGAGATGTTTGGCTTTCGCTCAGGCTCTGATATCTTGTGGACTATTTTCACCTGGCCTATCTTTTCCTCAAAGAATTCCGCGGTGTGCTCTGTCGCAAGTATCTCAAATCCGAGCCCCTTGAGCAGGGCTATCGCAGGCAGCAGCTTTTCCTTGTTTGGAGCGCCTCCCACCGTTACCAGCGCAGTCCCGCGCTCGGGCAGGTTGTATCCCACCGAGGTCAGCCCCTTTGAGAGGGCGTCATAAAAGCTGTCTCCAAAGCAGGCGGCCTCGCCGGTAGACTGCATCTCCACTCCCAGGGCAATGTCTGCCCCGTCAAGCTGCATAAAGGAGAACTGGGGCACCTTTATGCCGTGGTTGCGTATCCTCTTCCACTTGTCTGCAGGTATGTCAGGCAGCGTCCTGCCGAGAATCGCCCGGGATGCAAGTGAGATGAGGTTTGTCCTTACCAGCTTTGAGACAAACGGCATCGAGCGCGACGCCCGGATGTTGAGCTCTATCACGTACACATGGGAGTCATGGACTAGAAACTGCAGGTTGAACGGGCCGCAGATGTTAAACGTGAGCGCAATTTTTCGCGTATAGTCGTTGATGGTCTCGATTATGCGGTTGTTGAGGCGCCACGGCGGGATGCACATCATTGCGTCCCCGGAATGGACTCCCGCGCTGTCAATGTGCTCTACAATCGCGCCTATTATCACCTGCTTTCCGTTGCAGACCCCGTCGACGTCTACTTCAAGCGAGTCGAGCATGAACTTTGATATCACTACGGGATGGTCAGGCGAGACATCGGTGGCGTCTTGCACATATTTCTTGAGCTCGTTCTGGGACCAGACGACCTTCATGGCCGCCCCGGACAAGACGTACGAGGGCCTCACAATCACCGGATACCCCACCTTGTGCGCAAAGGTCTTGGCGCCGGCAAGGTCAGAAAACGCCTGCCACAGCGGCTGCTGTATGTGCAGCTTGTCAAGCTCTGCGCTAAACTTTGAGCGGTTCTCGGCCCTGTCCACGTCATCTGCCCCGGTGCCCAGTATGCGGACTCCGCGCTCGGCAAGCCCGGGAGTGAGGTTGTTTGCAGTCTGGCCCCCGACGCACGTGATCACGCCCTTTGGATTCTCAAACTCTGTAATGTCCAGTATCCGCTCCTGCGTGAGCTCCTCAAAGTAGAGCCGGGTGCAGATGTCATAGTCAGTAGAGACGGTCTCGGGATTGCAGTTGACCACGGTGATGTTCTTCTCGCCGTTTTCTTGCAGGCCCCACACCATGTTTACCGTCCCCCAGTCAAACTCGACGCTGCTGCCAATGCGGTACGGGCCTGCGCCCACCACCACGATTCCCCTGCTGTCTGGAACCTCGACATCGTGCGAGTCGCCCCCGTATGTCATGTAGAGATAGTTAGTCACGGCAGGCCACTCTGCTGCAAGCGTGTCTATCTGCTTTACTGCAGGCACGATGCCGAGCTTTTTTCTCAGGCTGCGCACCTCATCAGGGCTCTTGTCCTTGGCCCGGGCTATCTGCCTGTCTGAAAAGCCCGTCTTTTTTGCCTCCCAGAGCATGGCAGAGTCAAGCTCCGAGTGGGCCAGCTTGGACTCGACTGCGACAATGTTTGCAATCTTTTCTATAAACCACGGATCTATCGAGGAGAGCCGGTATATCCGATCCACTGTGATCCCCATCTTCAGGGCCACTGCCACATAGTACAGTATCATGTCGTCATGATGCGCAAGCTTGTCTTCGATCTCTTCTTCCGTGTATTTGGAGCCGTCAGACCTGTTTAGTACGAGCCCGTCATTGCCAATATCTAGCATGCGTATCGACTTTTGGAGCGACTCTTCAAACGTACGGCCTATTGCCATCACCTCTCCGACTGACTTCATGGTGGGCCCGAGGCGCCGGTTTACCAGCTCAAACTTTGCAAAGTCCCAGCGCGGGTGCTTGCAGACTATATAGTCAAGGGAGGGCTCAAAGCAGGCGGTGGTGTTTTTTGTGATTCTGTTTACCAGTTCCGGGAGGCCGTATCCGATCCCGATCTTGGCGGACATGTATGCAAGCGGGTATCCCGTGGCCTTGCTTGCAAGCGCAGAGGAGCGCGAAAGGCGCGGGTTTATCTCTATTGCCGCGTACTTGTCAGAGTCAGGGGCCAGGGCGTACTGGATGTTGCACTCGCCCACTATTCCGACGTGCTTTGTTGCGCGAAGGGCGGCGGAGCGCAGCATGTGGTATTCAGAGTTGTCTATGGTCTGCGACGGGGCCACTACGATGTTGTCACCGGTGTGCACCTTCATGGACAGGACGTTTTCCATGTTGCACACTATCACATTATTGCCGTCATAGTCCTGCATCACCTCGTACTCGATCTGCTTCCAGTGGCCGATGTACTCTTCAATTAATACCTGGCCTACGAGGCTTGCCTTGAGGCCGCGCTCTACTATCTCGTGCAGCTCTATCTCGTTGTATGCCACGCCGCCGCCGCGCCCTCCAAGGGTATAGGCGACCCTGACTATCACAGGATACGAGAGGGCCTCTGCTGCATTTTTTGCGTCCTCAAAGTTGGTCACGGTCTGGCTCTTCAGCACGGGCACGCCTGCCTCCTTCATGGAATCCTTGAAGAGCTGCCGGTCTTCTGTGCTCTGTATTCCCGGGATCTGGGTTCCAAGTACGCCGACTCCGTACTTTTTGAGCACGCCTGCTCCGTCTAGATTGACGCCGCAGTTAAGGGCAGTCTGGCCCCCGTATGCAAGCATGATTCCGTCTGGCCGCTCCTTTTCGATTATCGATTCGACGTACTCGGGCGTCACCGGAAGAAGGTATACCCTGTCTGCAAACCTCGTATCCGTCTGGATTGTCGCAATGTTTGGGTTGATAAGGACGCTTTGGAGCCCATCTTCTCGGATGGCTTTGAGGCACTGGCTTCCGGAGTAGTCAAACTGGCGGCCGTTTTAGCGGCTTTCGCCGGCTTCTCCGATTTTTATTGCCCCGCTGCCGAGCACGAGAATTTTTTTCAACGTCTCATTTTTTGGCAGTCGATCCCTCCTCCACAAGGCGTTTGAGCTCTTCAAAGACGAAGCGGCAGTCGTACGGGCCCGGCGAGGCCTCTGGGTGGAACTGCACGGCGACGCATCGCTGCGTCTTGTGCCGTATCCCCTCGACTGTCTTGTCGTCTGCGTTTGTAAACCACAAGTCAAAGTCCGATTCTTCAAGGGACTCTGGGGTAATGCCGTATCCGTGGTTCTGGCTCGTCACATACACCTGGTTGTTCTCAAGGTTGATGCACGGCTTGTTCTGCCCGCGGTGGCCGTACTTTAGCTTGTAAGTTTTAGTGTTGCCTGCTATGCCGATTATCTGCGCGCCAAGGCAGATGCCAAGCGTTGGAACATTGTTTGCAATCAGCATTTTTGTAGTCTCTATCGTGTCCGGGCATTTTTGCGGATCCCCAGGACCGCTGCTGATAACCACGCCGCTTGGATTGTGCGAGATTACCTCCTCATATGTCGAGTTCCACGGCAGCAAGACCGCCCTGTACCCCAGATCCCGGATGTTGCGCAGTATTGCGTTTTTTGCGCCCGTGTCAATTACTGCGATGCATTCCCTCCCGTCCCCAAATGCGCGCGCCTCTTTTGTGGATATCTCGTCCATGAACTGCTCTGCCGAGTATCCCGTAGCAGAGCCAAGCTCTTTTTTTACGCTTCCTGTGTCAATCTCCGTATCTGACACTGCCAGGGCGGCCATCATGACGCCGCCCGTGCGGAGCTTTTTGGTCAGGGTCCTCGTGTCAATGCCGGAGATCCCCGGAATCCCCTCCTTGTGCATCCACTCATCAAGGGTCATTGCAAGGTTCCAGTGGCTTGCAGTCAGCGAGAGCTCGTGCACCACAAGCCCCCTTGCATGGATTTTGTCTGATTCAAAGTATTTTGAGATGCCGTCAGCGTCAGTCGCCTCCGGGTCGGGCACGCCGTAATTGCCCACAAGCGGGTATGTGAGGGTGAGTATCTGGCCGCTGTATGAGGGGTCTGTGAGGGCCTCTACATATCCGACCATCCCCGTATTAAAGACAATCTCGCCAAAGATGGTGCCAGAACTGCCAAATCCCTGCCCTTCAAGGACTGTGCCGTCATCAAGGATCAGCTTTGCGAATTTTTTTGTATGGCTTGATTTTCGCGTGGCTATTTTGACCCTCATAGAGTCCCCTGTAAAATGAATTTAAGTTTTTACCTGTCCCACGTATATGGGCTAGAGTGCCTTGAACTCGTTGCTCCACTTGTGGTAGGCCCGGATCATCTCAGTTGAGACGCTTGGCTTTCTGACTGCCATTATCTCCTTGAAATCAGTGGTGGTGAGGTTTCTTGGCTGTATGGGCTCTTCGCCCTCTACCGGCTCGTGGTATTCTGGCGAGCTGAATATCTCGTCGACTGTCTTTATCTGAGCTGCCTGGCAGATGTCCTTTATGTCGCTTGCACTGTACCCGTCAAATATCTTTGCCAGATCCGCCGCGCTGACCTCGGGGTCCTTGCGCAGCTCTGCAGTGTACTGCTCAAAGAGGCTCTTCCTTGCCTCCTGTGTCGGCAGGGACACGTAGATTCTCTTTTGGAACCTGCGCAAAAACGCCATGTCAAGGCTCCAGGGCTTGTTTGTGGCCCCGATCACATACATCATGAGATCCTTGCCCTTGCCGCCCACTCCGTCCATTTCTGTGAGAAACTGGTTCTTGGTCCTGACTTCGCCGCCCACCTCGCTGTTGCGCGATCCCAAAAGCGAGTCGACCTCGTCTACAAACAGTATCACGGGCTTGCCTTCCTTTTCTGCATACTGCCTTGCCATGGCAAACAGCTTTGAGACGTTCTTCTCTGCCTCGCCAAGCCACTTGCTCATCATGGACGAGGCATCCACGTTGATGAAATAGCCGTCCATCTCGTTTGCAGTGGCGGCTGCCAGCATTGTCTTGCCCGTTCCCGGCGGGCCATAAAGCAGCATCCCCTTTGGCCATCCGAGCGGAAACAAGTCGGGCCGCTTTGTAGGATACACGATTGACTGGCGCAGCGCCCTTTTTGCATCATCAAGCCCTATCACCTGCCCCCACGTCACGTCAGGCTTTTCCTTCATGATCAGATCTTCAAAATCGTTCTCGTTTTCCTGTCTCTTGACTGACGCCTTTTGCTCGTCATCAGATGCCTTTGGATCCACCGCGGGATCCACGCCGTGTGCCTGCTGGAGCGCCTGGATTCGGTCATGGTATGACTTGCATCTGTCCCTGTACAGGGAGTTCATCTTACCGTTTGGGAACAGCCGCATTAGCGTGGCCAGAGCGTCTATGGCCTGCTGGTACTTTGTAATAGCCATGCCCCGGGCACCCTGGGAGTCAAACTTGATTGCCTCAGAGGCAGATACGCTAGCATTGTTTTCTAGTTCTTGCGGGGCCAAACTCATCTTTATTACCTAGTGGCATGTCCTTGAGGATTTTGTTGGTATTTAGATGGGTTAATCTGTGTAATAGAATTGGTTAAATTAATTGGACTATCAGCCGTGCCTGCGTGCCTGCGGCAGACATCTGACTTTTCATGTATGCTAGAGTGCATGTCCTTTACCCTGCCAATCGAGTCCTCTACGGACAGTATCAGCTCTGACATCTCATCATCAATCGAGTCAAGCGAGTCTGCAGTACTGGTGATTATGGCGGCAAATTCCTTGAGGATGCGGTGCATGTTCTTGCTCTCGGCATACTTGCAGACCATGAAATCGGCAATTCCGGCTATTTTGGCCAGATCCTGAAGCTCCTCGTATGTGAGCCCGTCTATTCGTGCCTCCTCAGACGGCCTCAGCTCAGACATTCTGGCCTCGATCTTCGAAGAGACGGATCGTATGCGATTCAGCTCGCCTGCGAGGCTGCGCGAACCCAGTCTGGTCAAACTGTGTCTGCTTCCGAAAAATCAAGATTAGGATACTGCTTTTTTAATTTAGAGTCTGCAATCAACTTTGCTTCATCAAGCAGGTCAGAGGACTCGGAATTGGAGCGGCCAAAGTCAAACCGGGCCTGCGTGATTGCCGCCGAATCAAGCACAATGCTGCCAAGATGCACGGAGAGCTCTGAGAGCCTCTGGCTGCAGTCAGGCATCATCTCATACAGGCTGGCGCTCACGGTCCTGACCACCTGGATTGACGCCGGAAGCACCTCTGGGATGCTCATCACGCCAGATATCTGGCCTGCCTTTCTCTTTATTTTTGTAATCGCCTCTAGGGCAGACATGACTGCCGCCTCTGACTTGAGTGCCTCCCACTCGCACTTGCCCAATTCCTCACAGTCTGCCAGACGCTTGTTGGAGGTATGTAGCGAGTCGCGCGCCTCTTGTAGCGAGTCAATGATGCCATCAAGTAGGATGCCAGAGTATTTGAGTCTGGGTACGAGCATCACTGTGTGGGATATGTCTGTGCAGAGCACGCCGGTGCCGGCCATACATGTCATATCAGAAACTGCGTATTTGAGGGCGGTGTGACTCCCGGGGCGGTAACCGTGGCTACACCTGCCTGCAGGTACAGTTTTGACTTTATTTGAGCGCCTGTGCAAAGGAATTTAGCTCTCAATTTTACCTAATGATGTAGGCATCAGAATCATGACACAGGGACAGGCTCCAGTCAGCCTAGAAGAGTTCGGGCTGAGCAAGTACGAGGCACAGGCGTATGTATCCCTGATATCAAGGGGCACGATCCCGGCAAGCGAGCTTGCCTACTATTCGGAGATTCCCCGGACCAAGATATACCCGACCCTGCTAAAGCTTGAAAACAAGAAACTGGTAATCATCTCAAAGGGCAAGCCCATAACATGCACTGCCATATCCCCAGAGGACGCATTTGACGGGATTATTCACGAGCAGATAAACAAGGTAAACGCCATGAACTCGCTCGTATCTGACCTCAAAAAGACAAGCGAGGCAAGCAGAAAGTCGCGCGGATCTGAGGAAAAGAGGTACTTTCACATGGGGCCAAACAACGTGCTAGGCCAGCTGCGCTCCATGATAGAGGGCTCAAAGACATCAGTGAGGATCATGGCAGACCAGTGGGGCCTCGGGCTCCTCTCCGAGTGCAAGGAGCAGATACGCGCAGTATCGCGCCGCGGCCTAGATGTCAAGGTGCTAGTACCGCCATCCCAGATAGGATCAGAGGCGTACAAGGCCATCCCGGAAGGCGCCGACATCAGGGCATCAGAGATCACGCAGAACTGTTTTATCTTTGATGAGACTGAGATCCTGATGGTAAACAGCGGCAACGGCAAGGGGGCGGCATTC
>RHFB01000045.1 GCA_003724285.1 Nitrosopumilus sp. H13 | reverse complement strand
GCACGGTTGGCGAGTCATTCAGTCACGATGCCCCCGTAAAAATTGACAAGCTAAAAGACCCCATAATACTTGAAAAGCTGCGAACAGCAGAGCTTGCCGCATTGGAATATCTAAAGTCGCAAAGATAAACCAGTACCATGCAACAAGATGCCGTTTTGATCATACTCTGGGGATCACATGGTGTCAAGAAACTCGCACACCCCTGCAAAGTCGCTTGGCGAGGTAATCAGCACGTCTCCGGCAATCTTGTGGGCGTCCCTTACAAACTCTGCAAACCCCTGCCTATAGGACTCGAGTTCCAGGCCTAAAAACTCGGCAGATCTCCGGTTCTTCTCTGAGGGGTACAGTATTATCGGAATCACGGAAAACCCCCTCAGATTCTCAACTAGCGTGCGCACCTGCAGGGCATCCCGGACCACCTGCGTCATAAACCCCTTGGGCCTTGCGCGAACCTTTGCGCCAATCCGGGCATAGTCAGGACTGCTTGGAATGGACAGGTACAGGTCCACCTTGGAGCCGATTCCCCGTCGTGCAAGACCCGACACCACGGCGCTTGGAACCTGTCCCGAGTCCGGACTGCCGTCCTGTGACGGATCGCCCATCAGTACTAGAATCCCGGAAAACCCCGCAGAGACGCACTCGTCTGCAAACCGTGCAATCTCTTTTTCATCCTTGTCCCTTACTCGCATGCTCACAGTTATGGGCAGATCAGAGACGCTCCGGACTGCCCTGCCTGCCCTTATCGGCGAGATTCTCTCGCATCCAAGCACGTTCTCTGTGAGGTGTATGGCATCGCATTTTTCTGACACGGTCTTGATCCGCTCTACAAATCCTGCGAGGGCCGCCTCTGCGTCCGTCCCGGGCCCCACCTTTGGCGGATTGGCCTCGTATCTGACTGTCATGGTGTTGTTTTTTCAACGCTTGGTTAAAACCTTTGAATACCAAAACCAATGTGTAGTGGTATGAACCTGGCAGATGCAAAGTCGGCACTTTCAGGCGGGATGCATCCCGTCCCGACTGATCCCCGGTACAAAAAGGCGTCCGTACTGGTGGCAATATACGGCGCAGAGCCGGCAGTAATCATGACTGAAAAGCCAAAGGGCATGAGGTTTCACGCCGGCGAGATCTCGTTTCCGGGAGGCAAGCCCGACGCGGGGGACACCGACTTGCTTGATACTGCACTGCGCGAGACGCGCGAGGAGATAGGGCTGGCAGTGTCCCGGGATCAGGTGGCAGGCCAGCTCAGGCCGGTCATCACCCTCAACTCGGGGTTTTCAATCCTGCCCTTTGTGGCAGTACTTGATGACATTCCGCCGCTTGCGACAAACTGTGAGGTCGAGCAGATATTTCACATTCCGCTAGGGCCGCTTCTCAAGACCATGGCGCGCGATTCAGAACCGTCCCACAACAAGATACAAGAGATGTACACGTTTGAATATTCTGGGAATATTGTGTGGGGGGCCTCTGCCCGGATACTGCAGCAGATAAGGGAGCGGTTAAAATGAGATTCATTTAAAAAGAGCTGTCCGTGCCTGATGATTCATGGCTGCACGCAAGTCCTCTCCAAGAAAGATACGCCTTCTCAAAAAGACAAGGCAGACAGAGCCTGTACCGGCATGGATAATCCTCAAGACAAAAAGAGCCGTCAGGACAAACCCAAAGCGCCGGGCGTGGAGATCAACTGACGTGGAGGTGGGATGATTGTCCCAGGAAGTAGAGCGGGTCTATACCATTAATCTGGGCAAGGTACTATTGTCACAGTCACAGCACAGGGCCGTTCGAGCAATCAACATGATCAAAGAGTTTGCCAGACATCACATGAAGACAGAGTCAATAAAGATAGAAGAAGAGCTTGCCCACAAGATCTGGGCAAGAGGGGTGAGAAGCCCCCCTAGAAAGATAAGGGTCCGCATGAGCAAGACTGACGAGGGTCATATTCTTGTATCACTGTATGACGAGGAGGCAGAGTCCAAAATCCTGGCAGATGCAGAGGCGGCTGCCAAAAAGGCAGAGACCAAAAAGGCAGATGCCAAGCCTGACATTACTGCAGAGCCGGATGCTGATCCTGCCAAAGAGGTGGCAGAGCCAAAAGTTATGGATACTGTCAAAGAAGATGCCAAGCCTGACATTACTGCAGAGCCAGAATCTACTGACCCTGTCAAAGAAGATGCCAAGCCTGACATTACTGCAGAGCCAGAATCTACTGACCCTGTCAAAGAAGCAGAATCGCCCAAGCAAGATCCCAAGAGCGAGCCTGCCAAAGAGCCCAAGAGTAAATCTACAAAAGAACCTGATTCAAAATAGCCAGAGTCTATTCCATCTGGTATAATTCCAGGCCGCAGTCAATGCTGCACTCCGGAGCAGACCAGTCAAGCGTGTCCTCTTGCGGGATTGCCCCAAGCGGATCATACCCGTCAAACTTTGTCATTCCCTGTACTGATGAAAGCATTACAATCCCGGATTCTTCGGATGCCGAGTCCACGTGCGAGCCGCCGTCCCCCAGCATGCCGCTTGTAATCTTTGATACAGAGTCAATCATGCCGGTAGAGACACCGCCTCCCACCACATACAGCATTGAGCGCCTAGTCGATCCCGGGGGCGCGTTTCCATACAGCATCTTTAACGAGTCACGCAGCGACTCTTCAATGTCCTGCCTCTGCCTGCCGGCCGTAAGTATGCTGGTTCCAGACATCTCCGATGAGCCAAGCGAGCAGACCACGTGCATGATGGCAGAGTCCGCTATGCCATAGCACTCTTTGGGACTCAGGTCGGGATTGCTCTCTAGCATCGAGTCGTTATCTAGCACTACCGTACACCCGGAATCGGCCCTTATCCTCTTTAGCGCAATCCCAGAGTCAAACAGGCGGTTCTTTTCATATCCAAACGGCATTATCGCAAACGATACCAGCCCGGTACCTGCCTTTTTGCACATGCCAGAGACTACTGGCGCCACGGCGGCTCCTGTCTTTCCTGCAAGGTTGCTCATCATAATGACGGTGGAATACCCACGCATTGCAGACTCTATCTGGCCTGCCGCCTCGTATGCCGACGCCCTGACTAGCCTCACAGACGGGTTTATGACTCCCTTTGTGGATATCTGCACGGACTTTGAGCCGCCAAGGTCTGCCGAATCACTGCTTATCAAAAGACAGTCTGCGCCTGCCGCCTTGGCTGCCATCGTGGCAAGCCTCGAGCCTGCCCCCCCTGTGCCTATTACGAGTATTGGCTCTCTTATCTGAAAATCCATTTGCAGATTCTGTTTGCGGGTTTGGATAAAAAACCTTCTTACGTTTTTTTAATCAAATTTTAGATCTAAAAAGTTTAACTTGCGATCTCACCTAGCAGGGCATTTGGCGTCGCATCTATAATCTCGACCGTACTGGACTGTCCGATCTCCGCCTCCTGATGCACAAATACAGGCTTGTAGGCGGCATTTCTTCCCCTTATTCCGTCATCTGTCCTCTCATCAAATAAGACGCTGCCCTTCCATCCGATCCATTTTTTGTTGCCATCCAGGGTCATTTTTCTGATCTGCTCGTGAAGGGCCTTGCTCCGCCGCTTTACAACTGCCACATCAAGCTGCTCCCATCCTGCCGCCTCGGTTCCGGGCCTAGGACTGTACCTTGAGAGGTTTACCACGTCTGGTCTGACATCATCTAGCAGCCTTGCAGTCTCTGCAAAGTCCTCGTCTGTCTCTGTGGGAAACCCCACAATAATGTCAGTCGATATGGTAAACTGCCCGAATTTCTCCTTGGCCCTCCTGGCCACGTCCCGGAACGTGCCGGCCGTGTGGCCGCGCTTCATCTCGCATAGCACCCTGTCGCTTCCGCTCTGCACCGGCACGTGCAAAAACCTGAACACCTTTTCATTCTCAAACGAGTCTAGCAGCCTGTCCCGTATCCTTGGCATGTACATCGGGTTCATCATGCCGACCCTCACCATGAATTCCCCCGGGACTCCTGCCACCGCGCCCACCAGCTCCGGCAGGTCAGTCCCGATGTCAAGCCCGTAGCATCCGTTGTCCGTGGATGTAAGCCAGATCTCCTTGCACCCGTCACCCACCTCTGACTTTACCTGCCTTGCAATGTCGCCCAGCCTGTAGCTTGTCAGCCCGCCCTTTGCAAGCTTTGTCTGGCAGAACGTGCACTCGCTCATGCACCCGCTTGCAATCTCTACAATGCCCACTGCGCTGTTGAGGCGCACCTTTGGCAGCCCCACCTTTGAGAGATCCGTGTCGTCTAGCTCCACCCGCCGCTTTCCCGCGAGCGCCGAGTCTATCACCTGCAGCGTCTTTCCTATGGAGTTTGGGCCCATCAGGCTTGCGCCCTGTGCAAACTTTTGCACCGTCTCCTGCTCTGCCTTTGGCAGGCATCCGGCCACCACGAGCGGCCTTGAGCGCAGGGACTTTATCCTGTGGATCATCTTGTTTGCAGTCGCGTCCTTGACAGAGCACGTCACTATGACGTTGAGATCCGACTCTGACGGGCTTTGGGCCAGCGTGTGACCCCCGTTTACGACAAGCCCGGAGATCATCTCAGAGTCTGCAAAGCTTGCCGAGCACCCGTACGCCTCTACAAAGATTCTTGCCATGGCTATCCAAACAGCGCGTCTGCCTGCCTGCCAGTAAGCAGGCCGCCGGACACTGCCAGCTCCCTTATCGTCTTGCCTGTGCGCAGCGACTCTTTGAAGAGCGCGGCGGACTTTAGATATCCTATCTTTGGGGCCAAAAGCGTGACTATTACGGGGCTGCCCTCTATGCCCTCCCGGAGCTTTTTCCTGTCTGCTGCAAGCCCGTCTATGAGGTTTGCCGCAAAGACAGGCACAAAGTTCTTGAGCATGTCTGTAGATTCGAGCACGCACTTTAGCATGCCTGGCAGCATTACGTTGAGCTCAAACTGGCCCGCCTGGGCAGCATGGGCCACTGCCGCGTCATTTCCCATTATATTATAACATATCATGTTCATGCACTCTGCAAGCGACGGGTTGACCTTGCCGGGCATTATCGACGAGCCTGCATGCACTGCGGGAATCTCCAGCTCGCCAAGTCCCGCCACGGGCCCTGATGCCATGAGCCTGATGTCGTTTGCAATCTTTCCAAGCTCGACTGCAAGCCCGCGCAGCGAGCCGGATACCAAGGCGACTGCATACCTGCTCTGCAGGCCGTGCTGCATGTCCCTTTCGGGCTTGAGCGGAAGCCTTGATACCTTTGCAAGCTCTGATACTGCTATCTTTCTGTATCCTCTTGGCGCGTTTGCGCCCGAACCCACGGCCGTCCCGCCGAGCGCCACTGCATGCAGCTCTTTTTGCGCGGCGGCAATGCCTGCCTGCGCCTTTGAGACCGCAGTGACATACGCGGCAAACTCCCCGCCCAGGGTGACCGGAAGCGCGTCCATGAGGTGCGTCCTTCCTATTTTTTTATGCGCTGCAAACTGCCTTGCCTTTTTCGCAAGGGACTTTTTCAGCACGTCCACTGCGGGCATTGCCTCCCTCAGGCCCATCAGTATTGATACATGCATGGCAGTCGGGTACGTGTCGTTGCTTGACTGCGACATGTTTACGTGATCATTTGGGTGCAGAAATCCGTACTGGCCCTTTTTCTTGCGCATTGCCTCTAGCGCGACGTTTGCAATCACCTCGTTTGCATTCATGTTAAAGGCGGTGCCGGCCCCGGAGTTTATCATGTCTACTACGAACTGGTCTGCATGCCTTCCAGACAGTATCTTGTCGCATGCAGACACTATGGCCTTTCCCCTCTTTGCGTCAATTGACTTTGTCCTCATGTTTGCAACTGCCGCTGAGCGCTTTATCATTACAAAGGCGGCCACCAGATCCTCGTGGGCCGCGCGGCCTGTCACCTTGTACTGCTTGATGGCCCTGCCGGTAAACGCCCCATAGTATGCCCCCGATGGGACCCTGACCTTGCCAAGCGAGTCCTCATCAGTCCTGAATTTCATGTTTGAGGAATCCCAGTACCCATTATTCATTCTTTTTCAGGCAGTTGGGGCCGATTTGCCCTCTTTTCGAGGGTAATTATTATATGGGAATCAAAAATCATCATTCACAATGAATAAGCGCACAAGCATGCTCCTTACAGTTACAGCTGTAGCCGTAATGGGCGCAACCTTATTCGGAAGCACGTTCACACAGACCCAGATTGGTGGACAATCACTTGACGTCTCAAAGATGGACGTCGATGTGCTAGAACAAATCCACCAGATGGGCGGTCTGCAGCTTGTGATGCCACAAGCGTTTGCAGAGACTGACTGTGACGTACTGGAGAACTCTGGCAGAGATGTCAAAGAGTTCAATCTGACAGGAGAGAGCGTCGAGCTCCC
>RHFB01000043.1 GCA_003724285.1 Nitrosopumilus sp. H13 | reverse complement strand
ATATCGCCCAGGGCCAGTCATTCAGCCCGGCGCAGTCGTGGACGCCTTCAGAGGCGGGCACGTACACTGCCACGGTATTTGTCTGGGAGTCTGTAAGCAACCCGACTGCACTCTCACCGCCGGTAGAGACTACGATCACGGTCAGCTAGATGCACATTCATGCGGCTAGAACGTGTCATAATCCCAGATACTGATGCTCTACTTGGACGAATGGTTTAATTTGGATCTGCCAAGTGTGGTGTATGGTGGATTTGATGAATTTTGATATTGAGCAGTTCTTTGGATTTGGCGATGATGCCAATCCTCTGATGATGCTGATATGGATAGTACCTATAATCATATTCGTCTTTTACGGGCAGAGAATCCAGCTATACATTACATCCGGCGAGATTAAAAAAGGGATAAAAAAATTAGAGATATGCCGGAACACATCGCGTGCAGAGCTAACATCACATCTTAAATGCATCAGACCAGACTCTGATCCGGAGGAAAAGATAGGCAGATTCCTAGATTATTTTACAATCATGCCAGTGGACATGGATCCTGGAGGCATCATAGGCAAGATAAGGCATACAGTAAGATCGCGCGAGGACTATACCAGACGGCACATAAAGTCGATGATCCCGGAGATCACGCCGCTTGAGCTTGGCAAGGTGCAGACACTGCTTGAGATTGCATCATCCCTCCAGATGCTCCACAAGGTGGTAAACCACATGTATCTTACTGCAAAAAAGCAAAACAACTATCCGCTCATACTGCCCCTGCAGATGCTCCTGCCCACAGTACTAGAGCATGCAGAGGCCATGAAAGAGGCGATTCCGGCATTCAGGGCGGGACAGCCGGTGGGCGATGGAATAGGCCCGATGGCAATAGGCCGCATGATGCTAGGATGCGTAAAGGAGCCCGTCTCTTTTGAGACAGTCCTTGCAAGGACCGAGTTTGAGAAGAGAAAGATGCTGCTTGTAAAGGCCCAGGGACCGGCATCCACGGTAGGACGCCCGGCAGATGCGCTAGATGCATTGATTGCAGACTGCCCCATTAATGCGATAATCATGGTTGATGCCGCATTAAAGATGGAGGGTGAGGACTCTGCCACGATAGCCCACGGCTTTGGCGCGGCGATAGGCGGTACGGGTACGGAGCGGTTCCAGATAGAGGAGATTGCGACAGAAAGAAAGATTCCTGTATTTTCAATCATAGTAAGGCAGTCTATCAAAGAGGCCATCACCCTGATGACAAAGGACATTGCAGACAGGGCAGACGATGTCAGGGCTAGGATACAAGATATGATCCTTGAGAACACAAAAGAGGGGCAGACAGTGCTGGTAATCGGCGTTGGAAACACGTCAGGGGTGCCGCAATAATGTTCTCAAAAAAAGAGACCATCATACCATACACGGTGGTGGCGTGTGATGGATGCAAGATGACTAAAAAAACAGAGTTTGCCCCCGGAGACGTGCTGTTTGCAGAGTCCGAGTGTCCCTCGTGCGGCAAGACTGCACGAATAGAAAAGATATTTGGCGAGGCAGTGCATTCATAGGCTCCTTGTGAACAAAAGATCACCCGGGCATGAAATTTGTTATAAGTTAATATTCATTTGTGGGGCAGTGCCGCTGAAGGCCGGAAATGAGCAATCCACAGGTATCGATAATAGTCCCTACGTACAACGAGTCGCAGAACATACTGGGCATGCTCAGGTCCATTCGCGAGAGCATTCCAAGCGGGATGTCTGCTGAGACAATAGTAGTAGATGACAACTCGCCTGATGGAACAGGCAGGATTGTAGATGACTATATCTCCGGCTTGAAAAGGATGGCAGAGGACACGATTGACGTGATCCACCGCACCGCAAAGCGCGGACTATCCTCTGCAATTCTCAACGGCATACAAAAGGCAAAAGGGGAGACCATAGTGGTAATGGACTCTGACTTTTCACACCCGCCGCAGATAATCCCAAAGCTGATAGAGGCGCTCAGACAGTGCGAACTTGCAGTCGCGTCAAGGTATATTGCGGGAGGCGGGATCCGGAACTGGCCTGCAAAAAGACGGCTGATGAGCAAGTTTGCCACAATGATTGCAAAAAAGGGGCTTGGCATAAAGACACGGGATCCAATGTCTGGCTTTTTTGCATTCAAGAGGAGCATAATTAACGGGCTCAGCTTTGACGCGCTCGGATACAAGCTGCTGCTGGAGATACTAGTAAAGGCAGAGGGGATTAGGATAAAAGAGATACCATACACGTTTGAGGAACGGCACTCGGGCTCTAGCAAGCTTGACCGGAGAATAATGATCGACTATTTCAGATCCGTCTGGCGGCTGTACAGGCATGGCAGGGCAAGGGCTGCAGATGAGCGGCGCGCCTCTGTGAGGTTCATTTCAAAGGCGGCCAGGTTTTTTACCGTCGGCGCATCCGGGTTTGTAGTAAATTATGCGATATCCCTGCTGTTTACTGCGGGACTGGCTGACTTTTGGTATGTTCATGCCAACATATTTGGCATAATTGCATCAATCTCTAGCAACTTTGTGCTGAACAAGATCTGGACTTTTGAAGACAGGGACTTTGGGAGGCGGCGGACGCTATCACAGTATGGCAAGTTCGGCATGTTCAGCTCACTCGGGGCTCTGGTGCAAATTGGCATGGTGTTCTGGCTGGTCGACTCGCACGGCTTGACGTACCCACTTGCCCTGATTCTGGCCATTGCGACTGCGGCGTTTAGCAACTTTGTGCTGAACAAAAAGCTGACATTCAAAGAGACCCTGTGGGGCTAGACGTGAAACCATGAATCCGCAGTGTTTCTGCCCGTGTTTGATTCCGTGTCAAATATGAGCCATTGCAGGAGTTGACTCATGCCTTGGTAGTAACGGTGACGCCGCCCTCGTTTGGAATAAAGGTGTGCTCTGCCTGGGCTACCTTCTTCCCGCCTGCCTCGACAAGTATCGGGTATGCCTGTATTGCCTTTTTTCTTATCAGAATCTCTAGCAGGCTTCTTGCCTCTTTTTCATCCCATCTGTCTGTAAGCCACCTGAGTGCAAACGGGAGCATGTTAAATTTCTCCCAGATGTGATCAAGCAGTCTGTCTGCCTCTGGCTCCTTTGTCTTTTTTCGCGTGTTTATGGCAAAAATGTTCTTGGTCTTTCCGTTCCTGACGAATCCGCCCCCGTCCTTTGTAGTCACAAAGGGCTCGCACGCATATGCGGACTCTTCGGATAGTGAAAATCCCCCGATTGACCAGATGTTTGGAATCGTCTTGCCTGCATGTATGGTATACCTGTCAAGTGAGTGCCCGCTCAGGTTTGCAATGGGCTTGAAGCCCATCTTTTTGATCGTGGACTCGATGGTGCGGCCAATGTCCCTTGCCTTTGTGCCGGATTTTATCATGGACATTGCGTTTGCGAGGGCGTCTTCTGCTGCCTGAACTAGCCCGTCAAACTGGACATCGTAGCATACCGTGACTGCCGTATCTGCAATGTAGCCGTTGATCTGGGCGCCTAGATCAATCTTTACCAGGTCTGTCTCGCCTATTGTGGTGGGATCATCTGGCTCTGCAGTGTAGTGGGCCGCCACCTCGTTGATGCTGGCATTTACAGGAAATGCGCACCTCGCCCCGCGTTTTTTTATCTCGCCTTCTACCTCTTCGCATACCTCGTACACGGTTCTTCCAACCCAGTTCTTGCCCCTGACCATCTCCCTTACCTCGGCTGCAATCTTGCCTGCCTTGAGATAGTCCTCCATTTGCATGGTTTTGATTCCTTTGTTGCCTTTAAAATGATTATCTGTGAGGCTTAAATTGGACTGGCATGGGGCTTTGCTGGGATCGTGGTCTAGCTTGGTAGGATTCTGCGTTTGGGACGCAGCGGTCGCGTGTTCAAATCACGCCGATCCCACCATCTACAAACTTGGATGCATGATCAACTCCGACCATGCAGACGACTTCCCCCTAAATCGTATTTATATATACTACAAACAGGCTTGAAGTTTTGCTGGGATCGTAGTCTAGCTTGGTATGATTCTGCGTTCGGGACGCAGCGGTCGCGTGTTCAACTCACGCCGATCCCACCATCTATTCACAAGTTGCAGTGTCTGCAGTTTTGGTTTCAAATGTAAATTTAAAACCCGCATCTTGCGTATTTGCATCAGAGTTTTCCAATGTGATCATTGAATCCGACATGTTTTTATCGATTCAACGATGAGACTACTTTGTTGAAGTTTGAAAGAAGAGATGCCATCCTTGTTGCAGGGCTGCTGATGTTTATGATCGGCCTGATCCCATTTATGGGGGTGGTCTATGCGGTTATCATCGTCTGCATCATGTACTTTGGAATCAAGGTATATGTGGAGAAGCGAAAGCAGTCAATAGCAAAGGATGTCGGCGAAGGAATCTGCATGGAGTGCGGCTCAAAGGTATCTGGAAACAGGTGCCCAAACTGTGATCCGGAGTAACTTCCAGCGTGCCTTGTTGCATAGTGCCATTTCATAGCGCCATCTAAATACCAATACAGTCTAAAACACGCATGAACGCCGACAAATCCGTACTTTTGAGGTCAACTTTAACAAATTGCTCAACTTTTACTCTATTTCATTCTAAAATGACTAGCACCCAACGGATATCAGGAAAAAGGCGATGAATTACAGTCTATATCTGACCCTGTTTGCAGTAGCAGCCGTGGGATTTCTAGTCCCAGCTTATGCCCAGCTGGCAGACCATGTGGTAATTAATGAAGTAGAGACCAACCCGCCTGGCAATGACGCAAAATCGATATCCGAGTGGGTAGAACTGTACAATCCAACCGATTCGGCAGTTGATCTGAAAGGGTGGGTGATAGCGCCTACCGGCTCTAAAAAGACTCTAGAGCTGCCTGCAGGAACCATACTAGATCCTGGACAGACGGCCATCTTTTCCTACGGCCCGCTGTGGTTTAACGATCTCGGAGAATCACTCGAGCTTCGATCTGCAAACGGAACCATAATAGACAAAACCCCGAGCCTTACCGACCAGAAAAATAGTTTGAAATCGTGGCAGAGGCTCTATGACGGTTACGCGCCAAACTCGATAGATGACTGGAAGTTTGCAACTTTTAATGCAGGATCCTCAAACGGAAAATTGATCGAATCACAAGAGGTGGATCCGGTTTCCATACATGTATCCGTGGAAAGACCATCCTATCTGTTTGGCGAGACTGCCATAATCCGTGGCAACGTATCTGAAAAGATCTTTACCGTAAAACCGACGTTTCAACCCACCCCCATAGTGATCAGCATCACGGGTACCGGTTTTGAAAAGAAGATCACGCTATACCCTGACACGAATCTCAGCTTTGAGGCCTCGCAAAGCCTGCACCAGGTGCTTGGGATAGGAGGTGGAAACTATGACGTCTCTGTCACATACTCTGATGCAACTGCAAGCTCGGGTTTTTCAGTAGGTGAAAAGCTGTCCAAGCCAGAGGCGGTAAAAGAGACTGTCGTCACAATTACAACCGACCAGCCCTCATACCTGCCGAGTCAGATAGTGCGCATGACTGCCACGACAAACAAAATAATCCCGTCTGCGGTACTACAGTTTGAGATCATAGACCCTGATGGCAAGGTGATTGAAAGCGGAAACCTGTTTTCTACGGACGGCAAGTTCACAACACGCATCTTTTTGAATCCGGTCAGTCCGGTATATGGCACCCATGAGATCAAGGCAACCTTTGCAACAAAATCGGCCACGGCCACATTTGAGGTGTCAGAAAAACCTCTAAATCTAGGCACCTCGATCTTACTTGCAACCAACCAGACCGTATATGGTCTGGGTGAGACTGTTCATGTTACGGGCAAGATAAATGGCGAACAAACAAACCCGCTCAAGCTCTTAGTTGAGCGCGCAAAACTGCCAGACGCCGACACTTTTGGGGATTTTCAGATTAATATCATTGTTCCAGTTGATGACGACGGCTCTTTTGCATATGTCTTTGATCTTCCAAGAGACAAGAACAGTCTGGGCTACTATCTCATCCGGGCTTCAGAGACTATGGGCTCTGAAGAAATCATCATACACTCCGTAGAAGATCCTGCCACCTTTGCAAGGTCGACAGATCCCATAACCATAATGCTAGATGACACATCCTATACTTTTGGCCAGTCCATTACCATAGACGGACATGTGCTGGATCCAGTTGATCGAACGACCGTATTAGTTGCCCCCGTAAGCATCTCCATATCCAAGGAGGGAGGCGCGCCATTGCGGATAGCAAATCTGGGTCCGCAGGATGGAAAAAATCTGGACGCGTTAAAAACCTATGATGTTGCCACGGTTCCGGAACTGACAGGACTGTACAAGATGCAGCTGGACATTGTCAAGAACATCTTTGAGGCAGGCAAATATGTGATAACTGCAAAGCACTCTGATCATGCCGCAAGTGCAGAGTTTACGGTGTATGACCTGCCTGATCTAAAAGAATCGTCAGTCACCATTGACAAAGACGTATACGGACTGGGAGAGACGGTCATGCTTGAGGGCATACTATCGACTGATCCGCAAACCATCTCGTACATCACGCTGACAAAACCTGACGGCTCTGTCGCCAAATTCGACGTTCCGATAAACAACCGATATTTTTCATGGTCCTGGAATATCCCGGACGCCGAGCAAACGCCTTCTGCGATTGTCGGCTCCAGCGGCGACTCTTTCACACCTACATTGGGCATCTACAAGCTGTCTGCGGCATTTGGCTCTGCAGACGTGCACCTGCGCTTCAAGGTATCATCGGATCCTGCAAATGACGTACTATCCACCGGCCTGATCGTATCCACTGACAAACCCTTCTACAAAACAACTGACAGACTGCTAGTCACTGGAAATGTAAACCCGTCAAAATCGTTCAGGGACGGCTCTACTGAAATGGTGACCATATCAGTCTACCAGATATACCCGTATGATCCGATTCAGGTTCTTACCTCTAGCGTCTTTCCAGAGAGAGATGGAAGCTTTTCCAACACGATTGATCTGCCTCCCTCCTTGTTTGCCGACGGCTCGTATGGAGTGTCGGCAAATTATCTGGGCGACAGGGCAGTGTCTGCATTTGTAGTCGGTTTTGAGGATGACTCGTTTTTGGTATCTACTGACAGCGCAGAATACCTGCCTGACTCTTCCGTGATTATTACTGGCACCGGCGGACCGGATTCGGGAAGGCTTGACATAAGCGTGATTCGTGAGTCTGACTCTAATGTCATCTGCGGCACATCCATCTGCGGTTCGATATTGGGAACAAAAAAATCGATATCCCTCCAATCAGGTTCGTTTGAGTACACGCTGGATCTTCCAGACTCCGCCCCGTTTGGCAAGTATGAAGTCATGGTGGCATCAGGCACCCTGATAAAACCGGCCATGTTTGACGTGGTAGAGGAACTGACAATAGTCGAGACGGCAAAGCCCCGCACCGTAATTGAAAAGGAGAACCGCATTACCGACAGGAATATTGTCATTACGACGGAGGAAAAGACGACAGATGACGGCTCTATATCGCCGCGCGTGGTGTCTGGCTCCATGATAGTAAACCGCGGAGACGAGGCGGATGTGAATCTGATGATATCGACAGAGTCTGGCACATGTGTGATCGGCCCCGGAGACGGCTGCCTGGTGTCTGAATCCACCAGAAAGCCCGGAAAGATATACGATACCGTAGAGGTAGACGGCATGTCCCTCAACGTGAGGTATAGCGGTCCGGATGTCCGCCTGGAAAAGTTCAGCATCATACCCGAATCTGCAGACGAGTTCCTGCCGGATATGGACTGGCATGTAAGCATGGTAAAAGACGAGCAGATATCTAGATTCTACTACAAGGTCACCTACAAGACGATCCCCTAGTCCGGGGGAATTGCCCGGTCTTGGAACCCGGGCGCAAGTCCAAAATACCGCCGCTGTGTGAGATGGTGCATGAGGCTGCAGGTATTGATGTTCTACCAGGACGACCCAAAGAAATGCACGGCTGCAAAAATGGTAAAATTCGGACTGGCCCAGAACGTCAAAAAAATCAAGAGATCCGGACTGGTGCTGGATCCGTTCTCGGATTGCACGCTGCTTCCACGGGACAGGCAGCATGCGGGATCGATAGTCGGAATCGACTGCTCGTGGAGGCTCGCAGACCAAGAGTTCTCCAAGCATCTTGGCAGCGTGAGGCGCAAGCTCCCGCCCCTTTTTGCGGGAAACCCCACAAACTACTCAAAGCTGTCCATGCTGACTACTGCAGAAGCCATGGCAGGCGCCCTGTTCATACTGGGATTCAAGGGGCAGGCGCTGGAACTGCTTGACAAGTTTCGGTGGGGTCATACGTTTTACGAACTCAACGAGGAACTGCTGGGTGATTATGCAAAGCTTGCAGGCGAGGATCACCTCATGCAGATTCTGCGCGAGTACGGGCTAGACGGCGCCTCGCAAGAAACACGGCAGCCGCGGCGATGACAAATATAAAAAATACCCACGCTACGTGGTCTGGCTTTTCTGCAGTCTGCGTCGCGCCTATCTCTCCTGATTGCAGCTCTTCTGTCCCGTCTGTCACAATAAAGCTTGATTCGTAAAAGTCTGGCTTTAGCACGGACTCTGAGACTGCAAATATCTTGATGCTGCTTGCGCCGGATCCGAGTCCGGCAGTTACATCTGCTGGTATGGTTATTGTAGGGCCGTCCCCTGCATCTATCTCCCCTGATGCAGTTATCGCGCCCGTGCTGTCTGCCAAAAAGTACATTAGAGAGTCAGAATGTATGGCAGTCGCCTTTATCTCAAGCGGCCTGCCCTTTTGGACAGAGTCTGCCATCTGCACGCCAGTTATCTGGGGTGTCTGGGCCTCTTCAAACTCGGACCACTTGCCGCTTGCAAACGGGTATGTCTCGTCTGCAAAGGAGCCCACGGTTATGGTGCGCGACTCTGGGGCATACGACTCCATATAGTACGGGCCGTTGCTGATCACCGCGTGGTCGCTTGCATCTATCCATGATATGGCGGCATCATACCTATTTTCAAAGTACTCTTTGTTCTGCCCAGAGTCAAGGGCGGCAGGAACGTACCCCGACTCTTTGAACCCCTCCAGATATTCCCTTATCAGGGCAGCGTCATTTGGGATTAAAAGCGACAGCCAGCCGATGTTCTTGCTTGTTGCGCCAGACCTCGAGTATGACACCTTGCCGTCAATTACTGCCTGCTCCATGGCAGCATATACCTCCCACGGCATGGTGCTCCACAGATCCGCCCACCCTGCAATCTCGCCCTCGTCAAAATGCCAATAGTCCACGTATACCTCGATTGTATCTGCGTCCGTAACCCTGATCCCCTTTATCGTCTGAATGCTCTGCGCCGCCCTGGGGGTGAACTCTGCATCAACTGTCCTGTCGTCTGCCCCTGACTGCGTGCCCCATTCTGTTGTAAAGTACAGCGAGTACAGCACGTCGTTTACGTCCATTCCCTCCCCGTGGTGCCAGTTGCCAAAGGCAAGATCAAACGTGGCGCTGCTAGTGGCGCTTGCCCCGGGGCCCACCTCCGCCCACATCTGCGTCTCCGGATTCCACAGTATCGCGTCATGCGGCACGTCAAGACTTCCGTCGGGGCCGGCAGTATCGACACTCCAGCTAGTCCTGACGGGTATGACCTCTCCCGTAAACGGGTGCTTGAACGTGCCGGGATCGTGCACTATTCTCCAGATGTGCTGGCTGTACGTGTCAGTCAGCCCCATGACCGGGTTCCACGCCCCCTGGTAGATCTGCTTTACGCCCACTGTGAACTGGCCCCCGTCCGCCCTTGCGTTTATCGGCGTGAACCTGCTTGGAACGCCCGCGCCAAAGTCGTTTACAATGCCGCTTATGCGCTCGTTTGCCACGTACTGGTTTACCTTGTTTGCCAGAAACACCCTGACTGACTCGTCTATCCCGCCTGAAACTGCAAGCCGTACAAGCTCCGTCCTCTCCTCTGCAGAGTCAAAGTCGGCGGTGTATATCCTTCTTGTAATGTTGTCTAGCCGCTCATTTTGATAGTTCCAGTACGCGGGATTGTTGAATCCGGGCATGTTGGAGAACCAGGGAGCGTACATCTGGCTGAGCCCCACCGAGTCGTACCTTGCAAGGACCGACTTGCCCCATCCCTCCGTGTACAGGTGCCACTTCAAGTCGGCGGGATTGGCCCCGTACACCACTGCAAACGCCTTGTTGAGGTCTCCAAAGTCCTTTTTGACTGCAAATCCAATCCTCTGCAGCTCGACTACCAGGATCTCGCCTATGGACTTTCTTAGCGGATCGTCGCTTCTGACAAACACTGTGATCTCCACAGGCTTGCCGTCTGCGTGCCACGCTCCGTCGATCTTTTCAGCCCCCGCCTCTGACATGGCGCCTGCTATGATCTCACCGGCAAGTCCGGGATTGTACTCGAAGTTAAATGCCTCCAGCTCTGATATTACCGTGAGGTACTCTGGGTCTGAGAGGCCATAGTATGATATTGTGGGCGCCCCGTACCCGCCCATCAGCTCGTTTACTATGAGCTTTCTGTCCAGCAGATAGTTGAGCGCGTATCTTACCTCCCGTATTGAGAACGGGTTGAACTCTTCTGCATCTGCCGGATTGACCAGTATGCTGTATGAGCCGCCGACCGAGTCGAATATCTGGAGCGAGTCGTCCTTTTGGTAGTTCTCCAGCCGGTCAGAGGGGATTGTATAATAGTACACGTCAAGGTTTCCGTTTCGTACCTCCTCGAGCGCCGTGTTCTCGTCAAGATACTGGATGAACTTTACAGAGTCAAAGTGCGTGGGCTTTTCTGCGTGCGCGCATCCGACTGCTGCAAGCATCGCCACTACAACAATCAAAATCCTCATGATCCTGATTCTGGGCGCTTGTAATAAAATCTATGTCAATACCTATATCATGTGCATGGCGTGTCGTGTCATGAACGGCAATATGATCCGGGGTCTGCGCGGGATGATTGCAGGCGGGGTCAGTACGCGCGACTTTGGGGCCGCCACGGGGCTCGGGGATTCCGACTCGCAGGAGCTACTTGATGCGCTCAAAAAAGAGGGCATTGGTGTGCTGCGCGGCTCCTTTTACCACTTTGAGGACGGAGACCGCCTCCGCGTGGCAGTAGAGCTGCTCAAAGAGGGGCACCCGATAGACGAAATATCCGAGGCGCTCCACTGGAGGGACTTTGAGGGTCTGACCGCAGAGATTCTCAGCTCCATGGGCTTTGCCGTGATGAGAAACCTTGTACTCACAAAGCCGCGCATGGAGATAGACGTGGTGGGAGTGCGGCTTGGAATAGCAATGCTAGTCGACTGCAAGCACTGGGGCAGGACTAGTACGTCTGCTATGAGGACTGCAGTCACAAAGCAGGTGGAGAGAACCAGACACTATGTTGCAAAGACGCCGGGATCTGCGGCCGTGCCAGTCATGGTCGCCTTGCACAGGGGTGATATCGACTTTGTAGGCCGCGTACCAATAGTTCCCATATCCGGGTTTGCATCGTTTGTAGACGAGTTTTACGGGAACCTTGACAGGATGCAGACTATACGAAGAGACTAGTAATGAATAGCAGCAGCCCGCCTATGAGAAACCCCTTTGATATCTTGAGCGAGTTGTCTAGCGCCCTTGAATAGTCCTCGTATATGCCCTGCCCCATGACCTTGACTTGGGTCTTGTTTTCAAGAATCTCAAACTTTGCGGCGGCCATCTTTTCCTGTGCGTTTCTTGCGATCTCTAGCAGCCACGATGAGAGCTTGGCAGCGTCGGTAACCAGCCCCAGATGGTAGTAGCCGTTCTTGTTTCTTACCTTTACCTGCGCATAATGCGTGTCTGACGTGCAGATCTCAAGCAGTGCAAGGCCCCTGCCTGCAAAGTCCTTCATAATCTCTTCTCTCGTACCGTTTTCCATGTTGTTTGCATCTGCCCACCCGACAAAGTATTTCTTGCCGTTGATTCCAAGGCAGACTATGCCGAGCCCGGCCATCCCGAGATCCTCTGCCCACACGTCCATGTTGTCAGAGTTGGCATATCCGAACTCGATTGCAAAGTTCTCCCTCGTGATCAGTGTATCAAGGCAGGACTTGGCGGCTTTTAGCATGTCCTCGCCGTCCTCCCTTGATATCTCCTGGCCCATCGCGTTGTGGCAGTCTATTATCATGATTCTCGAATAGTTGCGGTTTTTTGCGTACTGTTCAATCTCTGTCTTCATGTAGCTTGGAATATCCTCCATGCCGTGCGGTGAAAGCGACAGAAACAGCAGGGGGCTGTTCTCAAAGAGCAGTCCTATGACGCTTGCCTTGTTTATCTGGACCGTGACGGGCTCTGTGCACCGGACCCCCTCCTCTTTTACCTCGCTGTTTTCTAGGTTCTTCAGATAGTTCTCCACCTCGTTTCTTGAGGGCAGGTTCAGGGAGTGGTCAGATATGCTGTGCATGACCATCGCAGAGGACGACAGGTTCTTGTATATGAGGTATGGAATGTTGCTTCCTCCCACCGGGTGGTACGGGCCCGGGTGTATGTCCGGAAGCACCATGCGGAATTCTTTGCCGCTTGATGATGAGAGCTTTATCTGGGATGTCGACACGCTTGCCTCACTTGAGCGCTCCTCCATTATCTCCTCTGCATCAGAGTGATCATTCCCCTGGGATGCAAGGTATGCCTGAATCGTCCTGTGGGTGCTCTCCAACCCTGGTCTTCCGGCCCTGTCAGTCAGGACTGACCAGACGCTTGCAATTATCAGAAATGCCGCGCCATATCCCAGCGCCAGCGGATCAGTTAATAGCGGAATCCACATGTCTTGTGGCGCCAGTACCAGGAACATTGCCAGCGGCTG
Organism: Nitrosopumilus sp. H13; assembly: GCA_003724285.1. Classification (GTDB taxonomy): domain Archaea; phylum Thermoproteota; class Nitrososphaeria; order Nitrososphaerales; family Nitrosopumilaceae; genus Nitrosopumilus. Next base: position 6,524 of record RHFB01000043.1, on the reverse strand, counting down.
CACGAGGCAGATTGCCCATGCCCTCTTGAGGCTTATTCCGAGCGTGGTGGTGTATATTCCAATCCTAAAGCTTGCAAACAAGAGCATGCCAAACGTCACAAGAAACAGGGACGGCTCCCCGCCGAGAACGAATCCTGCCAAGAGCCCGGCGAGTATGGTGGCAACCCACAGCATGATTCCAAACAGCGACGAGTGGAGGGACTTTGAATACTCTTTCTTCTTTGTAAAGCGCGTATCGAGCAGCTGTGTTGCCACAAGCACTGCAACTACTGCGGGAATGCGGTATGTGAGCTCTGCTGCATCGCCGATATATCCAAGGTACGTGACAAGCACGATGACTGCCGCGGTGATCAGCGAGCCTGTTAGTGAAAAGTAGTGGGATGACGGATTGATGAGTGTGAGGGAAAACCTGTTGTGTATGTTTGAAACGTTGTCGACGTATTCCATGCCATACTCACGGAGCCAAAAAGATCTCGATTGCCCACGAGACCACTATGAGACCGATGGGGATTGATATCACTATTTTTGGATCAACCTTGAAGCCCTTTGTCTCGTCCTCAAAGAACCTCATGAGGCCGCCGCTTGATGCCGGAAGCGGGGCTCCCTTTTTCTTGCTACTCATACAACTCGAAAGGCGCGGATCTTAACATAAAAACCTTATTGACCGGCCTTTCTCATGGTGTCTAAAAGCGAGTTGATCGACTTTAGGATCTGCTGCTGTTTCTCGTGATCCGTCTCGCCTTCTAGCTCTGCAGAGAGCGCCTGCATCTTTCTCTCCAGAGTCTCTTCTAGGGATGATCGCTCCTGTTTGATCTCCCTCTCCTCGGGCTCCCGGCCGCAGCTGACGCAGAGGGCGCTGCCGTCCTTTATCACCCTCACACCAGAGCAGTAGGGGCATTTTTCACTTAGCAGCGTGCCGCCCTCTAGCAGTATCTTGGCTGCCTTTTCCGTCAGTTCCCTTGACACGGTACGTGTGTGGCATACTGCCTAAAAAATCAAGCCCCGGACACCAAATAAGGCTTAATAGTGCGTACAAAACAGTCATCTCAGAACGAATGGCAGTAATCTGTAATACTTGTGGTCTTCCAGAAGACTTGTGTGCCTGCGGCGAGCTTGCAAAGGACAGCACAAAAATCATAATCAGGCTAGAAACTAGACGCTTTAAGAAAAAGGGCACCATGATCGAGGGTCTGGATCCAAAACTCAACAACCTTGAGACCGTGGCAAAGGAGCTAAAAAACAAGTATGCCTGCGGAGGAACAGCAAAGGAGGGGTACATCTTTTTGCAGGGGGATCACAGGGACACGATCAAGGACACGCTTATCGGCTTGGGCTTTCCAGAAGAGAGCATCGAGCTTCACTAGTAAATTGCAAAGCAGGCTACTACAGGCACTTGGAATCCCGTTTACGGCACTGCTCTCGGTGGTGTTCGGGCTGTTTCTGGTCTCCTTTCCGATCGGAATGTTTGTAGTCTTTGAAAGCGAGCTTGGCGGAGACATAAACCACGAGTATCCGCTTACGCATCTTGATCTGTTTTACGGAACGGATCTGTACCAGTCGCCGTCCTGGGTTACGATGGGCGACGTGTTTGTGGCATTGTGGGCCCTGTATGCAGTCGTGTTTGTAGTGTCGATGATGGGTCCGCGGCAGGGATTTTTACGGTCGCTTTCTGCAGTGATATCCCATGGAAAGTACGACTCGCTGTCAAGCTACATGGTGGGTATCACAAAGTGGTTCTCCGTGCTAGTACTGGCATCAGTAGTCGTTGATATAGTACAGAGCGGGTTTGGCGTGAAGATCGTCCCGCCTGCCTCGGGCAATGATCTGGAGCAGTTCTTCTACGTCAGTCTTGCGCCCGTATTAGAGGAGGTTGGATTCAGGGTTGTCCTGCTTGGCATTCCCCTGTTTGTCATGTATTCTGGGAGGACGTCAATCAGATACTTTGTCAGGTGCCTGTGGCGGCCATACGACCTGGATATAATCCACTATAGAAAGGCGGCCGTTTTGATAGCGGTGGTGGCGGTGCTGTTCGGGCTTGCACACATTGTCACAGGAGAGCCGTGGAGCGAGGGCAAGTTTGCCCCAGCTGCTGCAAGCGGGGCCATTCTGGGATGGGCATATCTCAGATACGGCTTTGCCGCCTCGCTCTTGATTCACTGGGCCACAAATTACTTCATATTTGCCTATGCCACGTTTGTCTCCCAGACAAACCTCGTATCTCTGGAGGTGGCGTTTATGCACCCCCTGCTCTCCTCAATTGAGATAATACTGATCGTGGCAGGCGTGGTATCGGTACTGATGATGATGGCGCACAGGCTGCGTATTGGATCAGAGGTTTAGAGCAGTCTTTAGGCCCTTGTAGCGATTCCTTATGGTCACCTCTGTTACCCCTGCGGCTTCTGCTACATCCCTCTGTGTCTTGTTCTCGCCGTTTGTAACACATGCGACATAGAGAGCGGCGGCGGCAAGCCCCATTGGATCCTTGCCTGCGGATATCTTTAGCTCCTCTGCAGTCTGGAGAATCTTTGTGGCCTTTCTCTTTGTCTTTTCAGAGAGTCCGGCCTTGCTTGCAATTCTGGATATGCACTTTACGGGATCAACTACTGGCATCTTTAGGTTCAGCTCCCGGAGCAGCAGGCGGTAGCATCTTGCAATGTCTTTTCGCTTTATGTTGCTTGACTGGCCTATGTCTTTTAGGGTTCTCGGAGTCTCCGTGTCCCGGCATGCCGCATAAAGTGCAGACGCAATGAGCGCGGATATCGAGCGGCCGCGAACCAGTCCCTTTTCTAGGGCCTTTCTGTAAATGTATGCCGCCTTTTCAATCACGGCATCGCCCACTGCAAGCTTGTCCTTTAGCCTGTCTAGCTCGCTAAATGCCTGTCTAAAGTTTCTGTCTACGGGCTCATGAACCTGGCTTCTCGAGTCCCACGTCCTGAGCCTCTCAATGGTGCTCTTCATCGACGCGGTAAGAGGCTTGCCTGTAGCATCCCTGTTTTGCGGATTGATGACTGTTGCAAGCCCCATGTCATGCATTGCAAGCGATGTCGGAACGCCGGCCCTGCTCTTGTTCTCTCCCTCGTTTGAAAACGATCTCCATTCTGGTCCGGACTCTTCTACCTTGTCTGTAATCACAAAGCCGCACTTGCCGCAAAAATTCTCGCCTGTATTTGCATCGGTGACTAGCGTGCCCTTGCCGCATCTTGGACACCTGTCTTTTGTACCTGCTGTATTCACCATTTTCCGATCATCGCCATTCTGATAATATTTAAGATTTGCTAAATCATTACTTATAAGGTTTACTGTCATCCGCCCTAGCCGGTGTGATACGATAATTAGTGCAGGCTGACAAAAGGCGGTCAAAACGAACATTTTGGTGCCCCAAGCAATCAGGAATATTGCCAGTCAGGCGACTTGATAAAATGGTTATCAAATACGCCGTGAATCCGAGTGAGAATAAGTGCTGACCCCATGGCAACAGCGATGAAGGTATCGGAGATGGGTATACTCGATATGGGGCCATCCTAGGAAGACGGGGGCAATTCCGGAATACAAGAGGCCCGGCAGATTGCGTGCAGCGGCAACTCGTAGCGAGGTACAGCTTGATGAGCATTATAGGGGACCTGGTTTGTCACATGATCCTGTCAAATACGCAAAAATGTCAAAATCTGAACTTGTACTGCCTACGAAATATTCTCTTATTCTATTATCGCTCGGATTTTCTCTACCAGCTGCGGCTTTTCTGCCTGTCCTAGCAGATATTTAAGATCCTCGATATTATCCACGTCTGTCATTATGCGCCTCACAAATACAAGCGCTGCATTTGAGGTGTATTTTTTGGCGGTGCTGAGGTGTATCTTGTAGCTGCCCTCGTCGTAATGGGTCTCCATCAAATCCACCGGCATTCTGACTAGGGCGTTGGTTCCGTCAAATCTCCGGGAAGGTACAACTATTGCAAAGTTGGGGATCCCCATGTGATTCATCACAAAATCAATGTCTTGCACCTTGATGTACGGGATATCCTGCGGGAGCACCATGGATGCATCAAAGCCACTCTCCAAGAGATACCTGTCTGCAATGGCCACTGCTCCATTGACGCCGTTCTCTCTCTGATCCTCAAGAACCGTGGCGCCAAACTTTTTGCCGATTCTGGCAGCCTCTTTCTCCCCTGTGACTATCACCGCCTCGCTTATCTTCGGCGACATGGAGACAGTATGCAGTATCTCTTCGAGCATTATCTTGCACAGCTCTTCTTTTTGCGATGCAGGCAGATCTAGACGTGTCTTTGCATGAGAAAACGTCTTTACGGGGATTATGGCAGCGGTCTTCAAGTCACACATGTATCTGTTTTAGGATGAAATTGGCCAGGGCGTCTTCTGCCACCTTGTTCCTCATTGTAATCTTTGTCTCGTATACCTTTATGCCTAGGTCTTGGATCTTTTTTGTAAACATCTTGTCCTTGGTATCTATGACAATATTGGAGCACACATCTGCGTACATCTTTGCTAGTCCATATACATTTGACTCGATTCCTGCAGCCTGCATGTATTTTGCCGCAGGGCCGCTTATCGCATTCTCTCCTATCAGCGGGCTGACTGCCACCACCTTTTTCTTCATCTTTGCAAGCTCCTTTCTGACCCCCTTTATCTGAAGCATGGGCCCCATGGATGTCAGCGGGTTTCCGGGGGCAAGAATTACCATGTCTGAATCATGCATGGCATTTATCGCCTCTGGATTGGGGCGCGCCTTTTCTGCCCCGATGTACTGTATTCCCTCTACCGGATCCCTGCCGCGGTGCTTTACCCAGTACTCTTGCAGGTGCATCTCCCCCTTGTCCGTGGTTATCCTCGTCTCGATGCTGTTATCTGATACCGGCATGATGTTTGCGCCCACTGCAAACTTTTCACACATCCATTTTGTAATGTCGCCCAGATTCTTTCCGTTCTTTAGCATGTTGGTTCTGATCAGGTGCGTGGCCGTGTCCCTGTCACCTATTCTAAACCATGTCTCCTCGCCAAAGATCTCCATCTGCCTTAGAAAGTTATAGGTGTCTTTTTTTACGCCCCAGCCCCTCTCTTGGTCTAGCATGTCTGCCAGGCCATAAATGGCGGTATCTATGTCAGGACATACATACAGCCCGTAGAGCCAGTAATTGTCCCCCACGTTACTAACTATGTTTACCTTGGATTCCTGGGATGCAAGACCCCTGACCAGCTTTATGGAACCGGTCCCGCCTGCCAAAATTGTGATCATCTGTATGCCCCTGCGACTCGGGATCCACACACTACATATTAACCGTATGTGACAACTTTTTCAAAAACGATATCAGATGTTGTGGATAGGTTTATTACTTTCAAACGCCGATTTTGTCATGATGCCAAAAAGGACCGTTCTTGCAGTACTTCTTGCAGGGATTATGGTAATGGGATCTACTGCGCCTGCATGGGGGGCACAGCTAGAGGCCACAATCAACCCAAACAGTGAGACGTCGCCTTTCAAGATCTCATACCAAAAGACCATATTCATCGAGTACCCGGACGGCGGGAATCTCTCTGACTATCTCAACGGAAAGGAATGGACGCTGGAGAATTCCCTGGCTTCGTCACATCCTGCGGTGCAGGACATAACGGACAGGATAAATGAAAAGATCCGCTCCGATGGCAGCCAGGTAGAGGTGTCTGACCTGATCGTATCTTATGACTTTAATCTAAAGGCAAGGCAGATAAATACATCAGTTGATTTTACCGTGGTAATTGAGGGGCTTTTGAACAACTATGTCATAGTACAGGACAACCAAAAGACGCTAGTTGATCTTGGCTGGAGGGCAATGTCCATAGCCGTGCCGATCCCGGTGGATGGAACGGACATAAACATACCGTTAAACCTGATTCGTGATCAAGAGCCAGAAGCCTATTCCGTGTTTGCTGGAACAGAGGCAGAAGACGTCCTTGCCAGACCCGTCATCAATGCAGATTTTATCTTGGAGCAGCCTCTTACCAACTGGCACTTTTTGTTTGATCCGACAGGAATCAACGTGGATGCCGGAACCTATGGAATAAGCGACGAGATTGCAGGATCGGTGATATCCAGATGGACTATGGGTGAGAGCAGTCTGCGCGAAGGACGGCAAGTTGAAAGGGAATTTGAGGCCACGATAGCTGCAGACCAGACCTACCATGTACGAAGCATACAGTCTACTGATCTTGCCACCATTGCGGCGATCGGTTTTGGCGCGCGTGATATAATCGACGGGGTAGAGATCGTAGGACTTACTTCGACTGCCCCAGAAAATTATCAAGCTCCGGGAGGCGATTTCTCTGTATCTATAATTTACGGCATGGCAGGACTTGCCGCAGTAGCCGGAATCGGATTCTTTGTATTTAGCAGCCGCTCACTCAAGAATGAAAAGCAGGGGCAGCAGGGAGTGGATCCCACGCATCTTGTGGGGTATCAGACCAGCAGCTCTTCTGGCGGCTATCAGACAAACAGGGGCGAGGCCCAGCTGCGAGACGACACCAGCTACCAGC
>RHFB01000074.1 GCA_003724285.1 Nitrosopumilus sp. H13 | reverse complement strand
CACGGGCTTTTCCATCATAATCTCCACCTCGGCGTGCTCCATGGGCACGACAAGGAACAGCGCCACGGGCACGACAAGGAACAGCGCCAGCAGCGCGTATGCCTTCATGTACGATCCCGGGATCTGACACATTATAAAAGTCCCATATTATAATGCAGGTCACGCACGGGCCACGCCTGCATACAGGGAAAAATATATTGGAAAAGGGGATTAACGACATACCGAGTTGAAGAAGATAGGCCTCCTTGGATGCGGTACGATAGGAACCCAGATAGCGCTTGCAATCGACTCTGGGGCAATACCTGCCAGGCTCACCCACGTGTTTGACTCCTCAGAGAATGCGGCAGCCGCGCTCGTCTCCAAGCTAAAGACACGGCCAAAGATAGTAAAAAATGCGCACCTGCTCTCCTCCCACCAGGTAGACATTGTAGTAGAGGCCGCATCCCAGGACGCAGTCCGGGACTCTGCCCTGAGCATACTGCAAAACAGGCGCGACCTGATGATAATGAGCGCAGGCGCCCTGCTCGATGACGCAATACTTGACGTGCTCTCTGATGCATGCCGCGACTACAACAGGACCATCTACCTGCCCACCGGGGCAGTGGCAGGACTTGACGCGATAAAGGCAGTCAGGGGCGAGCTAGAGTCCCTGTCGATTACCACCACAAAGCACCCGCGCTCCCTCCGGGGCGCAAAGTTCTTTGACTCTTCAGACATTGATCCCGACGCGATAGACTCGCCTACCATTCTGTTTGAAGGCACTGCAGCAGAGGCAGTATCCCTGTTTCCTGCCAACATTAACGTGGCGGCGCTGCTATCGCTGTCCGGCATTGGAAGCCAGGACACAAGAGTCAAGATAGTGGCAGATCCCAAAACCAGCACAAACACGCACCGCATAGACGCCTCTGGCAGGTTTGGCAAGATGGCCATTACAGTCGAGAACCTCCCGGATCCGGCAAACCCCAAGACAAGCAGGCTGGCAGTCCTCTCTGCTATTGAGACGCTCCGGCAGTACTGCTCTGTGGGCGTCAGGCTCGGCACGTAATACGGCAATACTTGCCGCGTCTGCCCTGTTTTGAGAAAATTATGCGCGCCATTCCCACTCTTTAAATCCCATTTATGATAATTACACTCATGCTGGTACAGCAGAACCTCAAAGACGAGATTCAAAAGCTCAAAGAGGAGAAAGACGCGGTAATACTTGCCCACAACTACCAGGTTCCAGACGTGCAGGACGTGGCAGACTTTGTCGGGGACTCGCTTGGCCTTGCAAGGCAGGCAGCCTCTGTGGATCAAAAGACGCCATCATCAGCCCGGAAAAAAGAGTGCTGCTGCCGGACCTGGAGGCAGGATGCTCGCTGTCTGACTCTATCACAGTAGAGGAGCTGCGCGACTGGAAGAGGCGCCATCCCGGCGCCATATCAGTCGGCTATGTCAACACGACTGCCCAGATAAAGGCAGAGCTTGACTATTGCTGCACATCATCAAACGCGGTAAGCGTGGTGCAGGCAATACCAGAAGACAGGGAGATACTGTTTCTGCCCGACATGTTCCTTGGGGCGTACGTGGCAAAGACTACCGGCCGCAAAAACATGCGCATATGGGCAGGCGAGTGCCACGTGCACGCGGGAATCACCCCCGCAGACGTGCTTGAAAAGCTCGACTCTGTAAAGGACGCCGAGTTTGTAATACACCCAGAGTGCAGCTGCACCACGCCGATGATGTATGATATGGCAGACGGCAGGTACGGCGGCAGAAAGGTCTCGATACTATCCACCGAGGGCATGATGAGGCGCGTAGCAGAGTCGGACTCGCGAAACTTTGTAGTGGCTACGGAGACTGGGATCATGTACAGGATGCGCAAGCAGAACCCCGGCAAGACGTTTGTGGCCGCGTCTGAAAAGGCAGAGTGCCAGTACATGAAGATGATCACGCTTGAAAAGGTGTACGAGTCGCTCCTTTACGGGCGGCATGCAGTCACCGTCCCGCCAGAGACTGCAGGCAGGGCCCGCCTTGCAATCGAGAGGATGCTCGAGATAAGCTAGGTGTGGGCGCTGGCAGGGCTGTTTAGCAAAAAGCCAAGGGATCCACAGCTTGGAAAAAACGCAGCCAAGCTCAAAGAGTTCAAGGGGCTGGTCAAGCGGTGCGAGTATCCGCAGGCCCTGGCTGCAGGAGCAGAATACCTCAAAAACGTGCCGCACAACCACGACGTGCTCTTTACAGTCGGCGGGATATACTATGTGCAAAAAAAGTACCGCGTCGCCATATCATACCTGGATCGCGCCCTTGAGATCGGCTCGTATGATACCGAGGCCCTGCTACTAAAGGCATACGCGCATCAAAAGCTCGGCGAGCGCGGCCGCGTCGTATCATGCTGTGAAAAGATACGCGAGGTGGACCCAAAGAACAAAAAGGTATCAGAGCTGCTAGACTCCTAGACCTCGAGGGTATAGTCTGTGGCCTTGGCCGCGCTTGTAATGATGCCTGCAGATATCATGTCCACGCCGGTCCTGCCGTATGACGCAATGTTTTTCATGGTTATCCCGCCGGACGCCTCTAGCTTGACCCGCCTTCTCAGGCCCCGCGCCTCTAGCAGCCGTACGGTCCTCCTTATCTGGGATGGCGCAAAGTTGTCCAGCATTATGACAGACGCCCCGCTTGATGCGGCAAGCATGGCGCCGTCTGCATCCTCTACTTCTATCTCGAATCTTCCGCGCCTTTTTGCCCTGGCAATCATGCCCTCCATAGAGTCTGCCGCAATGTGGTTGTCCTTTATCATTATAGACTCGTCCAGCCCGAGCCTGTGCCTTTTTCCGCCCCCTGCCACTACTGCCTCCTTGTCAAAGCGCCGCAGTCCCGGGGCGGTCTTTCTTGTGGCGTACAGCCCCACGCCCCTTGGAAGCTTTCTTGCCATTGCATCAGTCATGGTCGCAATGCCGCTCATCCTTGCAAGCAAGTTGAGCGCCGTCCGCTCGCACTCTAGTATTCTAGAGGCCCTGCCGGTTATTCCTATTACTGCCTGGCCCTTTCTTATACGGGAGCCGTCCTTTTTGAGCACTCTGGCCTTGCAGCGGCGCATCCCAAAGATTGCCGCCGCATGCGACGCGCCAGACACCACGCACGGCTCCCTTGTGATGATCCTGGCAGTTATGTCCTTTTTTGGAAGCAGCGCGCTCGTAATGTCCCCGCGCCCGACATCCTCTGCGACAAAGCGCGCAAGCTCCCTCTTGTAATCAAACTGTAATGCCATGTATCTGCAGCCTATGTGACCTTTATGGCGTACTTGCCCTTTTGGGTTATTCCCAGCGTCCTAGAGATCTCCGAGTTTTCGGGATCAACTACCAGCACTATTCCCGTCCAGTCCGGGGTCAGGTCAGATGACTTGCACGCGGGACACACCTTGCCCGTAGTAACACACTTGCACTTTCTGCATGCCATCTCGCGCGCCATGTCAGCTTGCCTCTACCTTTGCCGGCTTTTCAGGATCCTTGCCCACGTTTTTGATCTCCTCTGTAATCCAGTCGTCTGCGCCAAGGAACGGCTGCCTGCACGTTATCCCGATCTTTCCCATGGTGGCCCCCTTGCCAAGGGATACGGCTGTAATCCTAGAGCGCAGAGTAGAGCCGACCCTCAGCGTCCTGCCGCTCTGGTTTGCAATTATCATGCCGGACTTTACATCGCTCTTTAGATAGTCATCCATGACCTGCGAGAGGTGCAGCAGCGCATCTGTGGGGCCAATCCTTACAAACGCCCCAAAGTCGGTAATGTCTACAATCTCGCCCCGGACTATCTCCTGGAGCTTTGGATAAAACGTGAGGGCCTCAAACTCGACCCTGTGGAACGTGCCGCCGTCCCCTGCGATCATCTTTCCCATCTCGTCGACCTTTGCATCCAGGATCATGATGATGTATCCCAGGTCAGCGTTTATCATGCTCTCGTACTTTTCCTTTAGTATGTTTATGCCGGCCTTTTTGAGCGTGGTTCCAAACAAGCTTGGGGGTATCCTGACCACGTCAACAAGGGTTGATATTGAAAACAACTGTGTGTTTTCCTCGATCTTGAATTTATGAATCTTTGGATAAGTTGTGCGTGGAAATACGGACTGCCGCCTCTGGGATCCGCCGCATACGCACGGGCCGCCTATCTTTAAATATCGTCAAGGGACTTTTTGGCTTGATGGTAGCAGTAGACGAGGTGCTTGAAAAGCTCAGCACGGTCATAGACCCGGATCTCAAAAAGGACATCGTCTCGATGGGGATGATAAAGGATATCGAGCTTGTAAATGACAATTTAAAGTTCACCCTCGAGCTTACCACCCCGGCGTGCCCCTTTAACGTGGAGATTGAAGATGATGTGAGGCGCGCAATAGGCGAGATAACGGGGCTGAAAAACTTTGATATGAACGTCACTGCAAAGGTAATGGAGGGCCGCTCCCTTGATGCGGACACCGGCATGGCAACTGTAAAGAACATTATCGGCGTTGCAAGCGGCAAGGGCGGCGTGGGCAAGTCGACCGTATCGCTGAACCTGGCGCTGGCGCTATCACAGACGGGCGCAAAGGTGGGGCTGCTTGATGCCGACATTTACGGCCCGAGCATCCCGCTGATGCTCGGAATGAAGGACGGGTACATGCAGGTGGATGACAACAAGCTCCAGCCTGCAGAGTCAAACGGCCTAAAGGTGGTCTCGTTTGGATTCTTTGCAGAACAGTCGCATCAGGCGGCGATATACCGCGGCCCCATAATCTCCGGGATACTAAAGCAGTTTCTGGTGGATACGAACTGGGCCGATCTTGACTATCTCATAGTGGACTTGCCCCCCGGGACAGGCGACATTCCGCTCACGCTTGCGCAGACCATTCCCATTACCGGCATACTCATAGTGACCACCCCGCAGGACGTGGCAAGCAACGTGGCGACAAAGGCGCTCGGCATGTTTGCAAAGCTCAACGTGCCGATAATCGGGGTGGTCGAGAACATGAGCCACTTTGTATGCCCGGACTGCGATAAAATGCACCACATATTTGGGGAGGGCGGCGCAAAAAAGATAAGCGAGGATTTCAAGATTCCGTTCCTCGGCGAGATACCGCTCAACTCTGGAATCATGTCCGGCTCTGACTTGGGCAAGCCGATAATGATCACGACCCCCGACTCTCCGAGCGCAAACGCGTTTAGAACCAGCGCAAAAAACATTGCCGCCCAGTGCAGCATTCTTGCGGCGCGGCTCCAAGAGGCCACGGAACCTGCCATAGAGGCCGCAGGGAAAAGCGCCTGATTCCCGTGAGACTTCCGGATTCCATGCGAGACAAGCTACAGATCCCGCTAGGGGAGCTGCTGCCTGATTCAGAGGCAGACGGCAGTGCCATAAAGAGCCGCATATCAGGGGCGTACGTGGTTACTGTCGGGGACAGGACCACAGAAAAGCTCATCTCGCTTGGCATCATCCCGTCCTTGCAGATAGTCGACGGCCTTGAGCGGCGCAAAAAAAGAGAGCCGCCAGATATAGGGGATGCAGAGGAGATTCGCATAGAGAACCCGCCTGCCCAGATAACCCGGCAGAGCATTGATGCGATAAAGGCGGCATTTGGCGCGCAGAGACCGGTAAGGCTGCTAGTATCCGGCGAGGAGGATCTGCTGGTGATTCCAGTCTGCGCGTATGCGCCAGAAGGGGCGGTGGTGCTGTACGGCCAGCCCGGGGAGGGGCTCGTGATAGTCAGGCTCACTTGCCAAGTTAGAAATAAGACCGCCGCAATGCTTGATATGATGGAATGACAGGGTGTGATGAGACGGTGGCTGTATGATTGATGATGACGCTTTTAAATCTCTGACCCTTGTTCCTGATCAAAATACACCAAATATTGCGCAACATTTGACACGCCATGATAAACGGGCGCCGCGCCACACACACCTGTGAAGCTCGACGACGACCTCAGACTAGTGATACTCGAAAAAGTCGGCGTGTATTCTGCCCGGTTCTCCATCCCGGAGCCGAGGCTGCTCTTTGCCACGAGGGAGGTACTGGACATGCCGCGCGAGATAACCGGCGGCTGCAGGACTTCGGCATACAAGTACTATGGGGTCACCTACTTTAGGGACAACTGCGTGTTTCTCAACGTCAGAAAGATCCCAGACGAGAAGACGCTAGAGGGCACCATAGTGCACGAGCTGATACACCTGCGCTTTCCGTACCTTGCCCACGGCAGGCGCTTTAACCGGCTGGTGCGGCAGGGACTGCGGGGGAAAAGATTTTCTCCGTACAAGAAAAGAAAACAGATCGCCCCCTAATTGATTTATATTTCCCAGCCCATGGCAGGCGAGTGTAACATGGAGATCCCGGAGGTTCTGCCGTTTATAGCAGGCATCGCATCATTTCTGGTCGCCGCCGGGCTAGTGGCATGGATATCAAAGCAGCCCCCGGGCACAAAAGAGATGATGGACATCTCAAATGCAGTCAGGGAGGGGGCGGCCGCGTTTCTAAAGCGCGAGATGAAGATCATAATTCCGGTGGCAGTGGGCCTTTCCGCAGTTATCGGCATACTGCTGCAGCCCTCAAACGGGATTGCATTTGCAGTCGGCGCGGCGCTCTCTGCAGTGGCGGGAATCATATCGCTCAAGATAACGGTAAAGGCCGCAGTACGCGCGGCAAATCTGAGCAGCAGCGGGCTGGGAAAGACGTTTGCAATGGCGTTCCGCGGGGGAGCTACTGTTGGCCTGGCAGTGCCTGCAATGGCCCTGCTTGCCATCACCGGCCTGTTCCTGATATACAGGGATCCCATAGTGATTGCCGGCGTGGGGATTGGAGCAAGCCTCATAGCCCTGTTCATCAGGATTGGCGGGGGCATATTTACAAAGGCGGCAGACATGGGGGCGGACCTCGTAGGCAAGGTAGAGGTAAACATACCAGAAGACGATCCGCGCAATCCGGCCACGATAGCAGACAACGTGGGGGACAACGTGGGGGATGCCGCAGGCATGGGCTCGGACGTATACGAGTCATATATAGTCACGATACTTGCGGCCCTGCTCATAGCTGCGCTTATTGGAGCCCCGAACTTTTTCCTCTATCCTATTCTTGTGGGCTCTGCGGGAATGATTGCGTCGATAATAGGCGTGGTGATAGTCGGCTCTAAAAATATAACTGACGTGATGAAGCCGCTTAACAGGTCGTTTTACGTCTCTGCTGCCATTGCAATAGCGCTCAACTTTGTATTCATAACGCAGTTTATCGGCCAGTCCGCCTCGTCTTATGCACTGTTTGGCGCCACCGTGATAGGCGTGATACTGGTTCCGGTAATACAAAAGATCACGGACTATTACACGAGCTACAAAAAGAGGCCCGTAATGGACATTGCAGACTCTGCAAAGTGGGGGTACGCGTCGCTGACCCTGATGGGGATAATAAAGGGCATGCAGTCTACCGGCCCGTTCATGATAGCGCTCGTAGTTGCAATCATCCTGTCATATAGTGTGTCTTCAATGGCAGCTCCGGAGGGTGCGGACCCTGTCCTGTACGGGATATTTGGCACGGCCCTGACTGCAATGGCAATGCTGAGCCTTGCCGGAATCGTGCTGAGCATTGATGCCTTTGGGCCCATAGCAGACAACGCGGGAGGCATTGTGGAGATGACCAAGATGGGCGAGGAGAACCGCAAGGTGACAGACGAGATAGACGCGGTAGGAAACACGACAAAGGCAGTCACAAAGGGCTTTGCGATAGCCAGCGCGGCGCTCGCCGCGCTTGCAATGATCCAGGCGTTCCAGTTCGAGGCGGCGCACGTGTTTGAGGGGGTGCTGGCGCTAGACTACAGCCTTACAAACCCGGCAATCATCGTGGGCCTGCTGCCTGATTCCGTTCATAATTACCGGCCAGCTCATAAACGGCGTCTCGCGCGCGGCAGGCAAGATGGTAGACGAGGTGCGCCGCCAGTTCAAGTCAGACCCCAAGATACTCACGGGGGAGTCAAAGCCAGACTATGCAAGGTGCGTAGATATCGCGACTGCCGCGTCGATAAAGGAGCTCTGGAAGCCGGCAATAGTGGCAATCATATCGCCCATAATACTCGGGGTCCTGCTCGGGCCCACCGCCGTGGCCGGGCTGCTGATGGGGGCAGTGGTAACCGGGATACTGCTTGCGTACCACCTTGCAAACACGGGCGGCGCGTGGGACAATGCGAAAAAGCTCGTAGAGATGAAGGGCGAAAAGGGATCCGAGACGCACAAGGTGGCAGTAGTAGGGGACATAATCGGCGACCCGTACAAGGACACGGCGGGGCCTGCGCTCAACACGGTGATAAAGCTGCTCAACACCATTGCAATCGTGTTCGTCTCTGCGTTTGTAGCGGTACTTGCAATCTAGTCGATTGCCATCGTCATGTCAAGCTCGTCTATCTGGGCCTGGATTGCCTTTTTGAGCGCCTCGTTGTGGGTATCGCAGAACTTGAAATAGTCGTCTGCTGTCTGCAGGCATCCGCAGATCCACCGGGTCTTCATGTCCCCCTCGACTGTCCACTTGGAGTACTTGTTTTCTGCCATGTGTGTAATGGCGCGCCAAGGGGGATTTAAGAGGTTCCTAAAAAAGAGAAAAATGGCGTTTTACTGGCAGCCTTCCATCTTTTGGATAAAGTAGCCCTTTTCCTTTATCTCCTGCTCTACTGGAGCAGGGGCGTTTTGGGAGTGGCAGAACGAGCATTCGTTGCTAGTCATCTCTGCACCACCCTCGCCGACGGATTTGAGCCACTCCTTGCCGTATGATATGGCCTTGTCGTGGTCCTTTTCACCGGTTATTACGTCAAAGTGCATGGTGTGACCATCGGCAGCCTTGACATAGGTGTCGTAGACGTGAATCTCCATGGTTTGGCTGATTGGAGGGGTTATTTAATTCAAAAAGCG
>RHFB01000061.1 GCA_003724285.1 Nitrosopumilus sp. H13 | reverse complement strand
TTTGCATTAAATGGAAGGACAGTAGATGTTGTGGACAACTTTCACACAGAGTTTGATAAAGTCACGGCTACAATCGGGCAGCTAAACACCGCAAAGGCAAGAGTATACACTGACATGTCCCTTGATACCATTACTATATCCCTCGGGGTGCCAGAGCCCTCGCGCGTCTCTGATGCAGAGGCGCAGATAATGATAAAGATGAATAGAAACTATCAAAGTCCCGCCGAATACGACATTATAGACATTATACACGAGCAAAAAGAAAAGCTGGTAGAGGAATCAGACACTACAATATCGATTGAAAAGGTTCCATGCATGCCAGACTCTGAGAGACAGTGCCACGAGATCACTATCTCATTCAGTATAATGGCCCCGCTAATCCATGACGTGCTGGCAGTATCTGCAATGGATACGGACAGAAGAGTCACCACCACATACATCAACGACGGAGTCGACTTTGAGGGGGAGCCGCTACTCCCACTACTCACGCATACGATATTCTCCAAAAAGGGCAACCAGCACCCGGTAGAGATAACACATCTAACGCAGCCAGACAGGAGGTACAATCTGTGGTCTGACCAGCACGGATTCACGTGGATGAAGAACTCGTACGGCTCGTGGTTCCAGATTACCCATGCAGACTTTGAGAGATTACAGGACACCCATGCAAACGTAATGACTCGATCCCACAGCAGCTTTGAAGACCTGGTGGAAAAGGAAAAAGAAAAGGCAAGACAGGTCTTTGATGCAGAATCCATAAAGAGCACGGTAGGTGAGTCATTCAGTCACGATGCCCCGGTAAAAATTGACAAGCTTAAAGACCCCATAATACTTGAAAAGCTGCGAATAGCAGAGCTTGCCGCGCTAGAATACCTGGAGAGCCGCTGATGACTATGCGAGGCAGACTCTTGCAGAGACACATCTAATCTTCTGCAAAGATCACGCGGCGGCGACTGCCCCGGTCATGCGTCTGAGCTTCTTTTAATCAAGCCGCCTGACCGTCAATGTTTCTGATCTAGGCGCCAAAATGTTAGTTTTGAGCGCCTTTTGCCGGGATCTGCCAGCCACACAAGTTCTCTTTTACAAAAGGCTTATTTGTTTCATCTATACAATGATAATTAGAAAAATGGGACTATGTAAAAGTTGTTACAAACGAAATATTGTGCGCGACATGCTGTGCCAAACATGTCTTGATTCTGGAATCACAATTCATGCAAAAACAGGCGGCTGTTCAAACTGCGGCAGAGAAAAGATCGTGTCCATAGGCAGGTGCTCCACCTGCTACCAGTATTACAGAAAGCACGGGGCTGACCGGGTGCTGAGAACCAAGCTTGATGCGGGAGGGGACTCTGCAAAACAGTGCTCAAACTGCGGCGTGGCAAGCGTCGTATCAAAGGGCAGGTGCTCTGCATGCTACCAGTATTTCAGACTGCACAAAATGGACATAGACCCCGAAAAGGCGCGTGCAAGATCCAAAAGGGCGGTGCGCCAGTCCTTCCAAGAGCCAGAGACGCAGAAAAGCTGCATCATCTGCGGCAGAAACCAGGTCGTATCCAAGGAGAGGTGCTCGTCATGCTACCAGCACTTTAACAAGCACGGAGAGGACCGCGACCCCGAGCATGCCCGCATGCTGTACGAGAGGGCATTTAGACCGCTCCAGAGACAGTGCATCATCTGCGGCAGAAACCAGGTCGTATCCAAGGACAGGTGCTCGTCATGCTACCAGCACTTTAACAAGCACGGAGAGGACCGCAGCAAGGAGAGGACGCGCATGATAGTTGCAAGGGCCCTGAGGCCGCTCCAGAGACAGTGCATCATATGTAACAGAAACCAGGTCGTATCCAAGGACAGGTGCTCGTCATGCTACCAGTACTTTAACAAGCACGGAGAGGACCGCGACCCGGAGCGCGTGCGCCAGCTGTACGAGCGGTCACTACTGCCCCCAAAGAGGCGCTGCTCTAACTGCCACAAGGAGCAGGTCACCTCGAAGGGAAGGTGCGCCGCATGCTACCAATACTTTAGAATGCACGGCAAAGAGCGGAATCCAGAGGGCGCGCGCACGCGCACCAGCAAGAGTGACAGGAGGCAAAAGGACGCCTGCGTGAACGGATGCACCATCGAACCCCGGACGTGGGCGGAACGGCTCTGGCAAAAGCCGTACTATGGGACAAAGCCCAACATCACCACCCTCATAGGGGACGAGGAGACGCCCATCGAGTCCGGCTGGCTTTGCGCCACCCACTATGCCAGGTGGAAAAAATACCCGTGCGCAAAGCGCCCCCCTCCAGAGGGTGCAAAGAACAGCATTCGCGCATACCCGCGCGGCATGTGGATATGCAAGGGCAGGACGCTCTCTGACCCGGGGCCGTGCGTCAACGTGCCATTAAAGCTGGAGCGGTTTGACGGCACGGGCGAGCTTGACTATGGCAAGAAAGAGCCTGACAATATGGACACATACCTTGACGGATTATGCCAGGACTGCAGGAATGCAGAGCAGGGGGTAATCTATGACAAGGCAGTGGAGATAGGGCACGACCCGCATCCAACGCCCAAGCTGATGAAGAGGGCGCTTGGGATTGTCCTCCGAAATCTAGAGGCGGGGACTGCAGAGCCTGCAGATGACAAAACAAAAGACACAGATGCCGAGCCTGCAAGTATGGATGATGCTCCGGCTGAAGAGCCTCTGATTACAAGCGGGAATGCAGCAAAGCCCGGAAATGAAAAGTCTTCTGGGGGGATTGCTACAAGCGGAGACACTCTGGACTGGGGACCTTCGCTAGAAGACCTCTGAAGAGCTAAATCTTAAACCCTTTAATCCCGTCATGTGATCTACATAATGATGGCAATTCTTACCGTCTCCGGCGTCAAAAAGAGCTTTGGCGGCAACAGGGTCCTTGACGGCGTGGACATGGAGGTAAAAGAGGGCACCATCTCCCAGCTGATTGGCTCAAACGGAAGCGGCAAGACCACGCTGATCAATGCCATATCTGGCATGTTCCCGCCCGATGAGGGCTCTATACTCTTTGACAAAAAGGACATTACAAAGCTGGGCCTGTACAAGACGCACGGCGCGGGCCTGGTCCGCACCTGGCAGATCCCGCAGCCCTTTGAGAGTCTCACCACGCTTGAGAACTTTATGGTGGCAGCGGCAGGCAACTCTGGCGAATCGTTCCTCCTTGCCCCCACCCCCGGATGGAAGAACGACGAAAAAAAAATACTCGACACGGCTCTGGGCGTGATGGAGGATGTGAACCTTCACGAGCGCGCAGACGAGCTCGGAAAGAACCTGAGCGGCGGGCAAAAAAAGCTGCTGGAGCTAGGCCGCGCCATGATGTCTGGCGCAAAGATGATACTCATGGACGAGCCGATCGCAGGAGTCAACCCCACGCTAGCGCACGAGATATTCAAAAAGATTGCAGAAATCTGCAAGAACCGGAACATAACGTTTCTCATAGTGGAGCACCGGCTGGACATCTCGCTGCAGTACGTGGAAAAGGTCTTTGCGATGAACAACGGCAGGATAATCGTGCAGGGCGATCCCGACGAGGTGATACGGCATCCGACAGTCGTCGAGTCGTATCTGGGGGGATGAGATGGGCGCCATAATACAGACAAGCAACCTGTATGCAGGGTATGGCGCAAGCCACATCATATTCGGCATTGACTTTGAGGCAAAAAAGGAAGACATTACCGTGATCGTCGGCCCGAACGGCAGCGGCAAGAGCACGTTGCTAAAGAGCATCTTCGGGCTGTGCAGCGTGTACTCGGGCGAGATAACATACGCGGGGGAGGACATTACCGGCCTTGCGCCCCACGCCATTGCGCGAAAAAAGATCGCGTTTCTCCCGCAGACAAACAACGTCTTCGCAGATCTCACGATCCGGGAGAACCTTACCATGGCAGGATACACCCTTGATTCAAAGATTCAGGCAGAGAGGGTGCCGGAGATGTTTGAGACCTTTCCAATACTCAAAGAGTATGAAAAGCAAAAGGCGGGAATACTCAGCGGCGGGCAGCGGCAGATGCTTGCAATGTCCATGGCGCTGATACGGCGCCCTCAGCTGATGCTCTTTGACGAGCCGACTGCCAGCCTCTCGCCCAAGCTTGCAGACGAGGTGCTCGAAAAGATAAAAGAGATGCGCGACGAGTTTGGAATTGCCATAATACTAGTAGAGCAGAACACGAGGCGCGCCCTGGATGTTGGAGACCACGTGTACCTTGTGGCGGGGGGAAAGCGCGTCTTTGAGGGCAAGCCAGACCAGCTGCTTGCCCAGCCGGATCTCGGGCGCATGTACCTGGGTCTCAATCAAACCCCGTAATGCCCTCAGTCAAGCGTTATGGAATCATTATCATTCAGGTATATCCCCAGATATCCCCACTGGCCGTCCCTCACACCCCACACCTCGTAGTCGGCCTTTGCGTTGTCTCCTGCCTCGTTGAACGTAATGCTGCCAAGGGCGCCGCTGTACCTTGACACGACATCCGGCAGTATCTCCCGGATCTTCAGGGCGTCCGTATCTTGCAGCTTTGATATCGCAAGCCCTGTGATCCACACGGCATCATATGCGGTGTGGGCGTACGAGCTTGGCTGCCTTCCGAGATCGTCCTTGACATGCCTGAACAGCTTGTCTGCCGCCGGTCCCTGAGATGGTGCGGCATGAACCATTGTAAACCTGGCGTCAGAAAGGAATTCCGTCCCCACCGCGTCGTTAATCAGCTCGATCTCCTTTGTGTTCGAGCCAGAGCCAAACCACCTCACGTCCCCGAGTATCTCATGAATAGAAGCATCCTGCACGAACTGGATCATCTCGCTAAACCCCATATACCACACGGCTACGTTTTCTGCGCCGTACTCGTCTACATACCCCTGCACCCTGCCGGCAAGGTCTTTTGCCGGCGCAGAGAACTCTTCCGTATCGACTTTGTACCTTATGCCCGGATCCATCACAGTACCTTCAAACTCCTTTTGGCCTGCCTCGTACAGGCCGTCACCCCACACGTCACCCCTCCACACCGGGACCACTGCCTCTATTCCCTCGTGATCTAGGAGCCTTGCAAGTGCCGCTGCGTGCTGCCGGGTATGGCAAGCGACGGCGCAGACGAGCAGCATCCGAGAATCAGCATGTCATTGCTGTCTGCATAGTCCTTGATGCCGGTAATCGTGGCGCTGCTTGTGGCCCCCAGTACCACTCCTATTCCCCTCTTGTCCAGATCCTCGAGTCCTGCAAGCGCGTCTTGCGCATTGCTCTTTGTGTCCCTTGTCTCAAGCGTCATCCTCCATGTCTGGCCCGCCCCCTCCAGATACTCGTTGAACTCTGCCACTCCAATCTGCGTCGCAAGCATGATGTCCTCTCCGAAATACTCGAGGCTGCCCGTCTCCGGTATGAGCAGGCCTATCTTTACCTCTCCCAATCCAGACTCGTCAAATGAGATGGAGCCGTCTCTGTGGCCAAAGCTTCCAAGCCTCTCCCACTGTCTGTCCCTCACGCCCCATATGGAATAGTCCGCATCTGCCAGATCCCCTGCCCCGTTGAGCCCCGTATCGCCAATGGCGCCCTCGTATGACAGGGCGACTGTGGGCAGTGCCACGGCAACCGAACTAGTCTCGGCGCTCTGGACATCCTGCATTGCAAGCCCGATGAGCCATATGGTGTCGTATGTCGAGTATGCAAACGCGCTCGGCTCCCTTCCAAACGACTCTTTTATGTGATCCCTTACCTTGTAAAACGACGACTCGCCAGACGCTGACACCTGCACGGTCGTAAGTCTGGTCTTTTCCGTGAACTCTACGGTCGGCTCCATGACGAGCGCCTCGTCGTTTGTGTTCGAGTCAGAGCCGAACCACCTCACGTCATCGAGTATCTCGTGGGCAGTTGCCGCCTCTATGAATTTTGGCATCTCCCCGAATCCCAGGTATAGTATGGCTACCTTTTCTGCGCCGTACTCGTCTATGAGCTTTTGCACCCTTCCTACAAGGTCGTCCGTATGGGAGGTAAACCTCTCCGTATAGGTATAGTATCTTATTCCATAGTCCATCTTGCCATCAAAGTTCTTCCTGGTGGCCGTGACCAGGCCGTCACCCCACACGTCACCCCTCCACACCGGGACTATTGCCTCTATGCCCTCGTGCTCTAAGAGCTTGGCAAAGACTATGCTCTGCTTTGTGTCGTCCGGAATGAGCCTGAATATGTTATCACCAGGTACGGCCAGCGTCGGCGCAGTGGAACAGCAGCTAAACAACAGCATGTCGTTTTCTGCGGTGTACTCTTTGATGCTATTAATGCTTGCGCTGGTTTCAGGACCGGACACCAGCTTTATTCCCTCCTCGTCAAGCGCCGTTATCATTTCTAACGCGATCTCAGGATCACTCTGCGTGTCCTTTTGTACGATCTTTATGCTCCACTGCTCGCCTTCCTCCTCCAGGTACTTGTTGAACTCGGACTCTGCAAGCATTGCCGCCTCTATGTTCTCCCGGCCGTACGCGTCAAAGTCTCCTGACGCGGCGGCAAGCAATCCGATCTTTATCTCCCCATCAAGCCCGGCTTTTACGGGCTCCTCGGGCGGAGGCGCAGACGATCCTGACAGTACAAGTATTATGACGGCTGCCGCAACTGCGCCGCCGATTCCAATCATCACGCGCGGTTTCATCACACCTATGTTGCCGATTCCAATCATCACGCGCGGTTTCATCACACCTGTGTCGCGCACTACCTTATTAAATATAATCTAGAGCCGATGGCGTGACAAGTTGCAGGCGCGTCTTTGAGGATATCTAGACTGCCAGCGCAGATGGGATCATACGGGGATGCATATGGTGCTTAGCCGAGCCCTATAACGTCGCCTGTATGCACGTACCGGCCAAGCAGAACCCACTGCCCGTCCCGCACGCCCCATATGTCATAGTTGGCCTGCTCTAGATCCCCTGCCTCGTTGAGCTTTGTGCTTCCGATTGCGCCGCTGTACATCTCTGCAACTAGCGGAATTACATCCCTGACTGCTGCAGCATCGCTGCTACGGGCCTCTGATATGGCAAGCCCCGCAATCCACACGGCATCATACGCCGAGCTTGCATACGTGCTCGGCGATCTGCCCAAGACGTCCATCACGTGGCGCTCTACTAGCTCCCTTGTGGGGTTTTTCTGGGTTCCGACCTGTATGGCAGTAAACAGTATCTTTTGCGAGAATTCCGCCAATGCCGGTTCGTTTATGATGCTTACCTCCTTTGTGCTCGCATCAGAGCCAAACCACCTCACGTCCCCGAGTATCTCATGCGATGCCGCCGCCCTGACAAAGTCCGCAATCTCCCCAAACCCGGCATACATGACTGCCGTTTTTTCTGCGCCATACAAGTCCGCATACTCCTGCACCCTTGACGCAAGTTCCTCCGCATGCCCTGCAAACTCTGACGCATCGGCATCATACCTTATGCCGTCATCCATAACCCCAAGCTCCACGTACTCTGCCTGCAGCGACTCGATGAGGCCGTCACCCCACACATCACCCCTCCACACCGGGACTATTGCCTCTATGCCCTCGTGCTCTAGTATGCCTGCTAGTGCCGCGCCCTGCTTTGTATCGTCTGTTACCAGACGAAATATGCCGTCCTTTACTGCAAGCTCTGGCGCAGTGGAACAGCAGTTGAGGATCACCATGCCGTTAGAGTCCACGTATTCCTTTACCTCTTTTACTGCCGCGCTGTTCTCCGGACCTATTATGATCTTGATGCCCTCAGAGTCAAACTTCTTGATCTCCACGAGCGCCGTACTGGGATCGTAATCTGCGCCTTTCATCACAAGGCTCCATCCCTCGCCGATCTCATCTAGGTGCCTGTTGAACTCTACTAGCGCCAGCTCTGTGGCCTCGACGTTCTCTGCATAGTGGCTTGACGTGCTGTCCTCGTCTGCCAGCCTTCCTATCGTTATCTCCCCTGAGATCCCCGGGGCGGATCCTGCCAGTTCCACCGCGTCATCTGCCTGCGAATAGCGCCCGATCTGGTTCCACATGCCGTCCCTGACACTCCACACGTCATAGTCTATGCTGGAGCCGTCTCCTGCCTCGTTGAACGTAATGCTGCCAAGGGCGCCGCTGTACTCTGCTGCGATATCTGGCAGTATCTCCCGGATCTTCAGGGCATCCGTATCTTGAATCTCTGATATCGCAAGCCCCGCTATCCACACGGCGTCATATGCGGCGTGCGAGTACGAGTTTGGCTCCCTTCGAAGCTCCCCCTCCACGTGTTTGAAGACCCTGTCTGCAACGGGGCCCTTTGACGGGGCCGCATGGATCATGGTAAACTGCACGCCGGTAAGGAACTCCTTTCCGATCGCGTCATTGATCAGATTGATCTCTTTTGTATTTGGACCAGAGCCAAACCACCTCACGTCCCCTAATATCTCATGAATAGAAGCATCCTGCACGATCTGCAGCATCTCGCTGAATCCCAGGTGCCATACGGCTACCTTTTCTGCGCCGTACTCGTCTACATATTTCTGCACCCTGCCGGCAAGGTCTTCTGCCAGCGCAGTGAACTCTTCTGTATCGACGTCATACCTTATTCCCGCATCCATCACGCTTCCTACAAACTCTTTCTGGCCTGCCTCGCGCAAACCATCGCCCCACACGTCGCTCCTCCACACCGGGACCACTGCCTCTATTCCCTCGTGCTCTAGCAGCTTTCCGAGCGCCGCCCCCCGGGTATGGCAAGCGACGGCGCAGACGAGCAGCATCCGAGAATCAGCATGTCATTGCTGTCTGCATAGTCCTTGATGCCGGTAATCGTGGCGCTGCTTGAGGCCCCCAGCACCAGACTTATCCCTTTTTCATTGAGTGACTCTAGTCCTGCAAGCGCGTCTTGCGCATTGCTCTTTGTGTCCCTTGTCTCAAGGGACATGCTCCACGTGGCGCCCGTCTCCTCTAGGTGGTCGTTAAAGTCTGCCACTCCGAGCTGCGTTGCAAGCATTGCCTCCTCGCCAAAGTACTCGAGACTGCCAGTCTCCGGTATGATCATTCCTATCCGCACCTCTCCGAGCCCGGACTCATCAAGCGTGATGGCCCTGTCGATATAGTCAAAATTCCCAAGCCTCGCCCACTGGCCGTCCCTCACACCCCATATGGAATAGTCCGCATCTGCCAGATCTCCTGCCTCGTTGAGCTCGGTGCTGCCTATTGCGCCCTCGTGCTCTGCGGCAATCACTGGCAGCGCGGCTGCAACGGGACCCGCCTCTATACTTCGGGTCTCTAGCATTGCAAGCCCGATGAGCCATATGGTGTCATATGTAGAATGTGCAAACGAGTTTGGCTTTTTTCCAAGCGCCTCCTCGACATGGTCCCTTACCTTGTAAAACGCGGATCCGCCGGATGCAGAGACCTGCACGGTCGTAAGTTTGGTCTTTTCCGTGAACTCTACGGTCGGTTCCATGACGAGCGCCTCGTCGTTTGTGTTCGAGTCAGAACCAAACCATCTCACATCGCCGAGTATCTCGTGGGCAGATGCCGCCTCTATGAATTTTACCATCTCTCCGAATCCAATGTACAGCACGGCGACCTTTTCTGCGCCGTACTCGTCTACATATTTCTGCACCCTGCCGGCAAGGTCTTCTGCCTGCGCAGAGAACTCTTCTGCATCAACGTCATATCTTATTCCCGCATCCATCACGCCGCCTGCAAAGTCATTTTTTACAGACTGGCTGAGGCCGTCACCCCACACATCGCCCCTCCACACCGGGACCACTGCCTCTATTTCCTCGTGCTCAAAGAGCAGGTCAAACACTGCCCCCTGCTTTGTGTCATCGGTAATGAGCCTGAATATGTTATCGCCAGGTACGGACAGCGACGGCGCTACAGAGCAGCAGCTAAACAGCAGCATGTCGTTATTGCCTGCGTATTCTTTGACGCTTATGATGCTCGCACTGGTTTCAGGACCGGACACCAGCTTTATCCCTTTCTCATTAAACGCCATTATCTTTTCTAGCGCGATCTCGGGGTCGCTCTGCGTGTCCTCTGTTACCAGCTTTATGCTCCACTTTTCGCCTTCCTCCTCCAGATACTTGTTGAACTCGGACTCTGCAAGCATTGCCGCCTCTATGTTCTCCCGGCCGTACGCGCCAAAGTCTCCAGATGTTGCGACAAGCAGTCCCACATTTATCTCGCCTTCAAGAGCCGGCTCTGCAGGTTTTGCCCCGATTCCTGATATTGCGTATATTATCAGGGCCACTACTACTATGGCAACACCAATTCCAACTGCGGCGCCAGATTTCATCATGTTTGTGTTTTATGAGCCTGTTATTAAATATCCTGATCTAGTTGAAAGTTATCGAGCCGTCGCTGAACGCGTATACTCCCAAGAGCTTCCACTCGCCGTCCCTGACGCCCCATATCTCATAGTCTGCCTCTGCCAGATCGCCTGCCTCGTTGAGTTTTATGCTGCCTAGGGCGGCGTTGTCATAGTCTTCTGCCACTCCGTGCAGCTCTGCCTTTATCGCATCCACATCCGTACTGTCAGTCTCTAGCATTGCAAGCCCGATGAGCCATACGGCGTCATATGACGAGTGAGCAAATGTCGAGGGCTCCCTGCCCAGCTTTTCCTCTACGAACTCTTGTACGCTCACATAAACCGGATTCTCCGCGGCTGCAATCTGGAGTGATGTGAACTTTACTGTCTCTGCAAACTCTGATGCGAGCGGGTCTGTTGTCAGGCTCTTCTGCTTTGTGGCGCCGTCAGGCCCGAACCATCTTACCTGGTTGAGCACCTCGTGGTCTGATCCAGACTGGGCAAACTGCTGTATCTCGCTGAATCCAATGTATAGCACCCCGACCTTTTCTGCTCCAACCCTGTCAACATGCCCTAGCACTATGTCTGCAAGTAGTGATGTGGAAACTGAGAATTCTTGCGTGTCAGGGCTATATGGGATTCCCTCATCGACTGTACCTCCATTTGCCACAAATGCCTCTGTTGCCGTCTTTTGCAGGCCGTCGCCGTACGTGTCACTCCTCCAGATGGGTACCATTACCTCCATTCCCTCTCCGGCCATCAATGCTGCCAGAGCCGGGCCCTGGTTGGTGTCGTCTGCAACAAGGCGGTATACGCTGTCGTCTGCAATTGCAAGCGCTGGGGCAGTAGAGCAACAGCTGACAAGCAACATTCCGTTGCTGTCTGCATACGGCTTTACATGTTTTGTGTTTGCGCTAGTCTCGGGACCGATGATCATCTTGACTCCCTTTGCATTAAGCGTGGTAATTTTATCAAGTGCAACCTGCTGGTTTGTTGCCGTATCTTCTGATACGAGCTTTATGCTCCATGTGGCTCCAATGCTCTCAAGGTGCTCGTTGAACTTTATTACTCCAAACTCAGTACCTGCCAAGTTCTCCTCTCCGTGTCCTGAGAGTCGTCCAGACAGGGGAAGAAGTGATCCTATCTCAATCTCGCCTGACAGCTCCATCTCTGCTGTCTCTGCGGGTTCTGGTGCATCTGCGGGCTCTACCTCTGCTGGTTCTATATCAACTGGCTCTGGCGCCTCTGGCGTGTCAATGGGGGATATCGCATCTTCTGGAGCCTGGCTTACTGCTATCAGTATGGCAGCTATAATGATCACTATTCCAGCACCAATTCCTATGTACTTGCCTGACGCCATTGCTAGTGGCTTTTGACAATGGTTATTAAATCATTTGGTATCAAATGACCCGTTCACATAGGCAGTTTTCAAAGCCCTTATTTTGAACATGATCGGGCATCATACTTGTGGAGATCACGGTGGATCAGATGTATCAGATAGAGAACCGCGGTCACGAAATGGGCTTTTTAAAAAAATTCATGATGGAAAACGCGGGATCTGCGGCAGTCAGGCGCCTGGCAGATGAGACAAATATTGACTCCAAAACAGTATTGGTTCTTGCCGGGCTTGGCAACAACGGCGGTGACGGACTTGTCATGGCAAGGCACATGGCGGGCCGGGGGGCAGAGGTAACGGTCTCCCTCATGGGAGACCCGGGGGACATAAAGACAGAGGAGAGCTCTTGGAACTGGTCCATACTCCAAAAGATGCCGTCCGTACGTCTGGAATCGTGGAGCCCAGGGGACAGGGTAATGCCGGACATCATAATTGACGCGATGCTTGGCACCGGCATCACAGGCGAGATCCGCGAGCCGTACGCATCTGCAATAAAGTACGTAAACAGCACTGACTGCTACAAGCTTGCAGTCGACGTGCCGTCAGGCCTTGATCCGCAGACCGGCGATACGGCCAACGTATACACAAAATGCGATATGACAGTCACGTTTCACAGGACAAAGCAGGGAATTCCAAAGAGGCCAGATCTGACAGGCAGCCTGTTTGCAGAAAGAATAGGAATTCCGCCAGAGGCAGAGGAGGGAGTCCTGTGAGGGTGCACCAGATACAGGTGGGTTCGATGCAGAACTTTGCATACGTGGTTGCAGATGAGGACACAAACGAGGCAATAGTAATTGATCCCTCCTGGGATCTCGAGGGGCTTGCAGAGGTGATCAAAAAAGACGGCCTGAATGTAAAGTACATTGTAAACACGCACCACCACTTTGATCACACGCTTGGAAACAAGGAGATCAAGGAATCCACCGGGGCTCAAATTATACAGCACAAATCCTCGGAGCTAGAACACGACATGGCGGTAAAAGACGGCGACAGCATCGGGTTTGGCAGCTCCAAGCTGCTGGTGCTCCATACTCCGGGGCATTCTGCTGACAGCATCTGCCTCGTGGGGGACGGCAAGATATTTTCTGGCGACACGCTCTTTGTAGGAAACTGCGGCAGGGTGGACCTGCCCGGAGGAAGCGCAAAGGATCTGTACCGCAGCCTCTTTGACGTGCTGTATGATCTTGATGACTCGCTCGTGCTGTATCCGGGGCACAATTATGGCGGCTCTCCGACGTCTACGATCGGCGGCGAAAAGGCGACAAATCACGTGATGCAAAGGCGCACAGAACAGCAGTTCATCCAGATGATGGGGCAGTAATCTTGGAAGGTATCAGGATGCTTGCAGACGACGGAAGGGGCCGCGACTTTTTGGATGCCGTGCGCCCGGGAAGGTTTCTCTTCTCGCTTGTAATGTCGTACACGGAGACGTGCCGCATTCCCGGGATTACCATAGCTGGAGCAAGCCCGGATACAATGCAGTTTACGCCGCCAGCAGATGCCGAATACCTCCACTACGGCCACTGCAAGGTGATAGACCAGATTCCCATGACTCCCGACGGCAAGCCGACTCCCGGACTGCTGACAAGGACGGCGCTCGAGTCTGCCGGCATACCGCACCTGGCCATAAACGCGGGAGGCAAGATAGTCCCGCAGCTTCCGTTTGTAGAGACGGGACTGCAGCCGGGCCGGGACATTACAACTGAGGATGCCATGACAAGAGATCAGCTCACCCGCGCTGTGGATTATGGAATGATACTTGGCAGACGCCTTGCATCGCTTGCCGACTGTCTGGTAATCGGCGAGAGCATTCCTGCAGGCACCACCACGGCGCTAGCAGTGCTGCGGGCGCTCGGATTCGAGGCGCGCGTCAGCTCTAGCATCCCTGAAAACCCGGTGGACCTGAAAAACAAGACCGCAGGCGCCGCGCTAGAAAGACTTGACTCTGAAAAGCCCGGCGACGTGGTTGCAACAGTAGGGGATCCGATGATCCCGCTTGTCGCGGGAATGCTCTGCTCCGCATCAGAGGTCTCGCGCGTTGTGCTGGCAGGAGGGACGCAGATGGCGGCAGTCCTGGCGTTTGCATCAAGCATGGGGTTTCGCAAGGAGAATGCGGCAGTCGTGACTACTGCGTATGTGGCAGACGACCCGACTGCAAACTTTGGCGAGCTGGTGCAGAGCGTGGCAGACATTCCGGCAGTGGCAGTGGATCCCGGACTGGAAAAGTCACGGCATGCCGGACTCCGTGCGTTTGCAGAGGGGTTTGCAAAAGAGGGCGTGGGCGCGGGAGGCAGCATCATGTCATACATGCTGCGTACCGGGAACGGCCCAAAAGAGTTCCGGGACGCGGCAGAAAAAGAATACCTGCGCCTTACTTTACGGTGACTGATTTTGCCAGATTTCTCGGATAGTCGGGATCCGTGTCCTTTTCAAGCGCCGCATAGTATGAGAGCAGCTGGATTGGGACCATCTCAAGTATGGGGTATGCCTCTTCCCCAGAGTCTGGAATCTTTATCCAATAGTCGTACACGTCGCTTTGGAGATCAGAGATGCCGATTATCTTTGCGCCACGGGCCCTGATCTCGCGCGCGCTGGTAAGCGTGTCCGAATAGGTCGTGTCGTCTGGGTTGATGACTATTACAAACGCGCTCGAGTCCATCAGGGCAAGCGGCCCGTGCTTTAGCTCGCCGCCTGCAATGCCTTCGGCGTGTATGTATGTGAGCTCCTTGAGCTTTAATGCGGCCTCGATTGCAATCGGATAGTGGATGCCGCGGCCTAGCACGTATATGTCCGAGACGTCGCGCAGCTTGCCTGCTATCTGCTGTATGGTAGTCGGATTCTCCAGCATCTCTAGCATGGACTCGGAGATGCCGCCAAAGTCCGCGCCTGTCTTGCCGCCAAGCTGCTCTGCAAGCTTGTACAGTATTGCAAGCTGTGCAGTAAAGCTCTTGGTGGCGGCCACCCCTATCTCCGGGCCGCAGTTCATGCCTATCACCACGTCGGACTCGCGCGCAAGCGACGAGGATGTGAGGTTTACTATGGATATGATACTGCAGTCTGCCTGCTTTGCAATCCTGACTGCCTCTAGCACGTCGGCGCTCTCGCCGCTTTGCGACATTGCGACAAGGACAGAGCCGGACTCGATGATATCAGGTGAGAACGGGAGCTCGCTTGAGATGATGGGCTCTACCTTTATCTTTGCATACCTTGAGAGGATCTGCTTTGCAAGCAGGGCTGCGTTGTAGCTGGTGCCGCTTCCAGTCACATAGATGCTTTTTGTGTCCCGGATGCGGGATGCGGCTGCCTTGATTGCATCTGCGGTCTTTTCGCCTGCCCTCATGACGGTCTCTGGCTGCTCGTAGATCTCCTTTAGCGTAAAGTGGGCATAGTCGCCCTTGTACGCGTCTCCGAACTCCTTTGATACCTTTGTGACCTCGTAGCTTGCATCGGTCCCATCAAAGTCAAATATCTGGAACTTGCCGCCCTCCAGCATTGCAAAGCTGCCGTCCTTCATGTATACGGCATCGTCGGTATACTCGATGAATCCGAGGACGTCGCTTGACAGGAACAAGTCGTCTTGTCCTATTCCCAGTATGAGCGGCTCGTGGAATCTGGCGGCTGCAAGCTGGCCGTCTTCGAACATCGCCACAAAGGCATAATGGCCCTCTATCTCCGAGACCGTCTTCATCACTGCCTCCTTGACACTGCCTGATGCGTCATGGTTTTTTTGCAGCAGGTTTGCAATCACCTCCGTGTCAGTCTCACTCTCAAATGTGTACCCTTGCGCGCCCAAGCTGCTCTTTAGCTCCTCAAAGTTCTCGATGATTCCGTTGTGCACTATTGC
Organism: Nitrosopumilus sp. H13; assembly: GCA_003724285.1. GTDB lineage: Archaea > Thermoproteota > Nitrososphaeria > Nitrososphaerales > Nitrosopumilaceae > Nitrosopumilus. Next base: position 20,418 of record RHFB01000061.1, on the reverse strand, counting down.
AATGCTGCCGGAATTACTTGAATGTGGGTGGGCATTGGCGTCTGTCACCTTGCCGTGTGTGGCCCACCGTGTGTGACCTATTCCCGTGGTTCCGGGAAGCGCATCAAGTCCGATCTTGAGGTTGACTTCTGCCACCCTGCCGGCGCCCTTTTTGAGATTTATCTTATTCTCGGACTCTGTGGCAACTCCGACACTGTCGTACCCGCGGTACTCCATCCTGCCGAGTCCGCTTACGATTACCGGGGCGGCGGCTCCTTTTCCGCGATAGCCGATTATAGAACACATGTTATATCGTGTATCTGAAAGGGGTTATTTACTGATATGTCTATGGGTTCTGAGCCGCGTCAGGGGCTTTTGGATCTTCGACCGGCGTGGATTCAGACTCTGCTGGTGCAGCTGGCGTATCTGCCTGCGTAGGTTTTGACTCTGCCGGCGTGGATTCAGACTCTGCTGGTGCAGCTGGCGTATCTGCCTGCATAGGTTTTGACTCTGCTGGTGTGCCTGCCGGCGTAGATTCAGACTCTGCCGCCGCATCTGCCTGCGCGGATTCAGAATCTTTGGCCTGCTTTGCAGACGCCTCTGCCTCTAGCATCTGCGGTATCTTGGACTCTGCCGTAAAGTGAATCTTGGGCTCTTCATCAACTGTAACAGTGTATGACGGAATGTCCACCCTTCTCTCACCTATCATGATGTGTCCGTGTATGACTGCCTGTCTTGCCTGGTACGGCGTCTTGAATCCGAGCTTGTTTGTAACTATGGTCTGAAGCCTGCGTGCAAGCAGATCGTATACGTTGAGATTCAGCACGTCATCAAGCGTGGAACCAGAGCTTACCAGCCCTATTCTTTCAAGCGATTTCATGAGTATCGGCTCTTTCTCCTCCCTGACCTCCTGCCTTAGTGCAAGCAACGAGCGCGCCTGGTGCCTCACGCGGGACAGCTCTGTGTGCGCCTTCCACAGCTCTCTTTTTGTCCGGAGTCCAAACGTGCCAAGGGTCTTTAGCTCCTCCATCTTTAGATCATAATTAAGAGGTCTCTTTGGCTTTCTCCAGACTCTGCGCGGATATTTCGGATCTCCCATCTTACACGCCTACTTTTTCTTCTCCGCAGGAGCTTCCTTTTTCCCCTCTGCAGGAGCTTCCTTTTTCCCGTCCGCAGGCGCGTCCTTTTTCTCCGCAGGATCTGCTGCCGCATCTGCTACAGGCTCTGCTGCTGCGCCATCCTTCTTTGGAGCTACCAGTCCGCCCTTTGCGACTCCAACGGCGCCGCCCTTTCTGCCGCTTGTGCGCGTCCTCTGTCCCCTGACCTTGAGTCCGCTGAGATGGCGGTAACCGCGCCAGCTGGCAGTAATCCTCTCCCTCTCTATGTCGTTTCTAAGCGTAAATGGAATGTCTGATGTCAGCAGGTGGATGTCCTTGCCGGTCTCTATGTCCTTTTGCCTGTTGAGAAACCATGTAGGAAAGTTTCCCCCGATCGGATCGGTAATTATCTTTTCAATGGACTGGACGTTCTCCTCTGAGAGATTGCCAATGCTTGAATTCGTGTTGATCTTTAGCGAGTCGCAGACGGCGGTTGCAAAGTTGAATCCCACACCCTTTATCTGGGTCAGTCCCACAAGCAGCTTTTTCTCTCCGGGAATGTCGTTTCCCACGATCCTCACTATGTGCCTGTATTCCTGACTGCTCAAGTATTCCAAAATCCAAAAACCCCCGATAAAAACCATGCTAGGCGTAAAATAAGATCTCGGAATATGTGCAATGTCAAGAGCCGGCATTGAAGTATTTTTGCATGATGTATGGCATGTATCTGGCAGCCCCCAAGGCTTATCTGAAATCCTCGTCACTAGTCCAGTTGCTTCCCCCGACATTCCACTGGCCGCATCTGCAGCACTTTTTGACGCCGCGCTGGGCGTCAATGTCAGAGCAAAAGCAGTGCTCCCCCTTGCCTGACGGATCCCTGCCGCACATCTTTTGCATGTGGTCTGGTATTCCCCCTTCCTACTTATCTTGTGTGTGTGTGTGTAAAGTTATAAATCTCAGGCCCAGCTGACACATGAAAATGGGCGATTCTTTTGACCGCGACAAGCTAGTAGATTGCATGTTTGATCCAGTGACGTCCCAGCTGCTTGCCGAGCTTGAAGACGGGCCAAAAGAATGCTCGCATCTGGCCCAAAAAGAGTCCATCCCAGAGTCCGAAGTTCTTGAAAGGCTCTCCTATCTCATCGAGCACGGCTTTGTAACCCGGAGCGGCGATCGGGACACGCTTGCAGCCGACCCGGACAAGCTCGATTCGGTGGTGGCAGACGGAGCCAACTTTGACGCGGCAGTAAGCGGCCTTGAAAAGATGGACAGCTACCTAAACTGATCTCCGCTTCCAGACGCCGTATACGCAGGTTCCTCCAAACAGCGCCATCCCGACTACTAGCACGTACACGGATGTGAATCCAAGCGACTTTTTGCCCGCATCAGGCGACTGCCCGACTGCGGCAATCACATGCGTCTGATCTCCAGAACCGCTCACAGTCAGCGTATATGTTCCGGTCTCTGCCTCGAATTTTTCCTCGAGCGCACTCTTCTCAAGCTCGACACTTGCAACTATCCCGGAAGGCCCTGCCAGCTCGGCATGAAACGCCCCTGCCTGAAACTCGGCAACCTGCACTGCAAACACCCCGGATGCGACGTCCCGTCCAAGGTCTGCAGACGCCGACAGTTCCATGCCCTCTCCGACGGGCCCGCTATTCTGGACTATCCCCTCTAGCACCACCTGGCTTCCAACTACAAGCAGGCCCAGCCCCGCTATTATCAGCACGCCTGATACTGCAAGCATGACTCCAATCCTCACAGGTCAGAGGTCGCGCCCCCTTTGTTTAAACCTAGTTTTAGCCAGATGTAACAAAGTTAGACAGGACTAAGAAACTTAGCTTGGTTTAAATTCCAAAAAAACCAGCCAACCGTATCTTGATTAGCCGCTCAAGGGCAGTGCTTGCAGCCGTACTAGTTGCCGGGCTCTCGGCAGTCATCGCGCTCCCCATGATCTCAGACGCCCAGACAGAGGTGCGCACGTTTGTCACCCACAACGGGGCCATAGTAAAGACGTCCGGGGACGTGCTTGACCCGCTTTATACCCCCTCGACTGTCGAGTTTGACCCAGACGAGTTTCTCAGGAATTTCGAGTACGGCCGCGTGTCCATATCTGAGACGGGGCAGACAGTCAGGGACTTTACCATAATAGCCCGGGACGACCTGATCCAAGAGGTCTCGCCCGGCGTGTTTTATAACGTGTGGACGTTTAACGGGACCGTTCCGGGGCCGACGCTGCGCGCCACAGAGGGGGATCTTTTGCGCATCAACTTTATCAACAACGGCTCCAAGGCGCACACGATCCACTTTCACGGCATTCATCCCGCAGGAATGGACGGCGTCTTTGAGCCGGTCGGCAGCGGCGGGCGCTTTGTCTACGAGTTTGAGGCAGGCCCAGTCGGGGTGCATCCGTACCACTGCCATATAATGCCGCTAGAGGAGCACATCGTCCACGGCCTCTACGGGATGTTCATAGTGGATCCCAGGGAGGGACGCGAGCCTGCCGACGAGATGGTAATGGTGCTCAACGGCCTTGACACGGACTTTGACGGCGAGAACAACTTTTACGCGGCAAATACAATCCCGTTTTACTACCAGCACCACCCGATCCAGATAGACGCGGGGGATCTTGTGCGGATATACGTGGCAAACATGGTCGAGTTTGATCCCATCAACAACTTTCACCTGCACGGCAACCTGTACAAGTACTATCCCACCGGCACGGATGTGGTCCCGTCATTTTACACCGACATGATAACCCTCTCGCAGACAGAGCGCGGCATAATGGAGTTCACATACGAGCATCCCGGCAAGTACCTGTTTCACGCCCACAAGGTAGAGTTCTCGGAGAAGGGATGGGTAGGCATATTCCTTGTGCGCGGCGACGGCGGGGAAGGCTATGGAAGCTAGATCCCGGGGCAGGGCCGTTGCAGGCGGGATCGTGCCGCTGGTACTAGTGGCAGTACTCTTGGCATACATGCTCGGGCCCGGCTCTGAGATGCTCAGACTGGGGGTTCCATTACCAGAGATAAGCATTGAGAGGGTGGACTTTGTAGGGTCTGAGATACTTGCCACAGTAAGGAACACCGGTCCCGTGCCAGTTGATGTGGCGCTAGCAGATGTGAATGACCGCATCCAGCCTGCCGCAGTAGAGCCGGACCGGCATCTTGAGAGGCTCGAGTCGGCGCTGGTGCGCATCCCGTTTGAGTGGAATGTGGCAGAGCCGTACGCGATAGGCATAACCACGGATGACGGGACGCGGTTTGAAAAGATGGTGGATGCGGCAGCCCCCGCGACGCGCCCCACGTGGGATCTTGCCGCGTTCTTTGCCCTGGTAGGCACGTTCGTAGGGGTGGTTCCGGTTGTAATAGGGATGCTGTGGCTCCCGTTTCTCCGGGGTATGAGCTCTGCCAGATACCACTTTTTTCTGGCGCTCACGGCAGGACTGCTTTTGTTTCTTGCCATAGATGCGACAGAGGAGGCCCTGGATATATCCCGGAATGATCTGGCCGGCGCCTTTAATGGCGCGCTGCTTGTAGCGACTGCAATAGCGCTGTCGTTTCTGGCGCTGTACTATTCGGGGGAGCGGCTTGCAGGCAGGACCGGCCCGGCAGCGGCGGGTCTGATGATATCTGTCGGCATTGGGCTGCACAACTTTGGCGAGGGCCTTGCAATAGGGGCTGCCATTGGAATCGGCTCGCTTGCGTTTGGCACGTTTCTCATAGTGGGATTCACACTCCACAACGTGACAGAGGGCCTTGCAATCGCCGCGTCCGTATCCCGCAGGAGGCCTGCGCTGCCGGTGCTGGCGGCGCTTGCAATGATCGCGGGCGCGCCCGCGATACTCGGGGCGTGGACCGGCGGCTTTGCATACTCGCCTATGGCCTCTGCGATATTCCTGGGAGTGGGGGCGGGGGCCATACTCCAGGTGGTGCTGGTGGTGCTGCGGTGGATTCGCAACGAGGGCGGCAGATTCTCAAGCCCTTCTGTAACACTGGGTCTGGCATCGGGCATGCTGGTGATGTACCTGACTAGCATACTGGTCTAGGCAGGCTCTGGGTGTATGGTGATTACAGAGTTTTGTATCTCTGCTCTTATCTCGTGCTCGATCTCCGACGTAAGATCGTGCACATCCTCTATTGACATGGAGCCATCAAAGGAGCAGTCGATGTCTATCTTGAGCATGTTGCCAAAGTTGAGCGGGACTATCCTGCCTATCTTTCTGACCTGCGGGTGCCCATCTAGCATGCCGCGTATCTTTTCTTCTGCCTCTGCGTCCTTTATCTTGAACTCTTTTGGCACGCTCACAAACGGCTCTAGGTGTATGGTGGCGTGCTCGATATCCGGGATCTCCTTGCGTATGCGGCCCTCCACTGCCTCTGATATGCGGTGCGCAGAGAGCAGATCCGCATCCCTGTCCACCATCACATGCAGGTCTGCAAAAGTCCTGCCGCCAGTCTTGTGGGTGCTGACGTTGTGCACCCCTCTGACCCCGTCCGTGCCTGCCGCAACCTCGTGTATCCGCGAGTCTAGGGGCACGTCCTTCCAGTCGGGCTCAAAGTGAACGGTCACAGAGGATCCCGAAATCGCGCCCCTGATGCTCGCCTCCACACCGGTGCTTATCTCGTGCGCCCTCTCAAAGCTAGTGTCGCCCCGGAGCGACACGGTGACGTCTGCAAAGTACGTCTCGCCGGATCTGCGCATCAGCACCGCGCCGACGTCCATCACGCCATCTGTGGCCATGGCGGCACCTCTGACATCCCTTACAAGCGCCGGCGATATGCTGTCAGTCAGGTCCAGCGCGGTCCTGTAGACTAGCTTTGCGCTCAGTACCACTAGCAGCGCGCCCAGTACCAGCGCGGCTGCAAAGTCGCCGTGGTAAAACCCGTACGACACCAGGACAATGCCCGCTATTGCTATTACGGTGGAGCCAAGATCCATGAGCGCGTGATAAAAGTCCGCCCTGACGGCGACTCCCCCGGCATTGCGCATGGATCTGCCAAGCAGTATTATCCTAAAGACGTCCACCCCGATTGTGTACATGCCGCCGACTATTGCGACCAGTCCGGGCAGGACTGCAGGCGGGCTCTGAAGCCTTGTTACGGACTCGTAGATGAAAAAGCACGCAATCATGAATATGGCAATGCCGCCGATCATCCCGCCTAGCGACTCGATCTTCCCATGGCCGTACGTGTGGCCCGCATCAGGCGGCCTCAGGGCAAGCCTGACGGCAAGCAGCAGCACGAGGGTCACCACTGCATCTAGCAGAGCATGAATGCTGTCAGTGAGCAACGCAAGGCTGTTTTCTGCAATGCCAAATCCAAGCTCTACTACAAACGCCGAGAATATGGCAACAAACGATATCTGCAGCACCCTGGTCCTGTGCTTGAGCATACAGTACGGTATGATTCCTCACATATTACGGGTTCCAAGGAGGATTTAGACGACATTGTTATTTGTGGGCAGGCGCATGTGTATACATTGAACCTGAGATGGCTGTGCCTGATATCGCTTGTAGTGGCGCTGATTCCCATGTATGACGCAGAGGCGGCAAACCCCAACCTGTCCGTGTCTGCTGAAAACGACGCGTTTGGGAACCGTTTTGCCGGCTCGATGGTAGTAGAGGTGGTGGTAAACGATCCGAGCCTCTCAGATACGAACTCGGCAAAGGGCGAGCCGGATGTGACCATAAACGGACAGAGCCTGCGCATGACGCAGGCATCAAGCGGCAGCTGGTTTGCATACTTTGCGCACGCAGACGCGGCGCGGGCGGCAGACGCGACCGTGGGGCTTGCAGGCGAGGGGCTTGACTTTGGCGTGTTCTGCGGCAGGGATACGCCAGAAGAGACGTTTGGCGTGTCTTTTTCAGGCACTGACGGCTTTGCGGTTCCAAGATCCGGCGGACTGTCCGGCTTTGCAGACGGGACGGGATCCGCGGGCGCCTGCACGGGAGAGCCGGGTGGGGACAATACAAACAACGTGGTACGCAATGCAAAGTCACTCAACAAGAACTCTGCGGTTCCCACGGGGCAGACGGGGCTGGATCCCGGGGCGTGGCCGCTGATACAGCTGTACACGTTTAGATCCGTCACGATATCGTACAACCCCGGCGGCTCCTCGCAGCAGGTACAGCTCGAGTACGACAAGATTCCAGACATCTCCCTTAGTACTGACCGCGAGACTTATCCTAGCGGCGCAGAGGTGTTTGTAACCATCTCAGATGCGCAGCTAAACCAGGATCCGACAGACGAGGACTCGTGGACGTTCGGGCCAAACTCTGTATTTTACCGCGCCTATGACGACCGCGGCTCTGCATCGGCTGCAGGTGGCCCGGGACTGACAAACATCCTGCCGCATCTCTCAGGCATCGGCTTTGCAGACAATGGCAGGCTGCAGGTGGACTTGGGATCACTCCTTGAGATAAGGACAAACGGCTACCAGCCGGATCTCACAGTTACTGACGGCTCTGATGTGTTCTCTGGTATTGTTACGTTTGTAGAGACGTCGCGCAACTCGGGCGTCTTTGATGCGACAGATGCGAGAAACAAGTCAGTACTTGGGGTAATCGGGGGCTCGCAGAGGGGGCTTGTAGGATATCTCGAGTACAATGACAAAAAGACGGGCATCCTGGCAGGCTCTACCACTGCCACATTCTCTGCAGATGCGACGCTGTCAGTAGGGGATGCCGGGGCCCTGAGGCCTGGAACCAGAAACCAGGTAATACTGCATGATCCGGATCAAAACCTCAACTCTGACAGGGGTGACTTGCTTGATGTCTCGGATCCGGCATCCACAATTCCCACGCTAAAGATAGGCAGCCCCATAACCCTTGCAGGATCGACGGGGGCCGAGTTTTACGTGGACGGCGGGGCTGCCGCCCCTGCACAGGTCTCCGTACCTGACAGGCACTCTGAGAGGCTGTTTGTTGACACATCGGGGATCTCTGGAAGCTATGACGGCCTGTCCATTGATACGGGGACAAGCGCCGCACAGCTTGCCTCCGTACTTGTGGATACGTCGCAGCCCAGCTATGACGGGACGAACTGGCTCAACTATGACATCAGATCGCTTGCAAAACTCGAAGGCGGCCTTGCAGACGCGTCCATGTCCCTGGAGTTTGGGGGAGGGTCGGTGCTGCTTGCAGGCCCGGGACTCGAGCGGCAGGCGCTCGTGCAGCTTGGGCCAGATACCGTCTCGCAGATCGCAGGCATGAGCGGGACTGCCCGGCTTGTCATAGATATGGAAGTGACTGTACCGGGGACAGGGATGCTGCCGCTTGTTGCAGACTTTGTCTCGCTTGGAATGGCCGGCTCCCGGGACGTAAACAACGCGATATACCGCTTTGAGCTTGAGGAGACGTCGCGCGACTCGTCGACGTTTGAGGGAACCATCGAGTACTCTGTTGCAAACCAGATAAACATCTTTGATCCAAAATTCATAGGCAGCATGTCCACTATTGATGACCGCGTGCGGTTCATAGTTACAAGTGGACTGACAGGCAAGGACGGGCTGTTCATATCGTACTCTGATCTTGACGCAGTCGGCGTGCGCACCACAATATCATCGCAACCGGCGGTCTCGACGCATACGGGGACGGTATCTTCAAATTCAAAGTCGTTCCGCTTTGGGCAGGCAGTCGTAATCACGGTAAATGATCCGGATCTGAACCTGAGAAACGACATTTCAGACATTTACACGGCGGTAAATGATCCGAACTCGGAGATTGTAGACACTGTGGGCCGTGACGGCGTGATCCTGCTAGAGGTGCTGCTCAAGGACGTGCGCTACAAGCGATGTATGGTTGGCGGCGTAACACACGGCGGCCTTGGCTCTGCGGGCTTTTCACTAGTGGAGACGGGGCCGGACACGGGAATATTTGAGGGCAGCTTTAAGATGCCCTCGCAGATATGCAACAGGGACGGGACCGGCCTGATGTCGCCGGCAGGGGGGAGCCTTGATGTAAAGTATCATGACGCCCGGGACTCTTCTGGTGATGCCAGGGTTGCCAGCCTGATTGCGCGCTCGCCTGCGCCGGCGCCGCGCGACGTTGCGCCGCAGCTGAGCTCCCATGATGTGACAAGGCCGCCCCCCGGAGATGTGACAGAGATAACACTCTCTGGCAGACTGGGCTCGCATGTTCCGGGAGTGCCGCTTGCAGTTGCAATAACGGATCCCGACGGTAGTATGAGAAGCTTCGAGTCGGCAATCCCGGGCGGCAAGTACAAATCAATAATTGCGATAAACGAGAACTCGCTGCCGGGCACATACAAGGTAAGCCTCTCGCATGGCGGCACGCAGGTGGGCTCTGTCTCCTTTGAGGTGTCAATTCCCGGAATTCCGGACTGGGTAAAGGCAGACGCCAGAAAGTGGTCATCAGGGCTCATACCTGATGACGAGTTTGCTAGGGGAGTAAGGCACCTAGTCGAGTCTGGCCTGATTACTCCCTCTGATCATGAGGGGGAGAACGTTCCAGACTGGGTCAAAAACGGCGCAAGATGGTGGGCCGATGACCTGATCTCCGATGAGGACTTTGTCGAGTCGATACAGTATCTAGTCAAAAAAGGCATCATTAGGGTATGATCAGGTCAATTTTTATTTGATTTAATCTATAAATACCTTTGATCTGTGGAGTGGATAATGAAAGTCAGAGGCTTTCTTGCATTTGCTATACTATCCGTGTCAATCCTGTCTTATGGAATGACTAACGCATCTGCCGACACGCACCTGCCGCTTTCGGTAAAGACTGATCTGAATCTGTACTCTGACGGCTCTGATATCACGATTGAAGGCAAGATCAGAAATTACTCTTCCAATTCTACTTTGGAGGCCGGGATTACCTATCGAATCATCTCGCCATTGGGCAGTTATGTAGGGGCAGGACATATTATTCCTGCAGATATTGCAGAGGACGGCTCGTTCAAGGATGTTGTAAAGGCGGGAGGTCCGGTGTGGAAGAGTGGCGGAGAATATATTATTGAGGTAAATCACCAAAAGAGTTCAAGTAAAGTAAGCATTACGTTTGAATATGTAGGCGGATCTGCTGCGCCACCCCCGCCTCCACCCCCAGCCCCAGAACCAACACCAGAGCCCGAGCCAGAACCTGAACCCGAACCAGAGCCCGAGCCGGAACCAGAACCAACACCCGAGCCTCAGCCGACATGCGGTGCAGGAACCGTACTAAAGGGCGGCATTTGCGTAGTGGATGCCCCGGCAGCTGATCCAGCCCCAAAGCAGGGGTGCCTCATAGCCACTGCAACGTACGGAACGGAGCTTGCCCCGCAGGTGCAGATGCTCCGTGAGATAAGGGACAACACGGTGATGAGCACGGGATCCGGGGCGTCATTTATGACCGTATTCAACGATGTCTACTATTCGTTCTCCCCGTATGTGGCGGATCTAGAGCGTGAAAACCCGGCTTTCCGGGAGGCGGTAAAGGCGTTTATCACCCCGATGATATCCTCGCTTGCAATAATGTCGCTTGCAGAGGACGGCTCTGAATCCCATGTGCTGGGTCTTGGAATTACAGTAATTGCGCTAAACCTTGGAATGTATATTGCAGCACCTGCCATGATTGGGTTCAAGGTGCACAGGCACATAAAGTCCAGAATGAACTGATTAGGTTATTATATTGAAAACCTTCCACCCTAATCTGTGAAGATCGAGTACGAAGAGTTTGACAGCATTGAAGACGTCTTTATGTACATGGCAACAGCGGCCCCGCCCATGAAGAACACACTGCCGATACACTCGTACAAGGGGTATGTTACTGCGTTTGTACCCCTCAGCCCTACCACGGGGGACGTGTACCTGATGATATATGCAAAGGGCTCAATTGAACCCGGGATCTACGAGTTTGACGTGACATCAAAGTCATACAAAAAGGTAGAGGGAATCGAGCGCGCAGACAAGGTATATTTTGTATCGCTTACCCCAAAACGCAACACCATTGCAGATGTGGCGATTGCAGGTTTATAGCTTTTTTGTCTGAATTCGCGGGGCCGACACGGACCTGCTTCTTGCATACTTTTCCACAATCTCGTCTGGCGTCCTGCCGTTGAAGAGATCCTTGCACAGGCCGCGCAGATACCTCATAATCGCCCACGTTCCGGCCTTTAGAATCCCGTACATGAAGATCTTCATGGGGGGCCCGTACGTCTTGTTTCTGAGGATTATGGGAATGATGTCGTTGATTACGCGCAAGTTGTTCTCCCAGCACTTCCAAAAGAGCGTGAACTGGGCCTCGTTGAGGTTGCCAAAGTGCATCGAGTTCTTTTCGCTAAAGTCCTGGTATAGCAGCGGAGCTACCAGCCCCCTAAAGTCCATGGCCCTAAAGTCCGTCATCATGTCTATGGTATACTGGACGTCGTCAGGCGTCTCGTCTGGCCAGCCTATGATTATGGTGGCTGCCGGGAACCAGTGGTTCTCGTTGAGAATCCTTGCCCCCTCGCGCACGACGCTGCCCCACTCGTCTGTCGAAAACGGCTTTGTCTTGACGCCCAGGTGCTTTTTGACCATTGACGGCGACACGGTCTCGATTCCGAGGTTTGTCGCAAGCCACCTTCCCGTCTCGTCTTGCTTGTTTATGTGGGATATCTGGCGCATCAAATCCGGGTCTGCTGCCACTGCAGAAAACGTCATGTGTGTGGTCCCTACAAAGTTTGCCCCCAGGCCCTTTAGCCCCTTCCACAGATCTGTTATCGCGTCACTGTTTGGGATAAAGTCCCTGTTGTCGCACCCGTACAGCAGCATCTCATCGGAGTGCAGCCAGACAGAGTCAAACCCATAGTCGAGGTTTATCTTTGCCTCTTGTTGCAGTCTCTCAAGCGGAAGATCTTTTTTTGACCTCTTGTTCACGTCGCAAAAGTCGCACCCGCGCCCGCACCCGCGCATGGCCTCGATGAGCGAGTTTATCGTGGGGCCCTCTATCACCGGAATGTTCTCCAGATTCCTTACAAAGCAGTGCATCATCTCTGGCGCGTCCCCCTTTTCAAGGTCGCGGAACAAGTCTACTGCCAGCTCGTCTGCCTCGCCGACTACCACCGTATCCAAACCGTGAATCTTCATCCTGTCTGACTTTGCAAGCTCCCAGGCGCCATTGCCGCCGACTACCACCTTAAAGTCGTACTTTTTCTTTAGCTGTATGATCTCGGCGCACATCTTTTTGAACTTCATGGCTACATAGGATAGCTTTTCAGGAGACATTGTGGTAGTTACCGGCGCCATTCCGAGCGGATCCATCACGTTTATCCCCACGACCTTTGTGTCCGGTCCGATTGATTTTTTCAGCATCTCCGGGTGGGCCATGAACACCTCGTCTCTCTTGTATCCGCCCTGAATCAGCGAGCTCTCGACCCTGCGCAGGCCTACCTGCGCCACCTTTACGGCAAAACACCTTGTCAAAGACCCACTCGGGAAGCACCTCGTAGGGGCCGCATGCTATGAACCCGTACAAAAAGTTGCCCCTGTAGTTTGTCGTCAGGCTCCGATCAGCAGTAAGTACGATACGTTTTCCAGCCAACTGTACAGCTTGGTCAGATTATGGTATATATCGTTTGCTGGATTTGCGAGCGTTTCTGGCAGTTCTGTTTGCAATGTTTGCGGCAATCCCGCCTGCGGCAATCCCGCCGTCAATGTTTACCACCGCGAGCCCAAGCGAGCAGCTCTGGAGCATGGATGCAAGCGCTGCCACCCCCCCTTTTCCGTACCCGTACCCGACTGATACAGGAACCCCAATCACCGGAATGTCCACAAGCGCAGATACCAGCGTGGCAAGCGCGCCCTCCATTCCGGCTACAACTATCATGCATCCCACGTCCTCGCTCACCATCTTTTTTAGCTCGGGAAACATCCTCTGGATTCCGGCAACCCCCACGTCATAGCTTGTGACGCATCTGCAGTTCATCGCCTCGCACATGAGCCTTGCCTCCTCTGCGACCCCGACATCAGACGTGCCTGCCGCAAGTATTCCCACCGCTCCGCGCGGCCTGGGGGGTTTCTTAAAGATCAGTATGGTAGACGAGTTCCTGCCGGTCCTTGTGCGCATCTTGAGGCTCTTTGCAAGCGCGACAATCTTGGAATAGTCGCCCTTTTTTATCCTGGATACCACCACGCGGTCTGACTTTTCAAGCGTCTTTTTTATTATCTTTTTCAACTCGCCGAGCTCCTTTGTCTCTGCAAGTATCACCTCTGGGACGCCCCTCCTCTTTTGCCTGTTCACGTCTATCTTTGCAATGCCTTCTATCTCCTCTATGGAGTAAAGCGAGAGCAGCTTTTTTGCCGAGGCCACGGTTGTTTTCCCGGACTTTAGCGACTCGAGAATCTCGTCTAGTTCCACGGTATGGTGCGGGGTGCCTTGATAAAAAAATGCTTAGATCTCGACGCCAGAGACTGCGTCCTTTACGCTTGCAACGCCCCGCTCAAACATCTGCCTCTCTTCATCGTCAAGCTCCAGCTCTATTATCTTTTCAACGCCGCCCCTTCCAATCACTGCCGGAACGCCGATTGAGACGCCTGACTGGCCGTACTCGCCGTCAAGGCACGTCGATACCGGGATCACCTGCCTTCTGTCTCTTGTGACTGACTCGATTATGGCAGATATCGCGTTTCCGGGAGCGTGGACCGTGGCGCCCTTTAGCTCTATGACCTTTGCTGCCACCTGCTTTGTATTTTGCACCAGCTCGTCAAGCTCCGGCTTTGAAAGCAGCGAGGGGAGCGGGATGCCAGACACTGATGAGAATCTTGCAAGCGGCAGCATGTTCTCGCCGTGCTCGCCTATTACGAGGGCGCGAACCGAGTCACGGGAGTGCCCTGTTGCCTCGCAGATGAACTGCCTAAACCTGGAGAGATCAAGCATGCCGCCCATTCCAAAGACCCTGCCCCTCTCAAAGCCAGACACCTTGTATGTGATGTGGGCCATCGGGTCAAGCGGGTTTGTGACGGGGATTATCATCGAGTCGGGTGCGTATTTTTTCACGTTCTCCACCACGCTCTTTACTATTGTCGCGTTTGTCTTTAATAGATCCATCCTGGTCATTCCGGGTTTTCTTCCAGAGCCTGCCACGATCACCACGATCTCAGAGCCCTTCATGTCCTCAAAGTTGTTGGAGCCCTTGACATGCACGTCGATTCCCTGCTCTGCAAGCATGTGGTTTATGTCCATTGCCTCGCCCTGCGGGAGGCCCTTTGCAACATCTAGCAGCAAGATGTGGTCGTCTAGGCGCTTTAGCGCAGAGAACATGGCGGCATCTCCACCCACCTTGCCGGAGCCGATTATTGTAATCACAAGTGACGCTTTTTGATATCAGTAATTAAATCTAGTGAAAAATTGTGGCGCCGATCCCGGGATGTCTTGGAGCAGTGCATGATCTTGATCAAAACCATGCACCTGGTCTGAGGAATCCGGAATGTGATCCCGTGTCTTGGTACCTGCGCTTTTCATGCATCATGCCAGATGACACGCCTTGAGTGGCGGGCCAATTAGGCGAATTTATAAGCATTTTTGATGCCCACTAGTCCATGGTACTGGTAATTGATCCGCAGGTGGCCGGAGTCTCCGGCGACATGTTCCTGTGCTCGCTTGTGGGGCTGGGCGCAGACAGGACCAAGATAACTGACGGGATTAGGAGGTGCGAAAAGTTCCTCAGCGGCTCGAGGATAACCAGGCTTGACTTTGGGCGCGTGCAGCGGAGCGGACTGGATGCATTCCAGCTGATGCTAGAGGCAGACGAGGACACAAGCAGCAGAAAGGGCACGGACATGAAGAAGGCCGTGCGCGACTCTGCCGCAGAACTGTCCCTCTCCAAAAGGGCGCAAGAGTTTGCCGCATCCTGCATTGAGATACTTGTCTCATCCGAGTCCCGGGTGCACGGGGTGCCGGAGGATTCTGTGCACTTTCACGAGGCGGCAGGCATTGACACGCTTGCAGACATTATAGGCGCCGCAATAGCGCTCGATGATCTGGGGCTGTTTGGCGAGAGGATTGTATGCCTTCCCGTGTCCGTAGGCGGAGGCACGGTGAGCTTTTCGCACGGAACAATGTCAAACCCGGCCGGCGCGATACTGGAGATATTTCGCGGCACAAATATAATGATCCGGGGAAGCGGCGCAGGCGAGGAGCTTGCGACTCCCACTGGCGCCTGCATCCTGGTGGGCCTGAAAGCAGAGCCTGCAGAGTACTATCCCTCGATGAGGGTCGAGTCGATAGGGTATGGCGCCGGGCAAAAGGAGACAGAGTCTCCAAACGTGCTAAAGATGGTGCGCGGCACAGACTCCATTGGGACCGACTCTGTAAAGATCCTAGAGACAAACGTGGATGACGTCTCCGGCGAGATACTTGGCAACCTGATAGAAAAGGTAATGGCAGTAGGCGCCAGAGACGTGTCCATATTTCACGGCATTACAAAAAAGGGGAGGCCGACAAACCTCGTCTCTGTAATGTGCGATGATGACACGGTAGAGGATATAGTTGATACCCTGGTGCTTGAGACCGGCACGCTGGGGGTCCGCATCTCCGAGTCTGCAAGGTTTGTAGTTCCAAGGACAGAGCACCGCGCCACCATACGCCTGGGAGACAGGGCCTTTGAGGTGTCCTACAAGAGATCCGAGTTCAAGGGAAGGCGCGACTTTAAGATAGAGTTTGATGATATAGTGCGCGTCTCAGAAGAGACTGGCATGCCGGTAAAGGAGACCGAGTCGCTGCTAAGAAGGGAGATCGAGAATGGACAAGCTTGACTGTTTGATCGGCTGGTTTGAAGGCAGGGGCAGGGTGCTTGTGGCCCTCTCCGGGGGGGTGGATAGCGCACTTGTGGCATATGCGGCATACCAAAAGCTCGGCGGGCTGGCCACTGCAGTGACTGCAGATTACAAGACGCTGTCCCGGGAGGAGCTCGAGTCTGCAGGGCGCATCTGCTCTGAGATAGGAATACCCAGCATGACCATACGCTATGACGAGCTTCAAAACGAGGACTTTGCAAGGAATGACTCGGACCGGTGCTTTTACTGCAGGACGGAGCTTGGAGGGCGCCTTGCAGGGCTTGCAAAAAGACACGGCGCGCTCATAGTGGATGGGACCAACCTCGATGATCTCGGGGACTATCGTCCCGGGATCGCAGCCATGAAGGACAGCGGAGTCCTCAGCCCGCTTGCAGAGACCGGGTTTACAAAGGCAGATGTGCGCAAGGCGGCAGGGCATGCGGGCCTCTCCATACATGACAGGCCATCAAACTCGTGCCTTGCGTCCCGGATTCCGTGGGGGCAGAGGGTTACTGCAGAGAGGCTTGCGCGAATCGAGCTTGGGGAGGACATTGTGAGGAGGCATGCAGGCGTGCGCCAGGTCAGGGTGCGCGACATGGACGGCTCTGCCAGGATAGAAGTCGAGCCAGAAGCGATACCTGCGCTTGATGCCGCGCTGCACCAGATATCAGAGCGCCTGCTCACCATCGGCTTTGACAAGGTAGAGATAGACAGGCAGGGCTACAGACAGGGAAAGATAAACGTGATTGCGGATTGATATACCTTGATAATGCCGCCTCTACGCGGGTGCACCCTGACGTGATCGAGTCGATGGCGCCATACATGGCAGAACGGTACGGCAACCCGTCCTCGATTCACAGGTACGGCAGGCTTGCACGCAAGGCAGTGGAGCGTGCCCGGCGGCAGGTGGCGTCGCTGATAGGGGCAGACCCCTCTGAGATTCTGCTCACTTCTGGCGGCACAGAGTCAAACAACACGGCCCTGCTGGGGGCAGCCTCCAAAGGACGGGTGATTGCCACCAGCATAGAGCACGACGCGGTGCTAGAGCCGTGCAGGAGGCTTGAGCGGGACGGCCTTGACGTGGTGTATCTTGCCCCCGACAAACTCGGCATGATAAGCCCGAGGGATCTGGAGAAGAGCATTACCGATGAGACCTGCCTCGTGTCTGTCATGTTTGGGAACAACGAGGTGGGAACCATCCAGCCGATAGCAGAGCTTGCCAGGATGTGCCGCAGCCGCGGCGTCTTGTTTCACACGGACGCAGTCCAGGCGGCAGGCAAGATTCCAATCAATGTGGGGGATTTGGGAGTTGACATGCTGTCAGTATCCTCCCACAAGCTGTACGGCCCAAAGGGGGCAGGAGCTCTCTATGTGCGCAGCGGCATCAGGCTGGATCCCGTGATTTTAGGCGGCGGCCAGGAGGACGGGATGCGCTCTGGCACCGAGAACGTGGCAGGAGTGGTGGGGTTTGGCAGGGCGTGCGAGATTGCCCGGGAGAATCTAGAGGCAAACGCGTCCCACATGCGGGATCTCCGGGACGATC
This sequence comes from Nitrosopumilus sp. H13, assembly GCA_003724285.1. Lineage (GTDB taxonomy): Archaea > Thermoproteota > Nitrososphaeria > Nitrososphaerales > Nitrosopumilaceae > Nitrosopumilus. Next base: position 3,048 of record RHFB01000061.1, on the reverse strand, counting down.
TTGTACGGCAGGTGATGGAGATCCCGGGATCTGCGCTCAACGGGCACCCCGAGTCCCGGCTGCCAAACAGCGCCCACTTTACGTTTCTAGGGGTCAACGGGGAGGATTTGATAATAAAGCTTGACGAGCACGGGATAGCCGCGTCGACTGGCTCTGCGTGCTCTGTGCACACGCAAAAGGCATCGCACGTCCTGCAGGCGATGGGGTTCTCACTCGAGCAGATTACCGGCTCGCTGCGCATGACAGTCGGCGTCTTTAACACAAAAGAGGAGATGGGACAGGCGGCAGCCGTGCTGGGCAGGGTGGTATCGGAGCTGCGCGCAGTCTCGCCGTTTCGGGAAAAGTACTCGTTTTAGATCCTGCGGGATGCTGCAACCATTGCGGCAGTGCCTGCTATCACTATGAGCATGACTGCCCCAAACTCCGGGATCGCATACGTGCCGATTATGTCAACTACCGCGTCGTCTTCAAAAAAGTCGATTGTTATGGTACGAAACTCAGAGTGGACGGGGGCCTCTATCGCATCCACTTCAATCCCGTCAACTAGCACTATGAACGGGATGTCCTTGGAGTCTTGCGCCTCTGCTCCTATAAACTCCCTTGGAAGATCAAGCGTCATACTGCCTCCGTCTGTCGCCTCTATCTCTACTATCATTCCGAGGTTTTTCGGGACTATTCTCATGTCTTTTATGGTGCCGCCGCTGATCGAGTACTTTATGTCAAACGTCCCCCTGCTGCCGGCATCCACCTCAAAAGTATCCTCTGTACTGCGGGAGGTATGGTCCGTCGAGAACTCAAACATGATGTTTTTCGTGTACTCGCCATAGGATGCCCTTATCTCATACGTGCCGGATTTTTTCCACTGCGGCCCCTCTGCGATAAAATGAGCGGCAAACCCGTTGTCTAGGGCTGGCGGACCCTGGTATACGTCCACCTGGCTGCCCTCGCTTAGAATGCGTATTATGACCGGCGTCCCGTCAGAGAACCTGATGCCCACACTGCCTGACACCACTATGGTGTCGCCCTCAAAATAGGTGCCGCTGTTTGTCTCGATGGCCAGCGGCTCTTGTGCAAAAGCTGCCGGGAACAGAACCAGTGCTAGGATCATGCCTGCTATCTCGATTCTCACAAATTCTCAAATTGCGCGTTTCTATATTTCCTTTACTATTAACAATGAGAAAATGACCGGTTGTGGCCTAGTATCTCGGCATGATGCTCAGCCTTGACCTTGCAGATACGGCAATTATTGATATGATTGCCACTGCCAGAATCATTGCAGCTATGGCTCCAAACTCTGGGATTACAAAGGTGCTAAATACTTCTATCTGCTCGGTGCCTGCCGGGAACATTACAGTCACCATGTTTCCGTCATACTCGACGTCGTCCGACTCTTGTCCGTCAACTAGCACCGCAAATATGCCGTCCTGAACTGACTTTGCAGGGTTTATGGTCAGTATGCCGTCGTCTGTAGATTCAATGTTGATGACGACTGACGTGTCCTTTGTGTTGATGAATGCGCCAGTCACAATTCCACCCGAGATTGTATACGGTATGCACTGCTCGCTTGCAATTAGCTCGTTGTCACCGCATGATATCGGTTTTTGCGCAGGCGTTGCGAACTTTGGCTCGTACGCGACTCCGCCGGTCAGTTCCACCTTGATCTTGTCATTAGAGCTGCCATAGTTTACCTGAATTGTGTAGGTTCCATCATACTTCCACTTTGATCCTGCAGTGTTCAAGGATGCCTCGAAACTGCCGTCGTCTGCAATATCGTCAGGACTAATCTGTTTGATTGTGACGATGGAGTTTAGCGGGCTTGTGACTCTGACTAGGACGGGGGAGACGGAATCGATATTTGCTATCTTGCCTGTCAGCGTGATTGTATCGCTGTGGCCGTATCCCTCTGCATCTGTCCAGACCACTATGGGCAAGTCTCCAAGCAGGATCCTGTTTGCCTCTTCCTTGATCTCCTCCATGGAGCAATCTATGCATTCGGGTAGAACCTGAGCATATGCCGAGGCAGTCATGGTGCCTGCTACCGCCAAAATGGCTAGTAGCGCAAACGACGTGCGGTTGTTCATCCTGTTGCGCCTACAGATACTCACTATTTATGTATTTTAAAAAACGAAAAAAGCTGTATTTTTCAGTATCTTGGCATGATGCTCAGCCTTGACCTTGCAGATACGGCAATTATCGAAATGACTGCCACTGCCAGAATCATTGCAGCTATGGCTCCAAACTCTGGTACTATGATCCCGTCCTTGATATCCACCTCGGCCGAGGCTCTGTACAGGGGGCTGTCATTTTGCTGCCCGGTCACGGTGTAAAATCCGTCCTTGCTCCACAGGGGTCCCCCGGTGGTAATTATAGCGGAGAATGTGCCGTCAGCATCTGGGGATATCTGGCGTGCTGATACGACATTGCCATTTGGATTGGTCACACTCATCGTAATGTCCTCACGCAATCTGTCAGTAGTCCCGGTAATCATGATGGTGGTAGAGCCTATGACTGCGTCTGCATTCATAGTCATCCCTGCGTCAATTGCAACGTTTGGCCCGGCAACAAGTATTCCTCTTGGCAGATTGGACTCTGTTATGGAGGTCTGAGCTGTAGCTCCATCATTTATCTCGATTAGGGTCTGAAGCGTGTATAATGCGTTTTCTGCCTGCTTTGCCTCTATCTCGTAGAACCCGTTCTCAGTCCACCTAGGACCCACCTTGAATGTCACTTGAAATTCGCCGTTGGCATCTGGCGTCACTTGGTCAATGTCTATTGTGGATATGCTTGGTGATGTTATCGTGAATGTGACATCGGTCCTATCCGAGGTCGTCTTTCCAGTTACTGTGATTGTGTCAGATCCCTGCTCGGCTGTGACCGTGATGGCCATTCCTTGGGCCTGGGCATGGGCTCCGGGAAGAGTCACTGCGACTAGCGTCAATGCAACGAGTACTAGTGCCGCTGATGTTGCCGTGCGCCTTGTATTCATCCTACTTGACCAACAGATCATTACTATTTATGTATTTGAAAAAAGGTCTTGGGCGTATTATG
>RHFB01000072.1 GCA_003724285.1 Nitrosopumilus sp. H13 | reverse complement strand
GCTATCCCATGCTTGATATCAGCGAAACGACGTCCTTTCTGACGCACACGATCATGGGAATGTCGTTTTTGACGTACGAGGAGACCTGCGTCTCCCTCAGATCCATTATCAAGTCCTGAAAGTCCCGGATATCATCTGCCTCAAATGCGAGCATAAAGTCCTCGTCATGTATGCCAAACGAGTACGTTGTGTTGAGTATTATCTGAGGGTACTTTTTGCTTACCTCGATGTGCTCGTCCATTATCTCCTGGCGTTTTTCCCTCGGCAGCAGGTACCACTCCCGGGTCTTTGTAAAGGGGTATACTATTACGTGCTTTTTGGGCTCGCTGCCTGTGACAAACCCGTGCTGCTTTTGGTCCTGCACGTATATTGACGGCCTAGTACATGACAGGTACGTCCTAGACGGCGTGATATACTTGCCAAACACCGTCTTGTAGATCTTTTCCATCACGCTTTGTATCTCTGCCACGGTCTCTGCGGCAAACCAGAACATAAAGTCGGCATCGTCTCGCAGCCCCAGATTCGAGTACGACCTGAACATGATCCCCGAGTTCCTTACCACGTTTTCAACCTCCTTTGCAGACTCTTCTTTTGCCAGGTCGGCCATCCACCTCCACTTGGGGTCTATCTTGAAGAATGCAAAGTCAAAGTAGTATTCTGACACGGCTATGGGAACAGCTCCTTGCCCATGTATTTTTCAAACTCTGCGTCCGTCTTGTTCTTTTTTGCCTCCATGAACATGGCCGCATCAGTGCCCACCACGTACCTTGGAAGTACCTCGTCGGAGTGAACCGCCTTTATGATGGCGTCTGCGACCTGGGAGGGGGCAGTGCCCATCTCTACCATCATCCGGAGTCCCCCAAGTATGTGCTCTGTGAGCTCCTTGTACTTTGGATCCGTCCCGGCCTCTGACACGTTCATCGAGTCAAAAAAGTTGGTCTTTACTACGCCCGGCTCTATGAGCGTGGTTCTTATGCCAAACTGCCCCAGCTCGTACCTGAGGCACTCGCTGAGCCCCTCGAGCGCAAACTTTGTGCTGATGTATGCAGACGATCCCGGAAGCCCCATCCTGCCTACCACGGAGCTTACATTCACTATCGTTCCCGACTTTTGTCTCCTCATTATCGGGGCCGCCTCTTGTATGGTCTTTACAATTCCAAAAAAGTTCGTCTCAAACTGCCTTCTAAACGACTCTAGCGGGACGTCCTCAACACATCCAAACTCCATGTATCCGGCGTTGTTTACCAGCACGTCTAGGCGCCCGCCCACGCCTTTGAATGCGGATTCTATCGAGCTTTCCCTGTCCACATCCATCTCCGTAACAACCACCTTTAGCCCCTCTTTTTTTGCGGCCTCTTCTAGAGCAGCCGACTTTGAGGTGTCCCTCATTCCTGCAAACGTGTCATACCCGTCCCTTGCAAGAGCAAGGGCAGTCTCCAGCCCTATTCCCGACGAACAGCCCGTGACCAGCGCCACTTTTTCCATGGCTTTTTGAAAGGCGTGCTAGTATTTGATTTTATTGCGTCATACCAGCGGCCTGCTCCCCTCGTGGTTCACAATTTCTGTCTGCTCGCCTGACTTTATCCTCTCAAATACCTCGAGCGCCGAGAGCTTGTGGAGAAACTCGTTGTTGTTGCCGCACTTGTATGAATACGTGCACCGGGGACACCCGTCCGTGCTGGTGCACGGGCATTCCCTGACTATGTCCCTGCCGCGCTCAAAGACCTTCTCAAGCCTGTCATAGAGGGCCTTGCTGGCGCCGCTCCCCCCCACCGCCCCGTCATACACATAAATCATGCCAGATGATCCCATTGAAATCCCGCCAAGATCCTGCGAGGCGCCGCCAATGATCATGTTGCTCCCCTCTATCACCACGTGCTCTGTCGCATGATACCCGCTTGTCTCCACGTATTCCGGCATTGCGCATCCTGCGTCGCCCACTATCTCTCTGACTCCGTTTTCGTACTCGGCATCGTCTGCCTTGCCAATCGCATCAAGCGGCCTGGGGGCGCAAAACACGATCCCCTTTGTGTCAAAGTCGTACCTTAGAGGCTCCTCGAGCATTATCTTTTCGCCCTGCCCGGCGTCGCTTCCAAGCTCGATATTGGCGTATCCGTACACGCTCTTTTGTATGTGCAGCTTGCAAAAGGCCACCTCGATGCCGCCTGCCTTCTTTCTCTCAAACTCTTCTTTTATGGTGGGCGTGTCTTCTGTGAGCGCCTTTGTATAGTACGGATACTTTGAGGGAATTCTCTCAAGCCTTGCAAAGCTTCTCCTTGCGTGCTCCATCTCTATTACGCGGTAGCGCCTTCCTGCAAGAAGATATATCGCATCCTTGTGCAGCTCTTCAAGAGCTATCGGAAGCGCCCTGTCGCCCATCTTTTGACCGTCCAGAAAAATGTCTACTGTCTTTCCAATCCCCCTGATGCTGTAATCTGCCAGATCCTGCGAGATCTTTTTGAGGTTGGGGGTTATCTTTTTGCCGGATTGCACGAGTTTGCCGTGTATCACGTGTTTCTCCACTACTTCCCGGTGCTCTGCAAGCTCGCCTGCAGATATGTCGCGGTCGCACGCCATTGCAAGCACCTGTATGTCTTCTATGAACGGGTTCTTTGGATCAATGTATGCCTTTTCGGCATCCTCAAAATAGTCGCCCGGGTGGTTTCTATAGTACTGTGATATGGGATCATTCCCGAGCGCCAAAAACGCGTATCCGTGCTGCCCCTTCCTTGCGGCCCTGCCAATCCTCTGAACCAGCCTGTTTACCGGTACAATGGCAGACACGACACAGTCCACATCACCTATGTCTATTCCAAGCTCAAGCGTGGGGGTGCACGAGATTGCCATCAGACTGCCCTCCTTGAACTTTTTTTCCACGGACTCCCTGTATCTGGCAGTTAATCCGGCCCTGTGCACCATGACATCCACCTTCCTTCTTCTTGCCTGTACTGCCAAAAGCTCCGAGTTCTTGTGCGAGTTGCTAAACACCATCGTCTTGTGTCTTTTTTCCGTCATCTTTTTTACCAGATCTATCATGAGCGCCCTCTGCTTTCGAAGGGATGGAAACAGCATTACAAAGTCGGTCCTGCCCCTCCTGCCAGAGCCGCGCACCGTATGCATCTCTTGGCCAAACAGCTGCCCGCAAAACCCTCCCGGGTCATCAAGAGTTGCAGATGCCGCCACAAACTGCAGCTTGCCGCACAGCCTCTTGAGCCTCTTTATGATATAGTGGACGTTTGAGCCAAATATCCCCGAGTATTGGTGGGCCTCGTCAACTATGACCATCCTGACCGTGCCAAGCAGCGCTGAAAATCTGGTCTTGCGCCACATGTGATAGTGCAGCACGTCAAAGTTGGTAATTATGATGTGCGGCGGATTATTAATTATCTTGTTCCTCTCACTGCTGCCGGTGTCCCCGTCAAACACCCCCGTTCTGATCCCGACGCTTTGTGCCAGCTGCCGTATCTTTGGATGCTGGTCCCGCGCGAGCGCCTTTGTCGGGTATACAAACACGGCGTAGACTCCCTCTTCTGAGTGATCCAGTATCCTCTGTATTGTGGGAATCAAGAACGCCTCTGTCTTCCCTGATGCGGTGGGCGCATCTATTGCCACGCTGTTCCCTGAGATGATCTCCCGGACAGCCTCGTCTTGAAAGCCGTAAAGCCTCTCCATTCCCAGCCCTGCCAGGCCCTCAGACAGTGATGCATCAAGCCCCATCTCTGTTATCTTCCTTCCCATGTCCGGCTCTGAGTACTCTAGCACCCTGTACTCTGCCACATAGTCCTCCTTTGTATGGAGTATCTCCTTTGTCGTCTGATCGGGCTTGTTTTTTCTGATCATCTCTGCGATCTCTTTTTTGTCGCGGACACCTACCGGCGGGGCCTTGCCTACCAGCCCCTCGTCGTACCTTGTAAGAAACTCCAAAAACACCTCGTCATCACTCCCCGAGTACTTTAGCGTGTCCCCTATGCCGCACCCGCACGAGACGTACGCCATTCCATCAAACGTCCTTTGAATCTCCATCCCGGAGCCGCACTTTGGGCACTTGAGCTTCAATACAATCCTGCTGGCGCGTGCGCCGATTTATTGCTTCAGGCCGTCTGCTGATTCGTCCCTTTTGCCAAACCGCTCAGAGATGGAGGCGCGCAGCTCGTCGTCTGTCATGCCTTCTGCCTTTATTCCAGACGTCTTTGCAATGGCCTCGAGCTTTTCACGCTCTGTCCGCACGGGCCCCGTGATCCCGGGAGGCTCTGCCTCCTTGAGGCTGTCCCGGATCTCGTCTCTTGCCTTGTTGTAGCTGTTCACCGCCTTGCCAAGCTTTCTTGCGGCCCCCGGAAGCCTTCCGGTCCCAAGAATCAGAACCAGTGCTACAAATATGATTATTACCCATTCGCTTCCCGCCACATTTAGCTGGTACATGCCTGTGTAATGGCATGGTTTGAAATTAAACGTAATGACTGCCCTGCGGCTCGAGCCTCTTTCTTGAGAGTATGGCAAGCGCCGTGACGCCCACGCCTGCAATGCAAAATACCGCATACGGCACCGTGTCGCCTAGCATAGTAATGGGGCCCCCTATGGTGGGGCCTACTGCCCATCCCACCCCAAACACGGTCTCGTATGCGCCGATCATCTTTCCAGATATCGCCCTCTTTGTCCTGCTCAGGATTATCTCCAGCGTCAGCGGAAAAAAGATGCTGAATCCAAACCCCATCAGGATCAGCGCGGCGGCAAACGACATGATCGAGTCTGCCACCACGGATATGGCAAGCCCCGCAGATATCGCGGCAGTGGCTGCAATCAGCGTGTGGCCTGTCCTTGCAGCAAGCCTGCCTGCAAACACGAGCGTCACCGTCCTGGCTATGCCGAACACAAAGTAGAGCAGCAGTATGTCCACTGCCGTCATGCCGCGATCATTTAGGAACGCCGGATATATCGTGAGGATTATCCCAAATGACGACGTGCAAAACACCAGCAGCACTATCACTTCCGGGAACTTTTTCATCTCTGCTATGGATCTGATCGAGAACCGCTCGCGGCGCATCCCTGCCCTGCCGCCTGACCCGAGCAGCGCAGTCACTATTCCTGCCGCAAGCATAAACGCCGCAACCTGGAAGAGCAGCCTGTATGCAGAGTCTGTCTCCTCCAAAAACACCGCCCCGAGCAGGGGCCCTGTCATGAACCCTATTACAAAAAACATTGTAAACCACGATATGTTCCTTACCCTGTCCCGGCCCCGGCTCTCGTTTGCAATTATTGACTCGCACGGGGGCCAGAAAAAGGCGTGCGCCACGCCAGTCATTATCCTAAATGCCGTGATCTCTGGGACTGTGTGCGCTACAGACAGCAGATACACTGACACGGCGTTGACTGCCGCGCCTACGGCAAGCAGCCTGGCGTTGCTGAACCTGTCAAGCAGCGCGCCCACAAAGAGGGGGATGAACATGTACGGGATAAAGTTGGCAAACCCGATCAGGCCCAGCTCCGTGTACGTGGCGCCGATGACGTTCTTTGCAAATATGGGAAGTATGGGCCCGTGCAGGCCGTATGACACGCCCACAATCAGGCCGGTCATATTTACCAGTGCTAGGACGCGGTTCATTTGTATGCGGCGACCATTATTGCCCCGCCCATAAGATCCTTCTCGAACTCTACCCTCTGAAACTTTTCAAGCAGCATCTTCTCCAGCCTGCGGTTTTGCGGCCACCTCTTGTACGTGCCATACAGCGTGCCAAACTTGAGTCCCAGCCTCCCCCCTGCAGCAAGCGCAAGCACCGGCAGGACGCACCGGAGATAAAGCGAGACGCCTGCCCTGACTAGCGCCCCGTCGGGCTTGCCAAGATCCACTATCACCAGCCTGCCGCCGTTTTTTAGCACCCTGTGGATCTCAGAGATTGCAGTCCTCAAACTGATTGCATCGCGCAGCGAATAGCCGCACAGGACCGCGTCGAACTCGCCGTCCCGGAACGGAATGTGCTCAAAGACCCCGTTTGCCATGTCCGGCGCGCTCTCAAAGCACCTGCCGGTGTTTTGCAGCATTGGAACCAGCGGATCATAAAGTGTAATCCTGACGTCCCTGACAAGCCGTCTGGCGGCCTTTGACATGTTGCCAAAGCCCGACCCCGCATCAAGGATTCGGTCGCCGGGCCCGACCCTTCCCGAGATCCCGCGGTCCCTGTGGGCAGAATCCCTGCCAAGCGAGATTATCGAGTTGACCTTGTCATATACGGGGATGATCTCCTCTAGTACCTGCATCACCTCGCCCCAATAGGCGCCCAAGCCAGTATCCTGTGTGTTGTCCGGTGATTGTCTCAACTTGAAAACTTTGACGCGTTTTGGGAATAGCCTGTCAGATCTGACTCTGGAATCTTTTCAAATGTCTTGGACCCTGCTGTGATCTTTGCCATCTTGATGTGGCTCGTGCCGTTTTTCTGCTCTGCCTTTAGGTTGATTGCCGCAATGGCCAGCGATGCGGCATCCTCCAGGCCCATATTGGAATCATAGTACTTTTCTAAAAACTCGTTCACATCTTCAGAGCTTGCGCCTATCGCGACTGCGGCGTACTGGACGTACGTGCCGCTTGGATCAGTCACGTATATCGACTCGCCCTTTTGATCAATTCCTGCAATTATCAGCGAGACCCCGTTTGGCCTCACGCCAGAGTACTGGGTGAACTGGTGGGACTGGTCTGCAAGGTGCTTTGCCACAGTAGCCACCTCTACTGACTCGTCATATGTCATCTTGTTTCCCTGCGAGAAAAACCTGGCATTGTCCACCTGGATTCTGGCATCAGGTATGTATCCGGCGGCGGCCACCCCTATGTGAAAGTCCACCTGGAATATCTTTTGCGTAATGTCGCTTGTCTGCAGGGCCCTCGGCTTTTCCTCGACTGCCATTATGAC